>JBCCHI010000070.1:0-19723 GCA_039028815.1 Pseudomonadota bacterium
CAAATGCTTCGCGTTCACGCAAAACGCCCGTATTGATTTCATCTCCTGCCAAATAAAGACGACCAGGTGCGCCATGCGACACGATGTGCAATGACGATACCGCGCCAAGGTCTTTCAGGCTTTCTGCAATAACTGACAGCGCATCTTCATGTGGTTGGATCAGCCGCACGGTCTGACCCTGCTTCAGATCATCGGCCAGGACCTGCGGATTCGTGACATTGATGTCAATTATCACAAGCTCATTCATTGTCGTAATCATGATCATTCCACCCTAGTTAAGTCGTTCGTTCAGTTTGAGTGGCACAGGCCTTTGGGCCCGTCGCTGGCTTTTCGGATTTCAAGACATCAAAAGACATATGACACCTCAAAACCCACCCTTCGCGGGTCATTTACAGTTGCTTCAACAGGTGCAGCGCCTTCTGCAGTATTGAAAAGACTGGTCACGTAATCCGTGTCGAAAAGATTATCGACGTAGAGTCTCGCGCGAAACTGATCGCGCGCGTAACCGAATTGAAGATCAACGTTCGTAAAGGATGGCACGCGCAACGCGGGATCGTTATTGATCGCGCCGGTGGCAAAGTAGTTATCGGTGTAAGAGGCTGTTACGCCGGCAAAAAAACCGGAGGGATCGCTGTAGAAGGCACCCAGTCCGATCGTCACGGCAGGAGCCTCTGGAAACTCGTTTCCGGAAAAATTCCCCTCGCTTGTCACAAAGTTCTGAAACTCGGTCTGGAGCAACCCAATTGACCCGAACAGGTTCAAACCATTGGCAAATTGATATGTGCCTTCAAACTCTGCGCCCCACAGCTCTGACCGGCCTGCATTCTGCGTGCGTGGAAGCGCCGGCAGAACCGCAGGTATCACGATCTGCTGATCTTTATACTCACCATAAAAAACAGTTGCGGCAAACGTCCAGTTGTTATCTGGTGAAATCGCCTTGTAGGAAATTTCGTAAGAGTCCAGTATCTCCGGTTCGATCCTGTTTACACTTCCAGCGACAACTTCACTGAAACCAGACCGATAGCCACGGCTGTAAAGCGCTGAAAGTGTCTGAAATTCAGTGACGTCATAGGCAAACCCGAGCCGGGGCAGAAAGATATCGAACTCTTCCGTACTATTGACGCTGATCGGCGTTCCAAGCGATACACCATTCGAGATTTCCTGGACACGTTCATAAGTGTAGCGGCCGCCCGCCAAAAGGCTCCACCTGTCTGCGAAACGCCATCTCACGTCTGCATACACTGAAAAGTTCTGCGTATTGTCGTTGGAGGTCAGCTGCTGAACTGTGAACGCGCCACTGGTCACAAGAGAATCGCGCGGCAGCGTAAAGTCACCGTAAAACAGGCCGATGACACCTGAAAACGTGTCTTCGACACGTCCGAACGAATACCGGAGATCCTGAGTGAAGTCCTCACCGCCACGATTTTCAACTCTGGAGAAAAGGGAACCGGCAGGAGTAGAAATATCGGTTACCGAATCTATGTAGGACGTGATTGACGTCAGCGTGTTGCCGTTTTCGAACTCGTAGGCAATTTCCAGAACCAAATTTTTGTTTGTGGCCTCGCGAATTTCCACCGCGCTGGCCGCACCGGTCAGAAACACGCGATCGAAGAAGTCATCGGAATTGACGGCGTTTACGCCTGGTTTGTCTTCCGTATTGCTGAAGGTCAGCTTGACACTGAGCCCCGGAATTTCCGGCGGTGTGTACAGCAGTTTTGCGCGCAACTGATCAAATGTATCTTCACCGATGATATTGTTTGCCGGATCGTTGAACTGGATGGTCCCGTCGGAACGGCGTGTCTCTGCGCTGATGCGGAAGGCCAGCGTATCTTCTACAATCGGGCCGGAAATGACGGCTGCCGCCTCTCTTTGACCGAACTCGCCAAAGCGCAACCGACCTTCGGCTTCCCAGTCAAAGGTTGGGTCTTTTGTCTGGACGATCACGGCACCTGCAAGCGAACCGCGCCCCTGCAGGGTGGATTGCGGCCCGCGAAAAACTTCGACCTGTTCCACATCCCAGAGCCCGCGCGCCCCTCGTCGCGTGGCTTCCCGTGACTGGATGGCGCCATCGATTATGAATGACGTCAGTGGGGCATTGTTAAACGATTCAGTTACGCCTTCAGAGTTTATGCCCCGAATGACGATGCCGTTTTCGCCTCTGTTGCCTTCGAATTTCCGAACATTTCCGAAAAGCTCAAACGCGTCATTGATGTCGGTGACACCAAGTTCTTCAATGCTCTCGCCCGTCAGAACACCGACCGAATCCGGCGTGTCCTTGTAGGTCACTTCCGCCTTTGCACCGCTGACCACAACGGTGCCGAGGTCAAAGGACTCATCATCCTGCGCCATGCCCGCCTGGGCAAAACAAATCAACAACGGGAATGCGCTCAGGCTCCGCCAAGCGCGACAAGAACCCAAAGCCATAAAACCCCCGTATCTGCCCTCGCAGATGCTTCGTTTCTATGGCTTCGTACCTACCGCGAACGCTAGGCGAGCGTAGCTCGACAGAGAATCGCAAAAAAATTAACCGATCCGAAATCGCTTTTCAATGCTTTAACTCAAATGAGCGGGGTACGGCGCGTGACCTATAGCATCCGGCTCTCCAAACACGTGTCGCATTCAACTCCTTGGGGAGTTATTGTCAGTCACCTGCACCGTCAAAGCTGGTCGGATATGTGGAGACTTCTTCGACTATTTCATGATTCTCCACGGTTCGCGCGTTCGACCCTCTGTGTTGCGCCGCTTACATCTTATGACTATACCGACGTGCAACGGAGCCAATCCGTAAGACACGCAACCGCCCTGACGGGCTGATAGCCTCGTCTGACTCTCCTTATGTGTATCTGGGCGGATCACGTGCGATATCAGAACCCTTGGCCAATCGTGAGCGCGTGGGTTGCGTTGTGGCTCTTGATGCCAACGCAATCACTGTCCCTGTCGTCCGATTGCGCCGGGCGCACCTTGTCGGGAGAGGCGCTGCTTGCAGGAGATGTCTGTGTTCCATATGCGCCAAAGCGCATCGTGACGCTCGACCCGTTCTACACATTGCTCATGTCGCTTGATCTCGGTGCATCCGTCGTGGCCAGCACGCAGTCCGGACGCGACCTGCCCCAGCAGGTCCCCGAGAACCTTGTTACCGTGGGACAAGCGACTGCTCCCAATCTCGAGGCGATACTTGCACAGGACCCCGACCTTATCCTTGGGGCGGCCTACGGTCAGGAGAAACTTCTGAGCAGCCTGTCGGAGATTGCGCCAACAGTTCTTATCGACACGTCGGACTGGCGTCTTTACTACCAGACAATCGCCCGGGCCGTCGGGCAGCCTGAAAAGGCAGAACACGCGCTCGACGCGTTCCAAGCAAGACTGGACGCAACCGCAGCGCTGCTTCCCGATCACACGACAGTTTCGTTTCTAAGGATCGTCCCAGGCGGCTTTCAGGTTTATGTCGATGGCCCCGAAGCCTATGCCCCCATATCCCTGCTGACAGAGTTGGGCCTTGCACGGCCGCCGTTTGAAACCGCAACGGATGACACTGTTCTGCGCCGTCCAACGCTGGAAGGTCTTCTGGAGCTGCAAGGCGACATCCTGATCTACACAATCGGCGGTGCTCATCACGAGGGCAATGCCGAAGAACTGGAAAAGGAAGTGACCAGCACAGCCATCTGGCAGGCACTGCCCGCGGTCAGGGAAGGGCGCGCGTTCCGTGTGGAACCAAAGCACTGGATGGGGTTCGGCGGGCTTCCTTCTGCTCACGCCGTTCTTGCCGATATCCGAAGGATATTCGGCTTGCCGCCGGAATGAACGGACATGCAAAGTCCAATCCGGGCGTGGTCATTGCCTGCGCGTGCATGTTGCTGTGTGTGGTTTGTTTTTTTTCGCTGTGCCTTGGCGTGCGCAGCATCTCGCCCCGCGCAATCGTAACGGCACTTGCTGATCCGCAATCCGATAGTATCGAAGCGCTCATCCTGTGGTCATCCCGCTTGCCCAGACTGGCGATCGCGGCGCTGGTTGGTGCAGCGCTCGGGCTGTCCGGCGCGATCCTGCAAACGCTGACACGCAACATTTTGGCGGACCCGGGGCTGTTGGGCATAAATTCTGGCGCGGCTCTGGCTGTCGTCATCTGCGTGGTTCTTCTGGGCGAACCCCCGCCCGTATCGGTCCTGGGTACGACGGCGATCCTGGGTGCGTGTCTGACCGGAATGCTGGTCTACACGCTGGCCGGTGGAGCAGACGGTATAGGACGGCACCCGCTCAGGCTGCTATTGGCCGGAACGGTCATCATGCTGACGTTGGGCAGCCTGATGCATGTTGTGCTTTTGCTGGTTCCAAACACGCTGGAAGTCACTCAGCTTTGGCTCGCCGGTTCGGTGGCGGACCGGCCGAAGGACATGCTGCCGGTGTTTCTGCCGGGTCTGGCACTGGCGATCGGTGCAGGGTTGTTGCTGGCGCCTGCGCTGTCGATTCTGGTGCTCGGGACGAAGCAGGCCCAATCGCTTGGCGTTGACGTTGTGAGGCTGCGCGCGATTGCCGTTCTTGTAGCAGCCGTCCTGTGCGGTCTGGCGGTTTCTCTGGCCGGGCCGGTTGCCTTTGTCGGATTGGCTGCGCCGCATGCAGCGCGCGGCGCACTGGGGCCGCGACCCACCACTTTGTTTCCGCTCGCCGCGATATTCGGCGCAGTTTCGGTCGTCGTCGCCGACGCACTGGCGCGGCTGATCGTGGCACCGGCAGAATGGCCGATCGGTGTGCTTCTGGCGATTATGGGGATTCCGGTCTACCTGTCGCTTCTTCAGCGCAGAAAAGGATTCCTTTGATGCGCGCGACCGAACACAGCGAGATCCAGAAAGCGCTGAGGAACCGTGCGTCGCGGGCTGTGGCCGGTCTCATACTTGGTTTGGGTTTGACAGGTGTCGCCAGTGTCAGCCTCGGGTTCACGACGATTTCGCTGCCCGGGATATGGAATGATGAGACCACGCAGTTGATCGTTCAGATGCGGCTTGCGCGTTTTGTCGTTGCCGCCTGTGTCGGGGCAAGCCTTTCGACGGCAGGTCTTCTGATGCAACGGGTATTGCGTAACCCTCTGGTAGAGCCGGGCGTGCTGGGGCTGAATGCAGGGGCTGCGCTGGCGGCGGCGGGCGTCCTGCTGCTCAGCCCCGGCGCAGTTTCTCAGCTAGGTATTTCTGTCGCTGCCAGCAGCGGCGCTCTGCTTGTCATGGCAATTGTACTTGGTTTTGGCTGGTCCCCCGGCCAGCCGGTCAGCGCACGCTTTATTCTGGCGGGCATCGCCCTCTCGGCTTTGTGTGGCGCGCTCTTGACTGCACTTAGCCTGTCGAGTTCTCCGGAAAGATTGCCTCAGCTTCTGGCGTGGCTGGGGGGTGATCTGAATGGCATGACGTTTCGCCAGGCAGCAATAATGGCTGGCATGGCCACAGTGTTGTTTGCCGCACTGCGACCCTTCAGCCGTTCCCTGGATGCACTTTCACTCGATACCCGCAGCGCGGCAGGCATAGGCATAGGGCAGAAAATGACCCTGCTGCCTTTGCTGGTTGCTGCAACAGCCGCCGGAATTGCAACATCTGTCGTTGGAGTCGTGAGTTTTGTGGGCCTTGTCGCGCCGCATCTGGCACGGCGTGTGGTTGGCCAGGGTTTCATACGCATATTGCCATGCACGATGTTGATCGGCGCAAGTCTCGTCGCACTGGCGGACCTTGCGGGGCGGCTGGTCCTATCTCCTGATCAGGTTCCGGCAGGCCTGATCACCGCATTGGTTGGAGCGCCCTGGTTCTTTATTGTCATGGCGCGTCAGAATGACTGATCCAATTCTGTCTGCCGAAAACATCGTGTTTGGTCACAGCCCGGGTGTGGTGATCATTGACCGGCTGACGCTGACACTTCCGGCGTTCAAGATGACAGCGCTCGTGGGACCGAACGGATGCGGAAAGTCCACCCTTCTGTCTTTGCTTGCAGGTGTGGAAACACCTCGATCCGGCACGGTGAGACTTCGGGGCGGGGACATCCAGACCATTCGCAGCAGAGAACGCGCTTCTGTTCTCGGGTTCTTGCCACAGACACCAGAAGTTTCCTCCGGTGTGCTTGTGTCGGAACTGCTTGAGCTTGGCCGTGTCCCGCACCGCCCCTTCTTCGAACCGTGGCGCGCGGATGATCAGAGAGCGCTTGAAGATGCGGCACGGGCCACAGGTGTCCGGCAGTTTCTGGACACGCCTGTCGAGGCGCTCTCCGGCGGTCAGCGGCAACGCGCGTTCATCGCAATGACGCTGACTCAAACGCCTCAGATTCTGCTGTTGGATGAGCCGACCAGTTCGCTTGATATAGCGCAGCAGATTTCCATTCTCGCCCTGCTCCGGCAGCGCGTGCACGACACCGGACTGACTGTGGTCGTCGCCATTCACGACATTGCACAGGCGGCGCAGTTTGCGGATCACATCGTCGTCATGAAATCGGGGGGTGTTGTTGGACAGGGCGCACCGGAAGAGGTCGTCACGCCGACACTGTTCGAAGACGTTTTTGATGTTTCGGTCAACATCCTCACCGACACGGAAACGGGCCATATCGCGATTGTGCCGAAGAGGGTCGGCAAATGAGCTCTCAAGCGCTGCTGGACGCCGGCCTGCCCTGGGCGATGCTGAATGATGGATCGGGACATGGATGGCAAAGGACAGGGCCGCGTTCGCAGACCATCCGGCTGAGCATGCATGTGCGGATTGGCAGTGTCTCCAAACTTTTTGTCGGAGCCATCGCCGCACGTCTGGCAGAACAGGGACGGATAAATCCCGACAACCCGATCTCGGACCTCCTGAACCTTCCCAACCTTCCTTCGGATGTGACGTTGATCGACTGTCTGGCGCACCGCACAGGTTTGCGCGATGCGTTGGAAGACCCGGCATTTCGCAACGTTGTAAATGCGGATGTCACCGCTGCTGTGCCGGTTGAAGATGTCGTTTCGGCAAGTCTGTCGCGACCGCGCGACGGCAGCCGCGCCGGATATGCGAACATCAATGCCATTCTGATCACTCTGGCGATTGCAAAGGAGACAGGTCGCGCATTCGATGACCATGTCATGGACGTTTTCGGCAGGACACTGGGGCTTGGCGGTGGCCTGCCCCGACCGCATCCGGAAGGTTGGCGATACGGCCAAAGCCCCCAACATGTCGAATACGGCGCACAGCTCTACCCTGCGACGCACTTCAACCCCAGCTGGGCGGGTGCTGCTGGAGCAATGCATGCCCGGCTCTGCAATCTCCCGCGTCTTCTTTGCAAAGCGTTTCACATTCTCCGGTCCGCGCCCGAAATCGACCCCAGCTATCACTGGCTGGCAAAACGCAGCGCAGACGGGTTGTGGCATGACGGCGATGTACCCGGTTTCTCGGCTTGGGCGGCGCAAAGGGGCGCTCGCGTTTCCGTCACGGTTGCGGGTTTGTCCTGGGTGCCCGGTCTGGGCAATCCTGCCGCACTGCTCGGTCAAAACATGCATTTTGAGGAGGACTGGCCTTGAGAGTCGCCGTTCAGATCCTGTGTGTCCTTTTACTAGTCGGGGTTCAGTCGGCATGTGCCAGCGACGCGCTGCAAGCACGACTGAAGGAGCTTCTCAATCAGAGCACCATACCGTCCGTCAGTTATGCTGTGGTTGAAGATGGCGAAGTCACCCTCATCGAAGAGCTTCAAAACGAAGGAACGGACAGGGAAGAAGGCGCTTTTCGTGTCGGCTCGCTGTCGAAGACAGTCACGACGCTGCTGCTCATGACACTTGTCGACGAAGGTCTTCTGGACCTCGACACGCGGGTCGACAGTGTTTTGCCAGACGTGCAGATCGCGAACCCGTGGGCGGATACCGACCCCCTGCGTCTCGTGCACCTGCTGGAGCAAACCAGCGGGCTGCCCGGGACGTCCCACGCTGATCACGCGTCAGTGGAACCAGATTATACTGCTATGGACTATGCCACGCACTCTGCTCACAAACTGCGCTGGCCACCAGGCCGGTATTTCTCGTACGCCAACGGCAATCATACGCTGGCCGCGGCGATGGCAGAGGCCGTGACCGGACTGCCATTTGACACACTCGTCAAAGACCGGGTTCTGGGCCCGCTTGGCATGATTTCGTCTTCGTTTGATCTGACCGACCCAGCTGTCGGGCGCGTCCGCGTCAGTTACGACACGAACGGTGAACGGGAAGCCCAGTGGCATCTGAGTGTCCGGCCGTCCGGCGCACTTGTTTCACCGATCGACGATCTTGCGCGGCTCTTGGTGTTTCTTTCTGATCCTGAAACGGGACCGGTCTCGCGCCAAACTGTTGCGCGGTTGCGTGACCCGCAGTCGTCGCTCGCGGCCAGGGACGGGTACAAGCACATATACGGGCTCGGGTTTTTCGGGTTTATCGCAGGTGGTCAGATGTTCTGGGGCCATTGGGGCCGCATTGATGGATTCCAGACCACGCTGGGCACATTGCCGGATCAAAAAAGTGGCTTCGTTCTGGTCGCCAACGGGGCAGACCGACGCGTATTTCACGACATGCGCGAGACTCTGGCCGCTCACGTGGCACGCAACATACCGGCCTTGCCCCCGCTTGAGGAAGCCCAAGGCATCGACACCGGGGATCTTGTCGGCTTTTGGGAGCCCTTTACAGATGACAGTCTTGTACGTAGCTGGATCAGCAAATCAATCGGTCTGACCAGACTGGAACCCACCGATGATGGCAGCAGGCTGATTGCACGCGATCGTCTTGGGGCGAACGATCTGCTGATACCTGTATCCGACCGGCAGTTTCACACGGATCGATTTCCAGTTGTGTCACACGTGTTCAGCCGGACACCGGAAGATCAGATCGTGATGCTGGGCAATGGTCAACTGACGTATCGCCGGCTAAATCCTGTCGTTGGCACGCTCAAATGGGTCTGGCCGTGGAGCGCCATTGCAATTCTCGTTCTTGCATGCGGAGCCGGCTTCTGGGGCGCGGCGAAACTGTTGACGCCGGGCAAACCGGGCCCTGCGACCCGCGCCGCTCTTGGCTTGGGCGTCAGTGGGCTCTGTTTGCTGGCGCTGCATATTCTGTACCTGCTTTGGGGCATTCTGGGGCCTCTGTCCGCCCTGGAACGGCTGTCATACCCAAGCTTTTCCGCGCTCTTTCTAGCTGCGCTCAGTTTGACCTGGCCTGCGGCTGCGATTTACGCCGGCATCTGCGTGATCCGTCCGGATCCCGCACTCAGAGGTTTATCAAGGGTGCTTTTGGGCGCTGTCGCGTTCGGGCTGCTTGTCATGGCTCTGGCACTCTTTTTCGAAGGCTGGGTGCCATTTCTGACCTGGCGCCGCTAGCTCTGCGACAGACTTGAACTGTCGGTCAAACAGCGTGCCAAGAGCATTTCACATGCCCTCCGAAGGGACCTTGCAGCGCAAAGTCGCGAAGATTGTCTAATGGATTGCGATCTGCGGCTTGTCCGTCTCGTATTGCTCATGGGCTGCAGTTCGTCTTGTGCGCGAGGCCTTTCCTGGCAGCCCGGGCCGATTTCTGAAAGGTGGCCCGAACGCCAGTGCAACCGGAGTTGTCGAAAAAGCCACCAGGCCCTGAATGCTCCGAACAGAAGCAGATTTATGCCATATAAATTATATGTTTAGCAACTTTTCGCTCAAATATTAAGCAACAAATTTATGTGAATTGCCGTGACTACAGGCGGCCTTTACCCGGCCTGAGACGGCAGCCCGCGTCGAGCACGAGGATGCCGTCGGCAATACTCAAAGACGACAAGGAGAAGAACATGTTCTTTGGTGATTCCTTCATTTTCGAAGGCGGCAATACCATCAACGGTATGGAAGTGCCCGGCTCATTCGGTCAAGTCGGCAACAACGTCATTTCCACCGGCGGAAACACCGTGAATGGTGTGTCCACATCGGGGAATGCAGCAAGCTTCGGCTTCGCGGGACTTTTTGACCTGGGAGATGTCTTCGGCGGAACATCGGTCTTTACCGGTGGAAACACGGTCAATGGCAACGGAATCACGCTGAATACGGGTGGTCAGACGGCCTCGAACGGCGAGAGTATCGTGACTGGCAGGCAAACGATCGGCGAGCCTTTCGACGCAGGCTCTTTTGGTGAGTTCGACTTTGGATTTGATTTCTTCTGATCGGGTTCTGGCGCGGGCACGTCAGCCGTGTCCGCGCCACGAAACATCTTGAGCCACGTTTGCCCAAAACATCAGCGACTTGATCGTACGCCAGTCTTCGGTCGGCATAATGAACACATGATCTTCAACTCGGCGCTGTCTTCTGCTCTGCGGCCAGAAGCGTTCCAATATCGGGTGCAATCGCATGCGGACCCCCGCCCACCAGAATACAGGGAATTCCCGCCGCTTGTGCCCCTGCCAGATCGGTATCGGCATTGTCTCCCACAAACACGGCGTTCCCGGGTTCGGTTTCGGTTAGCGCCGCCTCAATCAGAGTCGGCACGGGCTTCCCAATTTCTTTCCACACGACCGGTCGGGTGATCGCGGACAAGACCGCAAAGAGTGCGCCGGTTTCGATAGCCGGACCGTGCTCCCCCGGGTGAGACAGATCCCGGTTTGCCAGCACGACAGGGACACCTTCGTCGGCGAAGCGAACCGCAAGCTCAAGGCGCTCGAACGAGAGAGATGTGTCCCGACAGATCAGCAAGAACTCGGGGTTCGTGTCACTCAACACCAGACCATGATGAACACAGACCGACTGAAGTTCAGGATTTGCCAGCGCGAATACTCTTGCAGACGGCTTGTGATGCGCCAGCACCGCAACCGCGACTTCACCGGCTGCAAAGATCTGGTCGGCAACAACGTGCAGTCCCGTCTCTGCAAGTCTGCGGGAAAGCGACACTGCCGAGTCAGTGGAGTTGTTCGTTACCAGCGACAGCTTTTCGCCAAAGCGCGACACAAAAACATCTGCGCCGGGCAAAACACGATTGCCCGAAACAAGGCAGCCGTCGACATCGCACAAGATACGCTCTGCCCCTTTCAGTGCCCTCACAGAGTCTGCGACTCGCTCAATCTTCATCAGGTCTCTCGCACGTGTTCGGTCGGACTGAGCAGCTTGGTCCGGCTGGTCCTGCACGAGTGTTAGTGCATGCGATCCATCCGGTCCAATGCTATGAGCGGCGCGGCCAGGAGACACAGTTGCGTGACGCGACCGCATGATCCCGATGGCGATGGGTTACGCCCATCGCATTTCAGATCGCCTGTCCTGCAACGGCTCAATCACAAGAAAGTCGAGCGTTCACGCGGTCAAACCGCCGCCCTCCGGGAAGTATCGCGAAACACTCATAGTCTACCCGCGTTTCGCCTGAGTGGATGTCTAACGATCAAGGCGAAACGCCTTTGTCGCCCCGGTCGTCCAATGCCTTTACCGCGGGGTTCCGAAACAGGACGGCCATAAACGCAAGCGCGATACCGCTGCATGCAACGGCCACGACAAACGGCATATGCAGATTGATCGTCATGAGCGACCCGCTCAGGGCCGTGATTGTTCCCGACCCCAGGGCGTACATCGCAACGGTCACGCCCATAACCCATCCCTGTTCCGAAGGCCCCACACTGCCAGAGAACAAAGACAGCATCGTCGGATACATGATTGCAAAGGCAAGTGTGATCGGAACAATCAGAACATAGGAAAGATCCGCGACCGGATTTAGCATAAACGCCAGTATGCCGGCGCCCATTGCCGCGATGGACACATAAAGAATGCTGAACTTGCTGAAACGTTCGTGCAATGGCGCGGTCAGATATCCACTTCCAAACGCCATAGCGCCGCCAAACACGACAAGAGCCATGCTGTTTTGCAAGGTATCGAACTTGAACTTTGTAAGAAGGTAGGTGTCCAGAAAGAAGAAGAACGCGTTCAGGGACATCAGCGCGAACAGCATGACAACCGAAAGCCGAAGAACGGCCGGATCTGACCGCACCCGCCACAGGTTCAGAAAAACATCAGACAGACCGAAATCTATCTTTTTGCGCACAAATCCAGGTTCGGAAAAGAAAACCAGGATCAGCGCCATGTTGAGCAAGACCAGTGCTATCGCGACATAGAAAGGTAGTTCCAGCGACGCATATGACCCCAAAAGCGTCTGATCGCTGAGCAAACCCGATATCAAAGGTCCGCCAAGCAGCCCCAGCGCGGATGCGGCGACGATCATGCCGAGGTTTTTCGATTTTTCCTTTTCACCCGGACTTATGTCAATCAACGCAGCTTGCGCGATCGGTTGATTGGCGGTCGTGAACCCCGACACCGCCCTCCCGAGAACCAAGAGCCAATAGCTCGACGTGGACAGCGAAACGACTGTCAGAATGTATCCGATCAGGGCACCGCTGAGGCAGATCATAATACCCTTCTTGCGCCCCACGTAGTCGGACACTTTCGCGATAAAAGCTGCGCCGAAAAAGTAGAACAGGAAGAAAATGGCTATAACAAAGGCATAATGAAACTGCCGTGCACTCGAACTGGTATCTTTTGGCAGAAAGGATTGCTGAGCATCGAGAAGGATCGTGTTGAAGATCGGCAGGATAAGACCGAACCCCATGACGTCGATAAAAACCACAAGAAGCAGCGAAAATCTGGAAGGGTTCATGACATAGCCCCGGTCTAGATTTCGCGACGGCATCCGCTTGGGCAAAACACGGACCGATCCAGGCAAATGCAAGCGTCAACTTGTCGCAACTGACATGCAGTCGGACGTTAGATGTGATTGGTGCAAATGTCCAATCGCTGGAAGACATGGCCAGAGCCGAAACCGCGGTCACCGGTGTCAACGCCGGCGTTCCCGACGCGCGCCGGTACTGTTCAAACGATACAGAGCTGGGGTAGTATCATGCCAGTCAGAACACGACTGAAGTACACGCCGAAAGGGCTGAACTATGGTGTCAATTCTCGGTCTGTCAGGAAGTCTGCGGCGCGCCTCCTATAACTGCGGGCTGCTGCGCGCAGCGCGCACGCTTGCGCCGAAAGACGTGGAACTGGTTATCGGCTCGATCTCGGATGTGCCGCTCTACAATGCCGATCTGGAGGCCGAACAGGGATCGCCACCTGCGGTGAAAACGCTCTGCGACCAACTGAAACAGGCTGACGGGCTGTTGCTTGCAACGCCGGAATACAACAACGGAATCCCGGGCGTGTTCAAGAACGCAATAGATTGGATGGCAAGCGGGCCGAGCGCGAAGCTGTTCTTTGACAAACCCGTGGCAGTCATTGGCGCATCTCCAATGAGTTTCGGAACAGTTCTGGCGCAGGACGCATGGTGGCCGGTTCTCAGAACGCTGAAAACCCGTCCGTGGTTCGAAGGACGGCTAATGATTGGAGGCGCCGGGCATCTTTTTGATGAGGACGGCACGTTGACCGACGACAAAGCAAAGGCCCAGTTGAAGGATTTTGTCACCAGATTCGCAGCGACGATCTAGCCGCCCGTTGTGGCTTCGAAACGAAGCTATTTATCAAAAACTCTATGGGCGGTCGCGCGTTTTGTTTTCCTGCATCTGGTCTCCGGCCGACTGAATCCACCTATACGGGAAGTCGTCTGGTCGGACGACTGTCTGCCTATAGTTTTCGAACATGTCGCACTCGAATTTGATTGGCAGTCCGCGCGGTCAACAGTTAACGTGTGATCATGGCTTTAACTCCTGGATTCAAGCACGACATTTTTGTCAGTTACGCCCACACCGACAACAAGGCGGGCGCGAGCGGCACAAAATGGGTATCGCAGTTTGTCACCTATCTCGGCACCAGCATTCAGCAACGTCTCGGGTGCGGGGACGACCTGCGCATTTATTTTGATCAACGCGATCTTTCGGGCGATCATCTGGTTGATGATCTGGTCAGGGAGGTGCAGCAGTCGGCGATTTTTCTTGCGGTAAGTTCGCCGAGTTACGTTGCGCGTGAATGGACACGGCGCGAACTGGATGCCTTCACAGGCTTGCAAGACCACGAAGACCGCCTGTTTGCAGTTGAAATGCTGCCTCTTGATCGGCCCGAGGATTATCCGAGGGCGCTCCATGCCAAGCCTCGCGCGCACTTCTGGCATGTGATCGAAGAAGAAAGCCGCGCGCCTCTGACACTTGATCCTCAGCTTGATCAGCGGACGTTTGTCCAAAAGCTGATCAAGCTGTCTGCGCAAATTCGAGACAAATTAATCGATCTTCGTGAGCGACAGCCTGACGATAGCGCGCGCGCCCCTCAAGGCGCAGGGTCTTCGGACAGCCCCGAACAATCTGGTTCACGCGGCACCGTGTTGCTTGCGCAGGTGACGGACGAGCTGGAATGGGAATGCGAGCAGGTTCGAACGTTTCTGCAACAGATGCAGACCCGCGTTCTCCCGGAGGTCGACTACCCGCAGGGCGGCGAGGCTTTTCGCGACGCTTTCGCAAATGACCTGGCTGAAGCTGACCTTGTGGTGCAGTTGGTTGGCCGAGCCGTGGGTCGACGCCCACCTGACCTTCCGGAAGGATACAGTCGTTGCCAGTTTGATATGGCCTGCGCCAGCGACAAGCAGATGCTGATGTGGTGCCACCCGGAAACAGACGCGGCAAGCGTACCGTCCGAACCTCAGCGCGACATGCTCAACAGCCCATCGTTGGTTGCCTGCGGACTTGAAAGTTTCAAGAGCGAGATTCTGACAGCGCTTGATCGAATGCGGGCGCCCCGGAGAGAAATCCCGAAATCCGTTGTTTATGTCGGCGCGGATCGCAGCGATCTGGATGTAGCGCAAGCACTCGCGGACGGCCTCAAGGACGCGAATTTTCCGGTTGGTTTGCCGACCTTCGAAGGCAGTTCAGAAGAAATCCGGCAAGAACTCGAGGAACATATCTGTGAAAGCGATTCACTCGTGTTCGTGCATGGCGCAGCCCCAAGCAAGTGGGTGCGCACCAATCTGAGGCGCATGCACAGGCTCATGGCAACCCGTGACGAACCACCCGAAAAGGTCGCCGTGTATCTTGCCCCGCCACCGGACAAACCTGATGTCGGTTTGTCGCTGCCCTATGTCGAAGTCATTGACGGACGGGACGGGCTTGAGGTCGATACTCTGCTGAAGTTTCTCGAGACCGCTAAATGAATGAGCCAATAAGCCGTCTGCCCTATCCGGGACTGCGTGCCTTTGAGCATGACGAAGCGGATTTCTTCTTTGGCCGTGATGGCGCTGTAGATCAAATGATCGACAAGCTGGCCGAAACCCGGTTTCTTGCGGTTCTGGGATCTTCGGGATCGGGCAAATCATCGCTTGTGCGAACGGGTCTCCTGGACGGTCTGGAACTTGGATTGCATCCGGCGGGCTCGGACTGGGCGCTGTGCGTCTTCACACCGGGCGGCGCACCGTTTTCGAACCTCGCGGCGGAGTTACTGAAGATACAGGACGAAGCCGGAGCGTCATCCGCCGATGCAACGGTGCGGCAGGAACTGCTTGCTGCAATGTTGCGGCAGGGACCGCGGTCGTTGGTAGAATGGTGCGTGGAGGGAAATCTTCCGGCAGGGCAAAACCTGCTTTTACTCGTCGATCAGTTCGAAGAACTGTTCCGTTTCGGGGGATATGCCGATCGGGAAGAGGCAGAGGCGTTTGTCCGTTTGCTCATCGAAAGCTGCAACTCGGAAGAGGCATCGATTCACGTCGTCATGACCATGAGGTCAGAATTCCTTGGCGCATGTGCGCTGATCCCGGGACTGGCGGAAATCATAAACCGGGGCACCTATCTGACACCCCGGATGACACGCCAGCAATGCAGAGAGGCCGTAGTCGGACCGACACGTTTGGTTGGCGGCCAGATCGAAGATGCACTGGTCAATCGGCTGCTCAATGACATGATCAGTTTTGCACCATGGGACAGCGAAAGCGGCACGGACCGCCTGAAGTCCATGGCCCGCCGCGCGGATCAGCTGCCTCTCATGCAACACGTGCTGAACAGATTGTGGCGCATGTCGGCTGAAACGGGGTGTCTGACACTCGATGGCTATCTCGGCCTTGGCGGATTGGACGGCGCTCTTGATGCGCATGGCAATGAACTGCTGTCGCAATTCACGGATGACGAAAAATCCGTAGTTGCCGCGATTTTCTGCAACCTCGTCGACGGATACTCTACAGAAACGGCAACAAGGCGTCCCATGCGACTGGCCGACCTTGTGGCGTCAACCTCGTCCGACAGCGAAACGGTTGTTAAAATCCTGAATGTGTTTCGTTCGGATGATTGCAGTTTCCTTCGGCCCGGGTCACGTGTCACCCTGCACGACGACACGATTGTCGACATCAGTCACGAAAGCCTGATCCGGCAATGGTCTCAATTGCGGGAGTGGGTGGCCGAAGAAAATCGGGCGGCTTCCTTCTGGCGGCGGCTTTCCTCTGCGAATTCCAGATATCGCGCCGGTGAGGGCGGGCTTCTTGTCGGCCTCGATCTCGCCAATCTGGGCAGTTGGTGGCATCGCACGCAGCCCACGCGGGCATGGGCGTCGCGTTACTCTGATGATTACGACAGCGTTGCCGACTTCCTGCGCGAAAGTGAAGAGAATGCAAACCGCGAAGAGGCCGCCACGCTGGAGCGCCAGCGCCGTCAAAGACGGTTTCTGCTGGGCTCTCTGGGCGCGGTGTCCAGCCTGGCCATCATGGCCTCCGCCGCGGCATGGTGGGGCTATGACCAGCAGCGAACGGCCAAAGAGGTCACTGTGGTTGCAGCCGGCGCGGCCGAGGATCTGGCGCTAGGTCTTTTCAATCGCATGGATCAGGGCCTGAAAGTACCTGTAACCACGCTTCATGCACTTATTCTTGACCGTGAAGACGCACTCGAGCGAATGGCGGCAAAGGTCGAAAACGATCGCGAAATTGCCAAGAGAAGAATTGAGCTTTTGATTCGATCCGCGCAAACCCTGCTTGACGCGCAATGGATCGACGAGGCTGCCAGCAGGGCGGATCGTTTGGAGGCTCTGACACTCGATCAGAACAACGAGATCGCGTCCGATGAACAGCGCCTCTCCGCCCTGATGATCAAGGCGGACGTGTTGTTTCATCAGGCGCAGTTCGACGCGGCGGAGACATATTACCGTCGTGCCGAGGCACTTCTGAAAGAAGGCGAGGCGGGCACAGCGGCCATTTCTGACCCGACTCAATGGCACACCCGCGCGCGTATTCTGGATCGACGATACAGTCTTGCCAGCAATGGTGTTCAAGTCGAAGAAATTCTGTCATTCGCGCAGGAGATTAACGACCTGGCCGCAAACATGCGGTCGTCCCACCCCGAACTACCGCCGCTCGGCGACCCTAAGGTTGGACCGATCGACCCCGACCTGAAGGCGGCATTCGCAGACGTCCTGGAAGTTCGTATTCTGACAACTCTCGATGCAATGAGTGGCGCGTATGACGCTCTTGAGTATTTCGACTCTGGTGTACTGAACGCAGACGACATGCTGCGTGAACTGAAAGCGGAATACCAACTGTTTGAATCGCTGGTGCCGGAGACATCTGACAAAAGGCGTATAGTCCGTGTCGAATACTTGAACGGGACCTCCCAATTCAGCCGCCGTGTTCAAAACGAAGCGACTGCCGCGATGGAAGAGTCTCACGAAGCCGTTGAACTTGCAGAGGCAATGCTTGCTGAAGATCGGGAAAACAACAGGTTGACCCGCCTTCTGATAAGCGCACTGTATGAACGAGGTCAGAGCGCACTTGAAACGTCCGAGCTGTCACAAGCCTCTCTGGACCGATCTGCGCTTTCGTCGCTTGTGCTCGCCTGGAGGCAACGCGACCGGTCGACCCAAGCCATGCAGATGCGCGCAGGTATGGGCGTGGATTGGTTGAAATTTCGGATCGACAAGGCACGCGAGAATGACGATATGTCACAATCTGCCGCCAAGCTTTGGAGAACCTATGAACTGGCGACAGAAGCACCGCAGGACACGCAGAAAATTTTCATTGGTTTCCTGTCACCCGGACTGCCGTGGCTGGTGTTGCACCCTGAACTGGAAACCGGGCGCACCAATGACGATCTGCTCGCGCTGATCAACTGGTCTCTGGAAACGTTGAACCTGGATGGGCAGTCTCGGACATCGGAGATTCACCGACTAATAAACCGTGGGTACATCTACCTGAAACTCGCCGAAAACAACGCGGACAGCATCGGGGCGGACCATTGGACGCGACTGATGCAGCAGGGTCTGGCAGAAGCGAAGCGTTTGCAAGAACTCTCCCCGCATTCGAGCATGGCCCGTACCATTCTTGAATACGGAACCGGGTCGCTCGCCATGCGCGGCGCGCTTGAACCAGATGAAAAACGGGCTGCATTTTTAAAGACAGTCGAGATGATCAACGAATTTGTACAGGTTCCCGGTGATCACACCACTTTTGTACGTAATGGTGCCGTTTATTCCCGCGAAGCAATTGAACTTGTTGAAGACAAAAGGGATGTTCACACCGTTCTGGACACAGTCGACCGGTTTCTTTCAACCGTCATGACCAACCCAGAGCACCGCGAAGCGTTTCAGAACAGTACGAGCCATCTTTCTGAAATTTCCACTGAAGCTCAGAAAAGCATGGAGCGCATTGTCGAACGCGAAACAACTGGTGCAGAAGAGCACGTAGCGCGTCTCAACAGGCTCGTCGAAACAATCGACAGTTACATCGAAGTAATTCAGTCTGAATCCGAAATAGCGCAAGCCTCACCTTCAACCCGTTCGCAACTTTCACTGACCACGCTTGACCAAAACCCCGACTTGCGATCAATTGCTCCGCTCAGCCACCGAAATGACGGCACGTCCAGGCTGAACTGGACTTACGGCACGGCCTATCCTGCACATTGGCGAACTCTGGACCGCGGCGAAACCAAAGCGCTCTTTACGCAGCACACCGGACTACATCAAGCAGCACATGCCGATGAGAATGAGACCTTTTTCGTACGAGAGGCAGTTTTACCGTTCTACCAGTACGGCCGTCTGATCGAAATTGAAACGATCCGTGAGGACGCCAAGCGCTTGCTGTCATTTCTGGTTTTCCCGGATCAGATATTTTCGTTGAACGGAACGTCGCCGGCTATTCATGAGGCGAATGCCCGCATGGGTGTTTCTATTGACAGCGCAGCGGATGCAGCGGCCTATCTTCGCTTTTTCTGTCTGTTCGTCAATGGTGAGGAAGGCGCATTCATGGTGGTCGAGACTCTTGAAGAGATGCAGTGGAGCGCCGATGCAAAATCGGAAGAAATAACCGATGCGGCGCCACTGCTTCGGCCCCTGACAGTCTGGCCTGATCCCGAAAAACCGGATCATTGGCGCGCTGCAGCGACCATTCAATATTCGAATGCGATTTTCTATGCAGATTTTCGCATCCAGCCAACCGGTATGGTGGAAATGCTTGACGACAATCCCGTTGCTGCGGACCTGCCTCTGAAAAACTTCAGCATCAGCAGTCTGCGGTCGGGTTCGACAGTCCGTGCGCAATTGGACAAGATTGATATCGCCCCTCTTGGTATGAAAACTGTCACATCATTTGACTCCGAGATCAAGGCGCTGAAGAGCAAGGCGCTTGAGACGCAGGAAGCCAACGTTCTTGCTGCGCTTGAGTGGCATCTCACGTTGATGAAAGACAAGTCGTTGCTTCAAACCCACAAATTTGACGCAAGGAAAATCAATAACTTCGCCTACGAACTCGTCCGCGAAGATATCGCGACGGAAAACGCGACAGCGCTTCTTGAAACCGCTTATGAGGACAATGGTGACGACTTTCATCTCGGTGGAA
>JBCCHI010000071.1:0-19719 GCA_039028815.1 Pseudomonadota bacterium
TACGAAGCCTATCCTGTGGCCCCGGATCGATGTCATGTTGTCCAGACCGCGTGTTTCCACCCGGAGATCGTTGGCTTGCCGGATTTCGAGACCCATCTCGCTGCCTATCTGGACCGGCTGGATGCCGCCCTCGACGAAGACATCCCCGCGCTTGTGAACCAGCAGCGCGGGATGACCTGTCCCGACGCGTCAGCCGGACGGTTTCAACCTGACCTCGAACCAAACGTCGCCAGCTTTGCGCGCTGGTACAGCGACCAGTTCCCTGAGGGTTGACAGAAATGGCAGATCCGTATTCCGACCTCGCCCATCAGGACGCCGCGCTTCAGACGCGTATCGCCGACGCGATGGAAGCCAGATGCCGGGAAGACGCGCAGATCGAGCTCCGGCGAAATTACCTGTCTGGTCTCGACCTTCCGGCCGATGCCTTTGCGGTGGAACTGGGCTCTGGAACGGGCCACGTGACACATGACCTTCTGACACTGGCAGGCGCGCACAGCGCGCTTGGCATCGAACCCTCTCCGGTCATGGTCGAACGCGCACAGACGGCCTTCGAACACACGGAAGGCCTGTCGTTCCGCATGGGTGACGCAAAAACCACCGGTCTGGGGGATGCATCCGTGGATCTTGTTCTGATGCACACCCTGCTGTGCCATGTGCCGGGACCAGAGGATGTCGTGCGTGAGGCACATCGCATTCTGAAGCCGGGCGGGCTTTTGGCCATATGCGACGGCGATTACGATACGGCGACGGCGCAGATTGCAGAATTCGACCCGCTGGATCAGCTGGTCCGTTTCATGATCAATCAAAACGTCACGAACCTTTGGATCATGCGTCAGATCTCTGAAATTCTTGCGACGAACGGCTTCGAACTGGGACGTCGCCGCGGTCACGGGTACATCGCGGAGGGAGATGCCTCTTACTTTCTGACGGTGATCGACCGTGGTGCGGATCGTATGACCGAAACCGGTTTGCTGCAGCCGGACACCGCCAGTGCACTGAAGCAGGAAGCACGCGCGCGCGTCGCCAACGACAGCTTCTTCGGCTTCATGTCCTATGTCAGCCAGATCGCACGGAAGCCGGTACAGGGATAAGGCACCAGCGTCCGGATGTGGTCGGAGTGGCGAGATTCGAACTCACGACCCCTGCCTCCCGAAGACAGTGCTCTACCAGGCTGAGCTACACTCCGACCCGGGGGGCATACGTCCGCAGGATTGATTTGACAAGACGGGAATTATCGCTCCGACTGCAAACGGCACAGCAGGAGGGACCGTCATGAAGCTGGCAGCCGCCGTTGCACTGTGGGGTTTGACATGTATTTGTCTTGCGCCCGGCATGGCCCTGACCGCAGAGCGTGTGATCGTGACGCTTGGAGGCGGCATCGAGACCTCCAACCGGGGTGCGACAGGCCCGGACGACGTGACGATGTTCCGCGCTCTGGGGGTTGAGTTCGACAAAGGGTTCGCAGTCGATGAGGCCACGCTGGCCGGACTGCCACAGCGCACAATCCAGGCCCCCCTGCCCGGCACCGACATGCCCGAGATGAGCTTCTCGGGTCCGGCCCTGGCCGACGTGGCGGCGCTTGCCGGGGCTGCGGGCAAGACTCTGTCTCCTCTGGCGCTGGACGGCTATCAGATTGACATTCCACCAGAGCTCATCGCCACCTATGATCCGATCCTCGCCACGCATATCGGGGATATGCCGCTTGGTCTGGGCGATCTCGGGCCGGCGATGGTGGTATTCCCCCGACAGGACGATCCCGCACTTGAAGAAGAGCTGGGCGGGCTGGAGGTCTGGGCGGTGATCTATATCGAGGTCAGATAGGCCCGCACCCCGTCAGGCCGGGTCCAGCGCGGCCAGAAAGGTGTCATAGTCTGTCTGATTGATGCGGTAGGTGATTTTCTCGTAACGCGGTGCGCCCATGCGCGCATAGAAGTGTTGCGCGGCCTTGTTCGGGCCATCGGTCTGCCAGTCTACGCGCACACAGCCTTCGGTCTGTGCCATCCGGATCAGTCCCGACATCAGCGCCCGGCCAACACCGCGCCCGCGGGCGGATTCGGGTACAAACAGCTCTTTCATGTAGAGCGCGGTTCCCGATCCGGCCGGAAAGGTCAGGGCCCATGTCGCAAAACCCATCGCAACATCGCCTTCAAAGGCCAGAAGACAGGCCATGTGCCGGTCCTGGTTGAGCAGGGCGATGATCTTCGCCTCGTCTTCAAGCGAAGCGCGCCCGACATGGTAGTGCTCCAGACAGGCGCGATAAAGGGTCAGAAACGCCTCTGCATCCTTTGCCGTATAGCGGCGCGTCCCGATCACACCGACGTATCTAGCGCGTCAACGATCGCGTCGCCCATCCCGGATGTCGACAAGGGGGCGACGCCTTCTTCGCCCAGCAGGTCGGCCGTGCGCGCGCCGTCAGCCAGCACGCGTTCGACCGCCTGTTCGATCCGCGTCGCTTCGTCTCCTTGGTCGAAACTGTAGCGCAACGCCATGGCAAAGCTCAGGATACAGGCAATCGGGTTGGCCATGCCCTGCCCGGCGATGTCGGGCGCAGAGCCGTGAACGGGCTCATAAAGCGCTTTGGGTCGGCCATTTTCCATTGGAGCGCCAAGACTGGCCGATGGCAGCATCCCAAGGCTGCCCGTCAGCATCGCCGCCGCATCCGACAACATGTCGCCGAACAGATTGTCGGTGACGATCACATCGAATTGCTTGGGCCAGCGGCACAGCTGCATCGCGCCTGCGTCGGCATACATGTGGCTCAGTTCGACATCGGGATAGTCCTCGTCATGCACTTTCTGCACGACTTCGCGCCACAGCACGCCGGATTCCATGACATTGGCCTTTTCCATCGAGCACACCTTGTTCGACCGCCGCCGCGCCAGCTCGAACGCAGATCGCGCCACCCGGTCGATTTCCGACTCCGTATAGCGTTGGGTGTTGATGCCCACGCGCTCATTGCCTTCCTGAACAATGCCGCGCGGCTCGCCAAAGTAGATCCCGCTCGTCAATTCCCGAACGATGACAATGTCCAGCCCGGCCACCACGTCGCGCTTCAGACTGCTGAAATCCGCCAGCGCGTCAAAACACTGGGCGGGTCGCAGATTTGCGAAAAGGTCCATCTCCTTGCGCAGACGCAGAAGGCCGCGCTCCGGTTTCACCGAGAAGTCCAGATCATCGTATTTCGGCCCTCCGACCGCACCAAGCAGAACCGCGTCAACCGCCTGCGCCCTGGCAAGCGTTTCATCGGTCAGCGGAACGCCGTGGGCATCGTAGGCCGCACCGCCCACAAGATCCTCGCTGACGTCAAACTCCAGGTTGCGGTGACGCTCGAACCAGTCGATCACCTTGCGGACTTCGACCATGACCTCCGGGCCGATCCCGTCACCGGGCAGAATAAGAAGCGAGGCTTTGGTCATGTCGAGGTCTCCAGGGGGTTCGTGTCGTGCGGCTCTTCGCGTAGCCCGAAGCCCGGTGAGGGTCAAGAAAGCGCGCACACCGGGCGCCGCAATTGCTCAGAACCTGATGTCAACCCAGACCAGACGGTGCCGGCTGGCACGCCGGACCCGGTCCGCCAGGGCGCCTGCCTCCGGCCAGATCACGCCCGCATCCACGACCGACAAATCGCTGGACGGCAGAACATAGCTTACACGCAGATCCCCCGGGTCCGGTCCGGGCCAGGACACGGTGTCCAGCGCGGGATCACCGGTGTGACCCTCGCCCTGCTGCGGTGCCCCGGCGCGCCTGGGTGCCGGATCCTGAAACCTGTCGTCGGTCAGAAGCGCCCGGATTGCGGATTTACGCCCGTCGCCGTCCACCGGATCAAGATTGGCGTCCCCGGCCAGAACGAACGGCCGGGCGGGCGGTGGCCCGAGCGCGCCGAGCGCCCCGTCAAGATAGGCCTGCCAGATGGTGATTTCATCATGATTGCGTCGTCCGTTGCGGTCTTCCGGGCCGTCAAAAACCGGTGGCGAGGCATGAAACGTCAGAATGTTCAGTGTTTTGTCTCTGACGCGGACAGGCAGAACCCAATGCGCGACCGATGACAGGCGTTGCACTGCTTGCGCGTCCGCCGACGGGAAAGGTCCATCTGCCGTTGCCGGCAAGAGCGCACCCGGCAGATCGCGCCAGAGCAACCCTGTGAACTCTGTCATCCGGTCTTCGTCCATCGGAAAGCGCGACAAGACCGCCATGCCGCCCTGGCCCAGAAACTCGCCATAACCCTGTGCATCACGCGGCCCGCCACGCCGCCCATCGCCATCGAGGTCCAGACCCGTGGCGAGGCCCGCGTTGGGCATCCTGGAAAAGGCATGGCCAAGATACCAGCCATAGGCGTCGATCCGGTCCCTGAGGGCCAGCAGTGCGCGGCGATTGTGGTCATAGTCGATGCTCTGCAGAACAAGGATGTCGGGCCGTGCGTCGGCGATGATCTGGGCGACGGCCTCGACCTGTTCGTCCTCACCCGTCAGTATGTCACGATACAGCAGGCCGGGCCCGGCCCGTTCCAGATCCGTCGCATAGGTCGCAATCCGCAGCACCGTGTCCGCCAGCGCCTGGGAAGTCTGCAACCAGAGTGAAAGAAGAGCGGCAGCCACACCGCTCAGAACAGCCCTTTTCAGGCCTCCTGCATGCTTTCGGCTTCGGCTTTTGCGTAGACACGCTTGCGCTTGGCTTCGATCAGTTCCGCGACGCGCAGCAGCGCGATCCCCCGCATCAGAACACTTGCCGGCAGAATGGCCCATACTGTCGTGATCCATATCAGAGTCTGCGAACTTTCGATCGAAATCGGATCAACAATGAACGACGCGGCCTTGATGACGGCCGGAATCAAGAATGGCAGCAGAACCCCTAACACAATGTTAAGACAGGAATCGCGCTTCAGACGATCGACGATGTCGCCCCCCCGCGTCGGGTCGAACAGCGGCAGGTTGACCCAGACATTGAATGCGCCGTAGCGCATCGGCCAGCCCATCATCCTAACCATGATGACAAAGATGAACACCATCAGGATCGACACCACATAGGCAAACCCCGCGGCCGTGCGCATTGCATTGACCAGGTCCGGACTTGCCTCGGGCGGCAGCATCAGAATGAACATCTGCACCGGGGAATAGGGGAACTCCATCGCGTGCCCCATCCCGTTTCCGATGAAGGTCAGCACCATCGTCAGAGGCGACGGATCAACATAGCCGCGCGCGATCAGCGACAGCGTGATCACCACAAGGGCCGCGGCGCCGAACTTCAACCGGTTGTAAGGCGGCGCAAAACGGAATTCGACAAAACTGGGATACCGACCAAAATACTCGATGAATGTCAGCAGCGAAAACAGCAGCGCGATGACAACGACGATCTGTGCGGTATCCTTGGCAACCCACGGCAGGAACAATGCGGGTGTCGCCACCAGCAATGCCACACATGTCGCGCGCAAAAGCGCACTGAGAATCTGCGAAACCACTGCCTGTTTCCCTTCGAGAGGCATTGCCCCGGCCGATTTCCGGAACAGCGCATCAACTTGGGTCTGCCGAATGTGGCGTTGTGCCTTATTGTTGCCCAATTTTTGCCTTGTTTCGTCTGATGTCTCAAGTCATTGAATAGCTAGACTTAGAAACTCCGGCAAAATCATGGCGTTACTGGTGCGCGATTGCATCATTTCCACGCAACCGGGTCGAAAAAAGCAGGCGCGGACGCAACATATTGCGGTTTTCCGCAAGTGCTCCACAACCAGTTCCTAAAATTCGAGACAGATTTTTTTTAGACTTTCGGCGAAAATTAGCCCCGGCTGATCGCCGGGACCCCGGTTTTCAGAGCCAGGGCCGTTGTGCAGCGGCTCTTGATTCAAAATCGTCTATGGCTTCGACCTTCTTCAACGAGTGTCCAATGTCGTCGAGGCCTTCGACTAGGCAGTGTTTCTTGAACGGATCAACCTCGAAATCGAACGCTTCTCCGTCAGAGGTCACGATCTTCTGGTTTTCCAGATCAACGATCATGCGCGCATTCGATCCCTTTTCGGCATCAATCATCAGTATATCGACATGCGCCTGCGGCAGGACCACCGGAAGGATCCCGTTCTTGAAGCAGTTGTTGTAAAAGATATCGGCGAAGCTCGTCGAAATCACACAGCGGATGCCAAAGTCCTTGATCGCCCAGGGCGCGTGTTCGCGGCTCGATCCGCAGCCAAAATTGTCGCCGGCCACAAGGATCTCTGCGGCGCGATACTGCGGTTTGTTCAGCACGAATTCCGATATTTCGTTGCCTTCGCGGTCATACCGCATTTCATCGAACAGGTTCACCCCGAGCCCCGACCGCTTGATCGTCTTCAGAAACTGCTTCGGGATAATCATGTCGGTGTCGATGTTGACCAGCGGCATCGGGGCCGCAATTCCGGTCAGTGTCTCGAACTTTTCCATATCAGGGCTCCTGGGGCCAGATGGGTCCGCCATTGGCAGTGCGATACCGGACAAGTAGTGATCCGCGGCATGCGCGTCAAATAGCGCGCGCGACACCCCTGGCATGTCGGGTGTTCGTGTCGCTCCGGTTGGTGTGATCCGGCGCGTGTCACGCACCGAGCTTCATGTCCCCGCGTTTGATGGCCAGTGACATGACGATCATCGTGATGCCGTTCATCAGAACCTCTACGCCAAAGAGGATGCCAAGAACCGTCATGGACGCCGTGGCGAAGTTGGCAAAGATCCAGGCGGCCAGCAGGATCGCCACCGCACCCGACAGCAGCAGCAGCCAGAAAAACGGGCTTTCCCGCATTTTGAAGGCCAGCCACAGCCGGACGCCCCCGGCCAGCAACAGAAGAATCGCCACCAGCAAAGTCAGCGACACCATGCCTTCCAGCGGATTTGACAGAAACGACCACCCGATAAAGACCCCCAGCAGCCCCAGTACCAGCGTAATGAACCAGCCCGACTGCTCGCGATCCATGATCGAGGCCACCGCCTGCACACCACCGGCGATCAGAAAGACGATACCGACAAGTTGCGTGACCGCAATCGACGCCACCATCGCATTGCCAAGAATAAAGAAGGCGCCCACCACCATCAGCAGTCCGACACCCATCCAGCTATACCACTTCGTCATGTCACCCTCCGGATTTTCAACACCACTCTAAGAGGTTTCGAAACAAACGGAAATCGCGGAATGCAGCGAACCCGTACAAGCCGTGCTGTGTGTGCATGACCCGCGTTGAACACCGGTCACGGCAGACAGGGCGACAGCGGTGCCAACGCACTCCGCCTCAACCCATCGACATCCCCCGGGACCGGACGCACGCAGAATCCACCCGTGTCGCGGCGATGTGCAAAACACCACATGTTAGGGTCTTCGCGAAACGCTTCAGCTGATTTCCCTGACATCCGTCAGTCGCCCCGTGACTGCGGCGGCTGCCGCCATGGCCGGGCTCATCAGATGCGTGCGTCCCTTGTAGCCCTGCCGTCCTTCGAAGTTGCGGTTCGAAGTCGATGCGCACCGCTCGTATTCGGCCAGCTGATCGGGGTTCATGCCCAGACACATCGAACAACCGGCCAGGCGCCACTCGAACCCGGCCTCACGAAAAACTTCGGCAAGCCCTTCCTCTTCGGCCTGCGCCCGCACCAGACCAGAGCCGGGGACCACCATCGCGCGCAGCCCCTCCTTGATCTTGCGCCCGCGCAGAATGTCGGCCGCCGCGCGCAAATCCTCGATCCGCCCGTTCGTGCAGGAACCGATGAACACCGCGTCGATCTCGATCTCGTTCAGTGGCGTGCCGGGCGTCAGGCCCATGTATTCCAGCGACCGCTCTGCCGCCTTTACCTTTCCGCCTTCAAAGTCATCGGGCGCAGGCACCTGGCTGGTGATCGGCAAGACGTCCTCGGGGCTTGTGCCCCATGTCACAACCGGGGCGATGTCCTCGGCGCGGATCGTGATCACTTTGTCCCAGTGCGCGTCATCGTCCGAATACAGCGTGCGCCACCACTCGACCGCCTTGTCCCACATTTCCCCTTTGGGAGAGTTGGCGCGGTTCTTCAGATAGGCAAAGGTGGTTTCGTCCGGTGCGATGAGCCCTGCACGGGCACCGCCCTCGATCGCCATGTTGCAGACCGTCATGCGGCCCTCCATTGACAGCGTGCGGATCGCCTCGCCGCAATATTCGATCACATGGCCCGTGCCGCCCGCGGTTCCGGTTTCACCGATCACGGACAAGGTGATGTCTTTGGCCGTCACGCCGGGGCGAAGCTGTCCCGTCACTTCGACCTTCATGTTCTTCGATTTGGTCTGGATCAGTGTTTGCGTTGCAAGCACATGCTCGACTTCCGATGTGCCGATGCCGTGTGCCAGAGCGCCGAACGCACCATGCGTGGCTGTGTGGCTGTCACCGCAGACCACGGTCATGCCCGGCAAGGTCCAGCCCTGCTCGGGGCCGACAATATGAACGATGCCCTGCCGGACATCGTGCACCGGGTAGTAGTGAACACCAAACTCGCGCGCATTGCGGTCAAGGGCTTCAACCTGAACCCGGCTCTGGTCGTCTTCAATATGGTCTTCCCGACCGTCGGTTGTCGGCACGTTGTGATCGGGAACCGCGATGGTCTTGTGCGGTGCGCGCACCTTGCGGCCCGACATGCGCAAACCCTCAAAGGCCTGCGGGCTTGTCACTTCATGCACCAGATGGCGTTCGATATACAGCAGGCAGGTGCCGTCGGCTTCTTCATGGACAACATGCGCGTCCCAGATCTTGTCATACAGGGTTTTGGGGGACATAAGTTGTTTCCTTTGGTGTCGTATGGTCAGGGGTGTTTCGGCGCGCGCGCCGGTAGCCCTGCCAACACAGATGCCGTTTTGGCGCCGAAAAACCGCCAGGGCAGGAACGCCCGATCGTCCGTGTCATACATCCGCGCCATGCCGGGCTATTTAGTCCTGCTTGCGCAACAACTCAAGCCGCTCAGGCTTTGACGCTGACCGCGTCTTTGTCCCGAATGCCCGTGCCAGCGCATGATGCATCACCCCGCGCGCGGCCCAAAAGAGACTGCCAGAGTGATACAGATCCCGTCTTTTGAGAAATTTTCTATATAAAACATA
Source organism: Pseudomonadota bacterium (assembly GCA_039028815.1). Classification (GTDB taxonomy): domain Bacteria; phylum Pseudomonadota; class Alphaproteobacteria; order Rhodobacterales; family Rhodobacteraceae; genus Roseovarius. The sequence continues at coordinate 9,061 of JBCCHI010000071.1, forward strand.
GATTTACGGAAAAGTGAGCCGACACTCAGTCCGGCGCCAGCATGTACCCCTCGCCCCGAACCGTCTGCAGGTAGCGCGGCTGTTTCGGATCTGCCTCGATCTTGCGCCGCAATCGGGTGATCTGCACATCGACCGCCCGTTCCTGCGCCTGACCTTTGTCGCGTCCCAGATCCTCGACCAGTTTTGTCCGGCTGACAGGCTCGCGCAGATGTTCCGAAAAGATGCGCATCAACTGCACTTCGGTCGCTGTCAGTCGCACCAGCGCATCTCCCCGCATCAGTTCCGCCCGCTCGATGTCAAAACGCACGGGGCCCATGTTCAGCACCTTGGGCGCCACGGTATCGGGTTCGGGTTCGGGCATGCGCCGCAGGATCGCGTTGATGCGCAAAAGCAATTCCTTAGGCTCGAACGGTTTCGCGAGATAGTCGTCTGCGCCGGCTTCCAGACCGGCAATCCGGTCCGGCGTTTCACCTTTGGCCGTCAACAGCAAAATCGGCGTCACGATGGTCTCTCGCAGGGCGCTCGTCAATGTCACGCCATCCTCTCCCGGCATCATGACATCCATCACGATCAGATCGAATTCCAGCCCGGACAGAACGCGTCGTGCATGCGCCGCATCTCGGGCCGCGGAAACCAGAAAACCATTCCTGGCCAGAAACTTGCGCAGAAGATCACGGATACGTTCATCATCATCGACGATCAGAAGATGCGGCGCGGGATCGGTCATGTTTCACCCTCCTTGATCGCATGATAGGTGCGGCGCATCTCGGCGTCCATCATCGCTTCGAGAACAAGGTGAAACCCATCGACCGCCTCGGGACCGGCGGCATGATACGCCGCACGCATGCGGCGGCGCTGCGCCTCGGACAGACGACGTTCCAGAGCGCCGCCCGCGTCGGTCAGGCTCAACCGCCGTTCGCGTCGGTCCGAAACCCCCTGACGACTTTCCACAAGGCCATCTTCGATCAGTGTGCGTAAGACCCTGTTGAGACTTTGTTTGGTCACTCCGAGTATCTTCAGCAGATTGTTCACGGTTGTTCCCGGACTTCGGGCAATAAAATGGATCGCACGGTGATGGGCCCGGCCGTAAGACAGTGTTGCAAGAATCCGGTCCGGATCAGCGGTAAATCCGCGATAGGCAAAGAACATCGCCTCGATGCCCTGCCGCAACCGCTCATCACTGTCGAAGGCCGAACTGTCCTCGTTCACCACCTGTCGCATACTGACGTCCATTCCTGTTTTACCAAAAGATACGTCAGCCTTGTTGACATTCCAAGATCAGACTGGTAGCGAATCCCAGTTTTTGCGCAATTTTATGTCCGTTTCGGACGTATTATGCGAAATATTCGAAAAGCCTGACCTCGGAGGAGTGCACCATGTCAGCATATGACGATCGCGACGGAAAGATCTGGATGGACGGAAAGATGGTCGAATGGCGGACGGCAAATGTGCATATCCTGACTCATGGTCTGCACTATGCAAGCTCTGTGTTCGAGGGCGAGCGCGCGTATGGCGGCACGATTTTCGAAAGTCGCAAACATTCGGAAAGGCTGCATTTTTCCGCCGGGGAACTCGACTTTGAGGTCCCGTGGTCCTTGGATGAAATCGAGACTGCGAAGACACAGGTGCTGGAGGCCAATGGATTCACCGATGCATATGTCCGGGCCGTGGCGTGGCGCAGTTCGGGCGAGGATATGGGTGTTGCGGCCGCACGCAACCCGGTGCGTCTGGCAATCGCAGCCTGGGAATGGGGCGCCTATTACGGCGACGCTAAAATGAAGGGCGCGAAGCTCGATATCTCGAAGTGGAAACGCCCCAGCCCCGAGACGATACCCTGTCATGCCAAGGCTGCCGGGCTTTACATGATCTGCACGCTCAGCAAGCACGAAGCCGAAGCAAAGGGGTGCTCGGACGCCATGATGTTCGATTATCGCGGCTATGTGGCAGAGGCGACAGGCGCCAACATCTTCTTCGTCAAGAATGGCGAAGTGCACACCCCCAAACCCGACTGCTTTCTCAACGGGATCACAAGACAGACGGTGATCGGTATGCTGGAGGAACGACAGGTGAAGGTGCATGAACGCCACATCATGCCCGAGGAGCTGGAGGGGTTCGAGCAATGCTGGCTCACCGGCACGGCGGCCGAAGTCACCCCGGTCGGCCAGATTGGTGACTTCAACTTTGAAGTGGGCGCTCTGACCCGGGAAATCTCTGACGGTTACGAAAAAAAGGTGCGCGCCTGAACGTGGCCGGATCCCGATCGGAGCGCACAAACACATCCGCCAGACACAGACCGGCCACACACAAATCGACCGGACCATGGTGTTTGACCGATACGCGCTATTGACCGTTCCTGTCGTCTGGGGTCCTATGCGCGTGATGGTTCCTGACGGCGAGTCGCCCGAGGGATGAAAAGGGAACACGGTGCGGTGTAGCCATCAGGCGCCAAATCCGTGACTGCCCCCGCAACTGTAAGTGGCGAGCGACCCCGATAAAACCACTGGACCAAAGGTTCGGGAAGGTACGGGCAAGCAGCGACCCGCGAGTCAGGAGACCTGCCATCTCCGGTGCCATGCGCACCGCAGTCACCTTAACCTGGGCGGGGTGCCCTGGGACGGAGCGACAGAGATGGACCTTCCCGGGCCTCTGAAATTGCCGAATTCCGAACCGCACCGCCCCTTTGCGCGGAGGGCGCGATGCTTTTGGAACGGACTATTTTTCAACTTGATGTAGGCCAGCTACCACCTGATCAGGCCCAGGAACTGGGTCACCTTGGGTACATGCAGTGGCTGGGCGCTCTGCCCGGTGGAGCCGGCTATGTTCAAGAGGCGATGAAGGCCTATGAACGGGCCCGGCCGTTCAGCGAGACGTCACCCGCTGTTGCGGTTTTTTGCGATTTGCTGATCGCATCCGTTGCATCCCCGGGCAGACCGTTGTCTCTGCGCTTGCCGCTGCGTTGCAGACGCGGCGGCGCGCAGGCGCGGCGGTTATCGCTTTGACCTCGGCGCAAGACCCGGATGGTGCGCCAGGCGCATCGCTCGACGTGCGCGATGTCTCCTGGTCGCCTCCGGCGGCACGTCAGCCTGCGCTTCGGAAAACGAAGCTTTTCCTTGATCCAGGGCGCATTCTGGGGGTCGTCGGTCCGAACGGCGCAGGCAAAACGACCTTTCTTCGGTTGATCTACCGCTACTATCGACCGGCAACCGGCTCTGTCCTGATTGATGGCGAAGACATCTGGCAGATGCCGGCCCGGTCGGTAGCGCAAAAGGTCGCGGCCGTGCTGCAGGAACAACCCACGGACTTTGCGCTAACCGTGCGCGAAATCGTGGCTCTGGGTCGCACGCCACACCGCAGGGGTTTTGGCGGCGACGTCGGTGCGCGGGATGCCGAGATAATCCGCGCGGCGCTGGAAAACATGGATCTGAAAGGGTTCGAGGACCGGCAGCTTGGTTCGCTCTCGGGCGGTGAGCGGCAACGCATCATGGTCGCGCGCGCGCTGGCGCAGGAACCCAAGCTTCTGATCCTCGACGAACCGACGAACCATCTTGATATACGACATCAGCTTGAAATCATCGAAATGATACGCGGGCTGAGCCTCACCATCGTTACATCTCTTCACGATCTCAACGTGGCGGCGTCTGTCTGTGATGACATTCTTTTGCTCAAGGAAGGGCAACCGCTTCAAGTTGGTCCTCCCTCAACCGTTCTGTCAGAGACCATTGTCTCGGACGCCTTCCAGGTGATGGCTTTTCAGGAAAAACTTTCCCCGAGCCAAAGCGATCACCTCACATTCCATCTTCAGAACAAAGGTCAAAATCCATGAAAAAGACTGTCTTCTGCTCACTCGCGCTAATCCTGAGTGCAAGCTATGCGTCGTCCCAGACCACAGTCCAGAGCTGCAACCGAGATGTAAGTTTCGACGCCCCGCCCGAAAGGGCGATTTCGAATGACGTGAACCTGACTGAGATGATGCTGGTTCTTGGTCTGGCGGATCGCATGGTCGGGTACACCGGGATATCCGGGTGGAAAACCCTGGACGAAAAGGTTCGCGAAGGTGTCAAGGAACTGCCTGAACTGTCTTCGAAATACCCGTCCAAGGAAGTTTTGGTTGGTGCAGATGCAGACTTCTTTTTTGCAGGCTGGAACTACGGCATGAAAGTCGGCGGCGAGGTAACGCCGGAAACGCTCGAACCGTTTGGCATAAAGGTCTACGAGCTGACGGAGTCCTGCACGCATATCATGGACAAGGAAAAGGCCAACCTTGACGATATGTATGCGGATCTTCTCAACCTTGGCCGCATTTTCGGCGTCGAAGATGCCGCGAGCGAGCTCGTCGAAGGATACAAGGCAGAACTGTCTGACTTTACCGAGACCCTCGACTCAGGAGAGCCGCTGCGCGTTTTCGTCTATGACAGTGGCGACGATGCCCCCTTTACCGCTGGTCGCTACGCCATGCCGACCGCGCTGATCGAGGCGGCAGGCGGCAGAAACATCATGGATGACTTCGAAAAGAGCTGGGCGACCGTGACATGGGAAGAGGTCGTGGAGCGCAATCCGGAAGTCATTGTGATCGTCAATTACGGCGACGTGACGGCTGAACAGAAGCGTGAGTTCATGATGTCGAATCCTGCATTTTCCGAACTGGATGCTGTCCGGAACGACCGGTTCGTGACGCTGGAATATGTCGAAGCCACGCCGGGGCCACGCAACGTCGAGGCGGTGAAAACCCTGGCCGAAGCCTTTTGGGGTCAATGACCCCTTGAGTGAAACCGCGACAACGCAGGATCGCACGACGCGTCGGCCCGGCAGGAATGCTGTGGTGGTCGTCTGTGGTCTTGCGTTGCTTGCCATCTCAGTCTCTGTCGCGATTTCCGTGGGCGCCGTGACGATTCCGACGACCACCGTCTGGGGTGTTGTACTGAACAAGCTTGCACCAAGTATGATCGAGCCGACCTGGAGCCAGGGTCGCGAAGCGATCATCTGGGACATTCGTTTTCCCCGCGCCTTTCTGGCCATGATGGTCGGCGCCGGACTGGCACTGGTCGGTGCGAGCCTTCAGGCCGTTACGCGCAACCCGCTTGCCGATCCGCATCTTCTGGGCATCTCCTCGGGCGGCGCGTTCGGGGCAATCCTCGCTCTTCTTCATACCGGGTTGTTCCTGGGATTGCTCACCGTCCCGCTTCTTGCGTTTGTCGGCGCACTGGTTGCCACGGCGATCGTGCTTGGCGTTTCGCGGTTTGCGGATGCGACCAGCGCGGACCGGCTGGTGCTGGCGGGTGTTGCCGTGTCCTTCATTGTCATGGCGGCCGCGAACGTCCTGATCTTTCTCGGCGATCCACGCGCCACGCACACGGTTGTTTTCTGGATGCTCGGTGGGCTTGGCCTGGCGCAATGGGGCCAGTTGGCCTATCCGCTGGTGATTTTGCTAGCCTGCGGCGTTTGGTTGATCAACCGCGCGGCCTTTCTGAATGCCATGACGGTCGGCGATGAAACCGCATCAACCCTTGGCATTCCGGTTGCGCGGTTCCGTCTGGCCGTCTTCGTTGTCGGCGCCCTGATCACAGGTGTCATGGTCGCGTTTTCCGGCATCATAGGCTTTGTGGGGCTTATGGTTCCGCACGTTGTCAGACTGTTGGTCGGCGGTGACTACCAGCGGGTTCTGCCCGTTTCCGCACTGGCCGGCGCAATCTTCCTTCTGTGGGCAGATATCGCGGCACGCACGGTAATGGCGCCGGAGGACATGCCAATCGGCATCGTGACCGGGCTTGTGGGCGGCCTGTTTTTCGTGTGGCTGCTCGGTCGGCGGCGAACATGACGCATCCATAGCGGAGACCAATGATGACCCAAACCGCCCTGGCCAGCCCCTGCACCGGCATCTGCAAGCTGGATGACACGACCGGCTGGTGTCTTGGTTGCGCACGCAGCGGGGTCGAGATCGCAGACTGGCGCACGCAATCCGAAAGCTGGCGCGATCAGCTCTGGTCCGAGCTGCCCGAACGGCTGGCGAAACTCGGCGTGGCCTGCCGCAGACTCCCCTGGTCGACGCAAGAGATCGTCGCCTTTGTGACCGAAACGCTGGCAAGGGACAGGGGCACATGGGTGATGGGTGTGGTCGGGGCAGTTGCAGAGTTTAGCCCCTCAGCGGGCCGGCCGAGGTCCAGTAAGGTGACGGACGCGGCCATCACCGCCCATACCAGCGGTGGCGCCTTGCGCATGATGATCGACGACAGCGTGCGCGCGGTGACGTTTGATCCTGCGTCGACCCCAACCGAAGCGATCCGGATCGTGCTTGCCGTCAAACGTGAACGCGGGCGGCTGCCCGTCGCCGATCAGATCACCGATCTGAATGAGGATCCGTCCTGCCTGATCGAGCGTGACGCAGGCAGATTGTTCGACCTCGGTCTGGGACGCAAGGAGGCCCGGTTTTGCGTTCGGGCGACCAGCGACAAGGTGCGCTCTGCTTTGGCGAAGGTGGCAGGCCAGCCGCTTTCAACCTGTCTTTCGACACTTGGGCCGACCCTGATACACCACAGTCCGTCGCGGGTCGTCGAAACAGCGCTTGGCCGGATCGAAGTGCACAGTCCGATTCCGAAGCCGGGCGCGCGTTCGCCGGACGGCCCTCACACACACCTGTTGCCGGATCACCTTGCCACGGGCCGGTGCATGCCGGTCGGCATGGATTTGCCGCGGGCCTATCTGCCCGGCGCCATCTTCTACCCCTGATCAGGGGTGGTGACGTCACCGCGTATCCCGCAAGAGGTGTCGCCCGCGCGGTGCAGGCCGTAACTGAACGGATCCACCGTTTCCCGAACTGTCAGCCCGGGCTCATTCCGCGCAAGCGTTCCGATCTGCGGCGCAGCAGTTCAACCGTGGTCAGCAGGGCGATTGAAATCACCACCAGGATCGTTGCTACCGCCAGGATCGTGGGCGAGATCTGCTCGCGCAGGCCGGTGAACATCTGCCAGGGCAAAGTCTGCTGTCCGGCAGAACCCACGAAGATGACAACCACGACCTCATCGAAAGACGTGATGAAGGCAAACAATCCGCCCGAAATCACACCCGGCAGGATCAGCGGCATCTGAACCCGAAAGAACGTGGTCACCGGGTCCGCACCCATGCTGGCCGCAGCGCGGGTCAAAGAACGGTCGAATCCCACCAGTGTTGCCGTGACCGTGATGATCACGAAGGGTATGCCAAGTGCGGCATGAGCGAGCACCACCCCCCAGTAGGTTCCCTGAAGCCCGAGACGCGAATAGAAAAAGTACATCCCAGCCGCCGAGATGATGAGCGGCACAATCATGGGAGAGATCATGATTGCCATGATCGTGCGCCGGAAGGGGACATGCTCTGAACTCAACCCGATCGCCGCAAGCGTGCCCAGCGTGACGGAAAGAAGGGTCGCCACCGGCGCGATCTTGACCGAATTCCAGAGGGCCTGTTGCCAGTCGGGATTGGTGAAAAAATCGCGGTAGTGCTTCAGCGAATACCCCTCCGGGTCAAAACGCAACATCTCGGGCGTGAAGGTGAAAAAGTCCTCAGCATTGAAGCTGAGCGGCATCACCACCACGATAGGAACAATCAGGAAGAAGAAGATCAGACCGCAGATCACCCTGAAGGTGAAATGCCAGAGCACCTGACCTGACGTGAGATAAGGCACCAGATTTGCCCGGAAACGCCCTTCGCCGATCCAATAGATGAACCAGCCGAAGAGAAAGCCGAAAACAATCCCGAGTACGAGCCCGGGAAAGCCGCCCAGAACGTAACCGCCAACGATCGCAAGCAGACGAACGACCCATTTTCCTGTGCGCTCGCGCTCTCCGTCCAGCATCTGAAGACAGACAAAGCCCACAACCGCCAGCAGGATCGCCCCCGCGAGAAAGCCCAGCAACGTCGAACCCTGAGCCGTTCCCACGAAGATACCCAGAAAACCGCCTGCCGCGGCCAGAACCGGCAGTGAAAAGCCAAGTGGCTTCTTTTCGACATGAGTGAGGGTGTATGTCGCCATGATGTCAGCCCAGCTTCACGTTGTCGATGCCCACGATCTTGTCGTACGCCCAATACAGGATGAGAACCGCAACCAGCAGGATCGACCCGAGCGCGGCAGCAAGCCCCCAGTTCAGCGAGCTTGAAATGTGATACGCGATCCTGTTCGAGATGAACGTTCCGGTCGTGCCGCCCACGATCTCCGGCGTGATGTAATAGCCGATCGCCAGAATGAAGACGAGGATGGAGCCTGCGCCGATGCCCGGAACCGTTTGCGGAAAGTACACACGCCAGAAGGCCGTGAAGTTGGTGGCCCCCAACGACTTTGCTGCTCTCAGGTAACTGGGTGGGATCGTCTGCATGACCGAGTACATCGGCAGGATCATGAACGGCAGCAGAATATGCGTCATCGCAATTATTGTTCCAACCTGATTGTTCATCATGATCAGGCGGCCATCGTCGGCGACCATGCCCAGCCAGACCAGCACGTCGTTCACGACACCCTGCTGCTGCAACATCACTTTCCAGGCGCTGGTGCGCACCAGAAGCGATGTCCAGAATGGCAAAAGAACCAGAATGAGAAGAATGTTGGCCTGACGTGTCGGCAGGTTCGCCAGTATCCAGGCAATCGGATAGCCCAGCAAAATGCACGAAATGGTGATAACCATCGACATGAAGAGCGTGCGCTTGAAGAGCATGACGTAGATCTGCTCGTTCTCCGGACGCCGTTCTACGCCGTCGACACCCTTTTGCATGTCGATGGCATTCAGGAAGTACCCCGCAGTGATCGGAGGCGCGTAGATCTTGATCACGCGCCACGTGGAGTTGGCCCCCCAGTCTTCGTCGATATCCAAAAACCCGGCCTGAAAATCGACCGCCGGCAGATCCGCAAGTGCCGCCTGCGCGTCCCGCAATTCGGCCGCTCCCGGACCGGTGTAGCCCGACAGATCGACACCTGACTGAAGCTCTCCGATCAGCGCGACCTTTACGGCTTCCCAGGGCTCTTCCTCAGCCACGACATCCCCGTCCGCGATGGCCTTGAAACCGGCAAAGCTGGCATATTCGCCGACTGTGGCGGGCAAGAGTGCGCTGATGTCTGCCCCCGGAACGAAACCGATGTCTTCGCGATAGCTGTCGCCTGTCAGCGTCGACAGACGCGAAAGCGCAAGATCCAGCGGTGCAGTGTCCGTGGCCGCCCCGTCACCGCCCGTCATAAGGGCATACCAGAAGGTCTCGTCTTCCCAGTGTTTGCCGAGATCCTCCAGCGCATCAATCTGGACCTCGCCAATGTCATCGACACCGCGGCCTGTGGAGCGAAACAAGGAAGAAATACCGGTCTCTTCATAGTTGAGCCGCGTTCCGAGGCGCGTGTGCTCTTTGGCCTCAGAGGCCAAAAACATATCGTAGTAGAGGTCTTCGTACACGTCGGCCGCCGGCGCGTCCTGAGCGTTCGGATCGAACGAAGCCAGCGCCGGCACCGTGCGCTGCAGCGTGTTCGACACAATCTGATTTTCCACCGAGCGAAACAGCATGTCGGCGATCGGTGCAATGAAGGTCACCAGAACAAACAGCAAGAGCGGCGCAATCAGAAACAGCGCACGCAATTTCTGTACGCGAAGCGCGCGGGCCAGACTCTTTTTCAGCGGTGTGCCATCAGCCGCCAGCATTGGACCGCCGCTGGTCGCATCAGAATTTTCTGCGGATGGGTCTGCACGGGATGAACCGGGTTGCGCGGTCAGTTCGCTCATCCTTCAGACCCCTTCCACGACAAGGATCGCGCCCGTCTCGGCATTGGCCTGCCGTATTTTCAGGTTTTCCTGATAGTCCGGATCGTTATAGGCCGCGAGCGCATCCGCATATGTCGGAAACTCGACAATCACGTGGCGGGGATGACACTCGCCTTCCAGAACCTCCGATTGTCCGCCGCGCGCCAGAAATGTGCCGCCATACTTGGGAAACAGTTCGTTGTTTCGCAGAGCATACGCCTTGTAGGCGTCCGGGTCCGTGATCGTCACATGGCCAATGATGTAGCCTTTTGGCATGATGCGTCCCTGTCTGTAACGGGGCGGTTTATTCCCACCCTCTGGATAAGTGCCGGGGCGGGCGGAACCCGCCCCGGCTCTGGCATTATTGCGCGAGCCACGCCTGGAACTTCGCGTCGATGTCGTCGCGATAGTCAGCCCAGAACTCGTAGTTGTAGAGGAACGTGTTCTTGGCATTGTCCGGATCGGTTGGCATGTGCGGCGCCATGTCGATGCCCAGATCGGCGTGCTGACCCACGAGCGGCGCAGAGGATGCGCGCGCAGGACCGTAGGAAATGAACTTGGCCTGATCCGCCAGACGCTGCGTGTCGGTGGCGAACTTGGCAAAGTCGAGCGCCCGTGCCAGACGGTCCTCCGGCAGGTTGGCCGGGATGATCCAGCCGTCCAGGTCAAACACCTGAGCGTCCCAGAGCATGCCAATCGGCTGGCCCTGTTCTTCGATCGCGGAGAACAGGCGACCATTATAGGTTGAGCCGACGAAAACCTCGCCATCAGCCAGAAGCTGCGGCGTGTCCGCACCGGACGACCACCAGATCACGTCGTCCTTGATGGTGGCCAGTTTGTCGAGCGCCTGCTGCTGACCTTCCTCGGTGGCCAGCACGTCATACACGTCGTCCTTGGCCACGCCATCGCA
>JBCCHI010000072.1:0-19122 GCA_039028815.1 Pseudomonadota bacterium
CCTGCCAGACATCGCTGTCATCCGCCGCGACGGGGTGAACAGCCTCAACAAGAGCTGCGGCCGTCAGTGCAATGAAAAACAACAAAAATCTCATCGTGCCCTCGACAGGACCAATAGCGCCCTTCACAGATAGAGGGATGCCAGAGGCAACCTTCAAGAAGGGCGAGTGTGGTTACGCCGCGTCACGGGGCCGTGACGTGGACCAAACGCACATGGTTTGGCATGAAGCGAGCCGATCTTCACGCCCGGATCGACGGTCTGCGCGGCACGCGGAACATGCCGCTCGCAGCTGACATGTGCACGGTGCTCAGGGAGTGGCTGGTGTTGGTACCCTGGACGCAAGGCCAGACAGGCGCTGGAAATCTAGTTCCCGCAAGTCGCTGTGACGTTGAGTTCAAATCCCTGATCAGTCGACTCGCAGCCGCAGGTGTTACCAGACCATTTGCAGGTGCCTTGCCAAACGTCGGGTGAAGCGCACTTTTCCTTTTTGGAGACAGAGGCGCCGTCACTGCACATGAACGTCACGTTAATATCGGTCGCACCGCCGACATTGTAGTCATAGTGGCATTTAGAGCCTTTTTCGCACGCCGGTGTGTTCAGATCACAGGTGCCGCCTCCGGCGCATTGGCCAGTTACGGCGGTCGCTTCGAACGCGTAGCCGGCGAAAACAAGTGCCAGAATTGCAAGAAGTCTCATGCGTGCCTCCTGATGCTAAATCTTTTCCTCACGACCGTAGTAAATAACGCCGCTGAGATAAAGGTTCTAAACGCTGCCCCGGGATCGCACAGGGCAAACAATGCGTGTTGTACCGGGTCTTTCGAAAGAAATCAGAACCGGGCTTTGGCCGGTTGCATCAAGAACCACGCAGCCAGAAGGCAAGATCGCGAAAAGAGAGACAATCGGAATTGTGGCGCCTGTCCAGGGACGTGATCGGTTGAACAAAAGAGAGCCTACTGGCTTGCGGCAACGAACACCGCCGTGTTCTGCGGCAGCTGATCCTGAAGCGTGTTGAGTGCAATCAAGTCCTTGATCAGCGTCATGGAACGGTGGCTGAAATCATCGGTAACATCGCCAAGATTCTGAGCTTCCAGCCAGTACCTCTCGCCATCGACAATTGTACTGACAGACGCGTTTCCTTCACCACTTCTGACATGAAAAATTGGCGCCAAGCCCCCTTCAGTCGTGCTTATGCTCAGGCGATCCAGATCCACGCCAGCGTATGACTCATTCACCAGTTGTCCGAGGTAGAATACAATCTGACTAGGTGAGCGGAGTCTGAAGCCTGTGCCCTTCACCGCGAAAATCTGCCTGGTGGAGACAACCGAGTCTCCCAGATAGATCAGCTTTCCACCACCTCTTTCATTTGATTTCGGTTCAGTGAACCCCAGCCGGGGTTGCAGTATGGCAATGGACTCGATGAGTGTGCGAAACCGCTCGAACTGACACAGAGACGTCGGATCGTTTACAAAGAGGACAAGGTTTGGCTGTGACGACTGGCCAAAGGTTGAACACCGCTTCGGTGGTACGTTTGACAGCAAGCCCTTGCACATTCCCCTTTGACTTGCTGGCAAATCGCTGGAACGCGTGTTGCAAAGAAACTGAGCCGATGAAATCAAACTGTTGTAGTCGGTCTGTGTAACCGCAAGCGTCTGGATCAAAAGCATCAATGTCAGGTGAAGATGCGCCTCGTCCCGGCTTGCCGCCAACTTTACAAGCAGTTCTGGGGACACCTGGGTGTGCATGGCTTCAGTAAAATCGGAAGTCTCGAGAGAAGATGCCGTAGAAGAGCTTGACGTTGATGCCGATGGTGAAAGAGACAAGTTCAGATCCGCAATTCCGCCATCTATGCCCGGATCGTAGGAGATTGAAGGAGACGACTGAACTTGCTGGCTTTGTTGGTAGTCGCCGGCGACCGTAAAGTAGGTGGGGTAGCCTTTTGCTGACCTGACCACGTTGGCGAGAATTGTGCTGGCCTGTCCCCCTGCCAAACCATCGTTGAAGTCTCGATTGCTGACCTCCACAACGTTCCCACATGCCGAAACGAGCAGTAATGCAGCGACGCCGCTGACGAGTCTCGCATATGCGCGACAGCAATGTGAAATGAATGCCATGAGTTGCGTCCAGAAAGAGCGATTGCGGCAACCTACGTGGCCACAATATATCGTATCCAACGCTACATCTAGTAGGAATTAACAAGGCATGTTCACTGGTTGTTATTGTGCCGAAACCACAAGGCGCGTGCCTGGCCAGTTTTGCTGACCTTGGCGCTTCCGTGCAGCGCATGGCCGCAAGGAGCCCGATGCGGATCTTGCTTCAAGCGGCAGGACCTGTCCGAAAAAATGGAAAACCGAAGCTCACAGCAAGTGTTACCTGGTGTATCCGCCTTTGCCGAATGAAGACGGGTCGAGAATGGCGAGGCAGGCATACGCGCTGTCACGGACACCCAGTTTCTGGCAGATGTGCCGCGACACGGCATTGTCCGACCGCACGCCGGTATAAAACTCCTCGACACCAAAAGTCTCGTTCATGTGGGCAGCGGCCAGCGCACCGAGATAGAGCGACAGGCTCTGACCACGGTCCTGATCACGCGTGGCAAGCATGCCCCACCACGACGCGCCGCCAAAGCGGCTTTCGGGATGATTGCGCAGGCACGCGCCCGCACAGGCTGCAACACCGCCGTCGGGCGCCTCAAGGCAGAAATACGCGGCATTGCGCATCTGCCCGAAAAGGACCGGCGTCATTGGTGGCAGCACCCCGCAGGCTGCTGCGGTTTCTTCCAGGGCATTGAGGATGCGTGTCGGAGTTTCGGGGCCGATTTGATGAAGTACATACTGATCCGGCAGCTTAAAGTCAGCGATATAGTCCGAGCAGGTTTCAAGACAGTCGCGTCGCCCCATGAACTGGTCCCAGCGATCATTTGCAAAACCACGCCGTGCATATTCTGCGGCAAACTCTGCTTCTCTGGATTTTGGGACATAGTGATTGACCGTAGCGCCTTGCAGCGATGCGAGTGAGGCCACTTTGTCCGCCTCGGAAAGCTCGGGACCGTCGATGCCCCACATGCGGCCTTCGGTGCCGTATGCAGGATCATCCTGCAACAACGGGGATAACGCGTATGCAATCCCCTGCATGCGCTGCTGGGCCCCGGACCCGAAAAACCGCGGCTGCATGACAAGCGCCCCCCGGATTAGAGTGCCAAGACAGGCAGCGTGCTGCCGTTTCGAAAACAGATCAAGCCTCTTTGGGTGCGCCTTGCAGCGGTTCGGGCGTCTGGAGGTTCCAGCAAGGACATCCCGGCAACGCAGCGAATGGCTGCCTGGAGCCCTGCTTTCCAACAAGAGAATCTGCGCAGTCTTCAACAGTCAAACGGAAGCTGGTGCAGCGATCGGACTTCCCGGTGCGACACGTGACCGGTTCAGCAAGGCGGGATGCCGTCATATGGTGCCCCCCGAGCCGTTTCGTAAACCGGACCCGGAACGGCACTGGTGCGATATGCGCGCAACGCGTCGCGTCGGGTGCGACGCTTTCGTGGTGGTGATCAGCGCGCGCGCTGCTGTTGCGTCTCCAGCACGAACTTCAGGAAAACCGCGCCGTCTTGCGTGATCTGGCCCGCGTACCGCGCGCCCAGTCGTGCAAGCGCCCCCAGCTTGCGCCGCGAGGGCGGCAGGCGGAATGTCACATAGGGGATGCGATCGTCGGCTGCGGCAAACGCCAGTGCCCGGCGCGTGATGCGGTGGCCCAGGCCAAAGGCGTCGGGCTTCAGGACCAGGCCGAAATCCCACTCTCCCTCTTCCTGCTGAAAACCTCCCCAGCCCACGTAGCAGGCATTGCACAGGATCGCCCAGTGCCCGAGGCCGTCGCGCGCCCAGTGGTCTTCTTTCAGGGCAACGAACCGGGCGACTGCCGCGGCGTCCCAGGCCTTTCCGGGTGACAGCAAGGGCATGTGGTCGGCGAGACGAGGATCGGACATGTGCGCCGCGATCTCGCCCGGGTCGATACCGGGCAACCGCGTGAAGGTGATGGTCCCGGTCATGCGGAGGGAAGCCGCGCGTAATCCTCCAGCCGGTCCTTCAGGAACGAATAGCGCGTGCGCGCGTCATCCAGAACCGGTCGTTCAACCGTGACGTAGCGCAGCGCCTCGGCGTGCGGCGGAAAGGCAACCGGGCCTGTGTTTTCATCCATCCACGGCCAGCAGAATACAGAGTTTCCGTACTGGGCGCCCGCGCGATTGAGCGACAGAAAGAAGATCTGGTTTTCCAGCGCCCGGGTCACCGCGAACGGATGCCATGTGTGAAAGGATTCGTCCCTGTAATACGCACCGCAATGGGTGATGATGTCCACCTCGTGGGCGAGGGTGAGCGTGCGGCACAGTTCCGGTATCCGGATATCGTAGCAGATGATGGGGGCAATCCTGAATCCCTTCACGCTGTAGCTCAGCAGGTGCCTGCCACGCCGGAAGTACTCTTTTTCCATGGATGCGCCGTATTGCGCGAGGTGCAGCTTGTCGTAGTGGCCGACACGCTCTCCGTCGGGTCCGACCACGCCGATGCTGATATACGTGCCTTCCGCGTCCCGGCGGGGGAAACTGTAGGACACGAAGACGCCGTGGCGCAGTGCAACATCTCGCCAGGCATGAAAGGACGGCCCGTCAGACGGCTCGGCCAGCGCGTCGAGCTGGTCGAACGCGGCACGGGAATAGTCGATGCTCGCCAACTCCGGCAACACGACCAGATCCGCCGGGCGGTGCGCCAGCTCGGCACCGACCCTCTCGGTGAGCCGGGACAGATTGTCATTGCGATCCTGCGGCGTGACCGTCGGGGGAATGCCGATCTGGCAGGCAAGAATTGTAAGGGCGTCATCAGCGATCAAAGTCAGGTCTTTCCGGTGGTGTCGGCAGTTTCACACATGTTCAGCGTCCGGCCCCGTCCGACCCTGCGCGCAAACGGCGACAGGGGGCAGGCGTCAGACCGTGCGGGACCGATACCCGAAAGACGAGTCGAGTGCCATAAGGCACAGGGCTGGGGCTAGGACTTCAGTCGGATGTTGTCGGGATCATAAAAGCACGGGCCCCTTCGTATCGCCTCTCGTTCGGTGCCAAAACTGCGCACGGCGCAACGGTCTTCCGGATCCAGTGTTCCGGCCTTCACATAGCCAAGCGCAATGAGTTTGCCGCACCGGTACCCCCGGGTCGCTGACGTTACGTATCCGATACATGTGCCGTCCCTGAGTATCGGATCAGACGCCATCGGCTCGGGTCCGTCCGTCGTGATGTCCAGCCCGACCCAGTGCCAAGACGCGGGTGACCGGGCCTGATGCATCACCGCGTCGCGACCGGTGAAGTGCCCCTTGGTCATGTTTGCAAACCTGCCGAGACCGGCGTCAAAGAGTGTGTACTCGGTGCCGAAATCGGCCCCCCATCCGTGGTATCCTTTTTCGATCCGCATGGCATTGAGCGCGTAGGACCCGAACTGACACCCGCCCGTCTCCATGACACGCGGCAGGATCATGTCATAGACCTGCTCGAGATGTGCCGATGGCATGTGAAGTTCCCAGCCAAGCTCGCCGACATAGGAGACGCGCAGCGCAATGACGGGTATGCCTGAAAGACTGATCTCCGCCACGGAGAGCCAGGGCGCCGCGCCGGCGGAAAGACTGGCATCGGTCAGCGGTTGCAGAATCTCGCGTGCCTTCGGCCCCATGACCATGAGCGCGGCATCGTGCGTGTGGCCCCGGCGCATGTCGACGCCGGTCGTCGGGCAGTGCGAGGCCAGCCAGTCGTGGTCACGCAGGTCCGCCAGCGTCGGGCCACACAGAAGAAACCGCTCTTCATCCAGTCTTGCGATGGTCGCTTCCGACCAGATCCGGCCTTTCGGTGTCAGCATGTAGCTCAGCCGGACGCGGCCGGGTTTGGGAAGTCCGCCACAGAACACCTGCGAAAGAAAGGTCTCCGCCTGCGGGCCGGACACGCTGTACTTGGTAAATCCTCCGTGATCCATCACACCGACATGGTTCATGACCGTCCGGCATTCCGCGGCCACCGCGTCCTGCCAGGGTTCGTGATGAAACGACAGATCACTGTCGCCTGCATCGCGGATCCGATCCGTCTGAAACCAGAAGGCACGCTCCCACCCTGCGATCTGCCCCATGACGGCACCCTGCGCGACAAGCCGGTCATAAAGCGGTGTGCGCTGAACCGGTCGGCCGCGCCGCATGTTTCTGTGCGGGTAGGGGATCGCATATTGCAGATCGTAGTGCTGCGCGGCGCGGGCCCGCGCGTAGTCCGGCGTTGCCCAGTCGCCGAACCGTCTGGGGTCCCAGGCCGCCAGATCCCATTCGGTTTCCCCTTCGGTGATCCATTCCGCCATTGCCTTGCCGATCGCCGCCGAATGCGTGATCCCGATCTGCACGCCGGTGGCGTGGTAGAAGCCGGGCGCCCCCGCCGCGGGCCCGACAAGCGGTAGCGCATCGGGCGCATAGGCGATCGGGCCGTTTACAAACCGCTGCGCTCCGGCCTCGCCCAGAAGCGGGACATGCGCCATGGTTGCCTCCAGCACCTCCAGGATGTCGTCCACGCTGTCGGGGAAAAGCTGATGCGCAAAGTCACCGGGCGGGCCGGTCTCTGCCCAGGCCGGACGGCCATCATGCGCATAGGAGCCGACAAGAAAGCCGTTGCGTTCGCGTCTCAGGTAAAACCGGATATCCGGATCACGGACCAGCGGGAAGAGGTCGGTATGCGCCTCAAGCGCCGGCAGCGGTTCGGTGACGAGATATTGATGCTCAAGCGTGACGACAGGCGCGGCGAGCCCGGCCATTGCGGCGATCCCGGCGCCGTAGAACCCGCCTGCGTTGATGACGATGTCCGCCCGTACCGTGCCTGCGGGATATGTCACGTCCCATTCGCCCGACACGCGCCTTTCGATCCCGGAGACCGGGGAAAACCGTTCGATCGTTGCCCCCAGATCGCGCGCGCCCTTTGCCAGCGCCTGGGTCAGCTGACTGGGGTCAATGTCGCCTTCATAGGGGTCGAGAATACCGCCAATCACGGTCTCTCCGGGATGCCAGAAGGGGTGCATGCGGTCCATGTCTGCCGGCGTGACAAGCCTGAGGTCGAAGCCCGCGCTTTCGGAGACACCACAGAGATGGCGGTAGAGATCCATGCGCGCCTCGTTATGTGCGGGCCAGAACGCCTGCGTGTGCCTGTAGGTGATTGCGCTGTCGACGGTGTCTGCCAGATCCTTGTACATCGCCCAGGCATAATTGCCCGCGCGCATTCCAAGCCAGGAGGTGGCATAGGTCGGGATGTTGCCTGCGGCGTGCCAGGTCGAGCCGGATGTCAGTTCGTCGCGTTCCAGCAGCAGCGTGTCCGTCACACCGGCCAGAGCAAGGTGATAGAGGATGGATGTACCAACGGCACCACCGCCGATGACCACAACGCGTGCCGTGTCTTTCATCGCCTTATCCTTTCCTGCCCAGGCGGATATCGAATGCCGCGCGGATGGCGGCCTCGCGATCCGGCGGCAGATGGCCGGGCACGGCGTCGCGCAGTTCTGCGGTGCGCGTGATGGCGGTGTCCCAGATCGTCGGCGCGCCGGCATCGTGCCAGTCGGCAATGCTCTGTCGATTGGCAATGCTGGGATAAACGAACTCGGTCTTCATCAGCTGCAGCGTCTGAGCCTCTCCGAGGTAGTGACCTGTTCCCGTTGCCACCGCTTCTATCGAATCGAGGTCAATCGCGGCGGTGTCCAGTTCGATCCCGCGCACCGAACGCAGGATTGCACCGCACATGTCGTCGTCGATCACCAGCGCCTCGGGCGAGGCGGCCATGATGGAGCCGAGCATGCCGACGCTCAGATTGATCATGTCTGCGCCGGCCTGGGCCGAAAGCGCGACCGTATAGCCCTTTTCGTAACCGGCCTGTGCGTCGGGTGTCTTGGCATCCGTCATTCCTGCGGAGACGGTGGAGGGCAGTCCGAGCGAAAGCAGAAGCTGCGCCGCCGCCGCCGCCGCCACGGCCGCTTCGCCGGATCCGCCGGTCATCGCGCCGGTGCGCAGGTCCGAGATAAAGGGCATGAACGCAAAGATGCAGGGATAACCCGGCTCGATCTGGTCGACGATCATCAGGCCTGCAAGGGTTTCCGCCAGACCCTGTGCGAGCGCCCCGGCAAGCGTCACCGGGCTGGTCGCGCCGGCCTGGGCCGCCGTGCAGATCTGGAGGGGCATGCGATGTGTCATGGCATGCTGCATGATTTCGACGCCCTCCTGCGCGTAACGCAGCGGCGACACCGCGTGCACGATCACGCCGAAACAAAAGGGCTGTTTGCGAAAGCCGCCGTCGCGGCCAAGCGCCATGTCGAACATCGACACGGCAGGCGCGACATGACCGGCACTGTCAAAGCTGATGCCGATCGGCTTGGGGCATGCCGTGAGGCAGGCAAAGGCCGTGTTGATGTCGAGAACAAAGGGCGTGTCCATATCACGCGCGATGACGGGTCTGAGACCGTAGTGAATGTTTGGCAAATGACCGACCAGACACATCAGCTCGTAGAGATCGGCCAGTCGCGCACCGCGAAATGACCCTGTCGCGCTGTCCAGCACTTCGGTTGCGGCGCCGCCGGTGCCGATATGCACGCGTCCCCCGCCAATGGTGAGCCCCCTGTTTTCGACAAATCCGGGCAGATCGACGGATCTGCACGCGCGATCAATGGCGGTCTCGACCATGGTCCGTGGAAAGCAGATGCGCCCGTCATCGCGCCGCGTCGCACCGCCTTGCAGCAGACGCCACGCAACGTCTTCGGGACAATCCGCGATTCCCGTCCGGGCCAGAATCTCCACCGCGGCCTGTACGATCGTTGCGACATCAGAGCGCGACAGCGGCCGGAACCGTCCTCCTGCCGGAGGCGGCGTGGTGGGGGCAATACCGGTTGGGTGTGCTGCGTGTCGTGTTCGGGATCGACGCACCGTCTGGGCCTTCGGGATGTGGTCTTCTCAGCAAACTTCACCCGCATTTGTGTGAACTCAATTCAAAAATTCGCGGCTTAGCATGAGAGTCTTTCACTCAAGAGACGCTTTTCCACAGGTAATTTGCCGCGCTAGCTTTCGGCAACTGCTGCAGGGATGAAAATGCAATGACGGAAATCGCCTTCATCGGCCTGGGCACAATGGGCCGGCCCATGGCCGAAGGTCTGCGCGCGGCCGGGTGTCATGTGCGCGGCATGGATGTTGATCCGGCCACATGCGTGCTGTTTGATGGCGCAGGCGCGCCACGCGCCGGGGACCTGAGTGATGCGGATGTCATCATCACCATGCTGCCCGAAGGCCGTCATGTCACGCAGGTGCATGAAACGGTCGTCTGTCCGGGCGCGCGGGCCGGGGCTCTGCTGATCGATTGTTCCACAATTGATGTCGACACGGCCCGGGCCCTGGCGGCCAGCGCGGACAAGCGCGGCCTGGCCATGCTGGATGCGCCTGTTTCGGGAGGCCCGGCAGGAGCGGCAGCCGGCACGCTGAGTTTCATGGTGGGCGGGTCGGCTGCAGCGGTCCGTCGCGCCGGTCCCCTGTTTGATATCATGGGGTCCAGGGTGACCCATTTCGGTCAGGCGGGCACGGGACAGGCGGCCAAGGCGTGCCACAACATGATCTGCGGGATCACGGCCATGGCAGTGCTTGAGGGATTTGCGCTTGCGGATGCGCTGGATCTTGATCTGCCGAAATTCTATGAACTGTGCGCCGGTGCGGCCGCGCAAAGCTGGACGCTTGAAAACCGGTGCCCGATTCCGGACATTGTGCCCGATGCACCCTCGTCCAACGCGTTTGCACCCGGTTTTGCCGCGGCGCTGATGGCAAAGGATCTGCGGCTTGCGCAGGCCGCCGCGCACTCTGCCGGCCAGCTGACGCCCTTTGGCGCGGACGCCGCACGCGCCTTTACCACATTTGCAGAGACGCAGGGCGACAAGGATTTTTCCGCGTTCTACACCACTCTGCGCCCCCCGAAGACCCGAACATAGGAACGCATATGGCACGTCTTGACTACACTCTTCCGACCGATGGCCTGGCCGGGTGCCTTGTCGACGGCAGATGGCATTGGCCTGAAAGCAAGGACACACTGGGTGTTCTGAATCCGTCCCGGCGCGAGGAAATCTGCAGGATCGGGCGCGGGACCCATGTGGAAGTAGATCTGGCGGTCGCGGCTGCCGAACGGGCACGGCGGGACTGGGCGGCGCTGGCCGCTTCGGACCGCGGCGCGATGCTGACCGAGCTGGGGCGCCGGCTGACCGAACATGCCGAAGAGGTCGCGCGCATTCTGGCGGCCGAATCCGGCAATGCGATACGCACCCAGTCACGGGGTGAAGTGGCCGGTGCGGCGGGCGTGCTGCGCTACTATGGCGGGGTCGCGGTGGAACAGAAGGGCGAGACATTGCCGCTCGGGCCGGGCCTGTTTTCATATGCCACGCGCGAGCCGCTGGGCGTTGTCGGCGCAATCATTCCTTGGAACTCGCCCTTGCAGCTGGGGGCTGTCAAGATTTCGATGGCGCTGGCCACGGGCAACTGCCTTGTTCTGAAGCCCGCCGAAGACGCGCCGCTTGCGGTGCTGCGGCTGGCCGAGATGGCCGCCGGCATTTTTCCACCAGGGGTGTTCAATGTCGTTGCCGGTCTGGGCGAAGAAGCAGGCGCCGCGCTGGCGCGTCATCCGGGCATCTCCAAGGTTTCGTTCACCGGATCATCCGAAGTCGGAACGCAGATCGCCCATGCCGCAGCGGACCGGATCGCCAATGTGACGCTTGAACTTGGCGGCAAAAGTCCTTGTGTGATCTTTCCGGATGCCTGCACGCCGGACCGCATTGACGAAACCGCGCAGGGTGTGGTCAACGCCATGCGGTTTGCGCGGCAGGGCCAGAGCTGCACCGCCGGGTCCCGCCTTTTTGTGCACCGGTCCGTGTGGGACGATCTGATGCCGCGCGTGGCGCAAAGGGCCGCAGCCATGAAGGTCGGTGACGCACTGGATGAAGACAGCGACATCGGGGCGGTCGTGAATGCCGAGCGCTATGGTGAAATCTGCGCCTATGTCGCGGAAGCCGAGGCACAGGGCGCCGGATTTCTGACCGGCGGGACGCCGCAGGAAACCGATGGCGGATTTCACCCCATTCCAACCATTCTGACAGGGCTTGACAACTCCTGGCGTATCGCGCGCGAAGAGGTCTTTGGCCCGGTTCTCGTCGCCATTCCATGGGAGGACGAGGACGACATGATCGCTCAGGCCAATGACACGCATTACGGCCTTGCCGCGTTTATCTTCACGCGGGACATGAGCACGATCATCCGCATGACGCGTGCTCTGGACGCCGGGTGGATGCAGGTCAATCAGGGCGGTGGACAGATCCCCGGCATGTCCTATGGCGGTATCAAGCAATCGGGCATGGGCAGCGAATACTCGATTGAAGGCGCACTCGAAGCCTACACATACCGCAAATGCGTGACTGTGGCGCTTTGAGCATGAACAAGGACAGGTTCGGCAACCCGATCGACGCATCCGTGGGCTATGCACGCGGGCGTCACCTGTCATCAAGCGCCGATGAAATCCGGCGTTTGCGCCACGCGCAGACGCTCGCGGCCGAACTGGTCGGGACGCGGGGGAGCGCCGCGATCGGCATCTTTACAGGCAATCCAAGGTACTTTCCGGTGAAACCCGGAGATCTGGACACATATTGCGAGGAATGGGTGGGGCCAGGGCTGTTTGCGGAGGAACTGGTGCAGGTGGCGGCCGCGCATTTCGGTGGCGGGGACACCGTGGCCGTGACCAACCGGACAAGCGCGGGTATCGTTGCCGCTGTCCTGGCGTTGTCGCAGGGGCGCAGCGTTGTGTCGGTCGTGCCCGACGGTGACCGGAGCCACGCCTCCGTCGTGCGCGGGTGTGGTCTGGCGGGCGTGCCGCTTGTCGAGGTTTCCGGTGGCGCCGATCCGTCCGAGACGCTTGCGCGCACGAAACCGGCCCTGATGATCGTGACGACCGTCACCAGCAGCCTGGCGCGCCTGCCGGACGCGCACACCCGCCGCGCGATTGACGCGGGCCAGCGGGCCGGTGCGACGGTTTTCATGGATGAAGCCTACGGGGCCCGTTTGCGGCCGGTTTTGCATGGCGGGGCTCAAAGCCTGTCGATGGGCGCTGATCTTGCGATCACCAACTCGGACAAGGCCGGGCTGAGCGGGCCGCGCGCCGGCGTCATTTGCGGGGCCGCCGGGCCGGTGCTGGCAACGCTGGCGCGGGCGTCCGAACTGGGGCAGGAGGCCCGTGCCCCTGTCGCGGCAGGCGCGCTGCGAAGCCTGCAGGCCTTTGACCCTGACGATCTGCGCACGGAAGCACGCGACGGGCAGGCGATTGCGGATGCGCTGGCACAGTCCTGGGGCGCGGATCTTGTCCGGCGCTCCGATCTTGGTCCGATGGTCGCCGAAGAGGATATCCTGTCACGGGCGCTGGAGCTTGCGGATCTGAACGCGGCACCCGTCGTTCCGGCCGAGGCAACGGCGGCTCTGGGCATGATACTGCTGCGCGATCACGGTATTCTGACGGTCAACACGCATGGCGCTCCGGGCGGACGTGTTTCGCTGCGGATGAAACCGACGGCCGGGGCCTTGTCGGCTGTCGGCGGGCCTGACGCGCTGGTGGCCGCGCTGGACACGGCGCTGGCAACGGTCGCGGCGCATCTGAAGGAACCAGACTGGTTCGAGGCAACCTTGTTCGGAGCAGCAGCATGAACGGACCGGAGCACTACGACGACCGACTGGACCGGCTGGTCAATCTTGACATCGGGCGTCGTGGCGTCGAACCGCTCTACGACGCCTCGCGCGCGCTGGCGGGACGGGCGCTATCCGGTGTGGCCGCTGATATGTTGCTGGCGGTGCCGATGAACGGCACGGTCATCGTCACGACCGGGTCGGTGTCGCGCGCATGGCTCTCGCCCGGGATCGGCGAGAATGACGGCCCGTCCGGGGCCGCCGCCATCGTCAGGGCGCTTTGGCTGGCGCGGCGCGCGACCTGCATTGTCGTTATCGAAGACAGCCTGATCCCGGCGATGGCCGCCACGTTGCGCGCCGCCGGTCTTGCCGTGTTCGATCTTGCCACGGCGCGCCTGGCCAGTGCAGAAGGCTCGATGGCCTGCGTGGTGCTGGACCCGTTTCCTCTGGACGATGCCGCCGGTCTTAGGGCCGCGGGCGAGATGCTTGACCGGCTTCAGCCGGACGCGATGTTTTCAACCGAACGGGTCGGGCGCAACGAGAACGGCATTTACTACAACATGCGCGGGCGGGATTACGGAATGGGCCGTGCGCGCATTGATCTTCTGTTCGATGAGGCAATGCGCCGGTCTGTTCCGACACTTGCCGTGGGCGATGGCGGCAACGAGATCGGCATGGGACTGGTGGCCGACGCTGTCAAGGCGTCGGTGCCTCACGGCGCGCCCGGTTCGTGCCCCTGTGGCGGCGGGATCGGTGCCACAAGCACGGCAGATGTCCTGATGACGGCCGCTGTATCGAACTGGGGTTGCACGGCGATCTGCGCGGCCATGGCGCTGCGTGAAGGCAACGGCGAGCTTGTCCACAGCCCAGCGATGGAAGCCCGCCTGCTGGAGGCCATGACCGCCAACGGGCTGATCAATTCCGCAGACGGGGTCATCGACCCGCATGTCGACGGCATTCAGAAGTCATCGCATATCGCGGTTGCAGAGCTGGCGCAGGCAATCGTGCGGCACGCGCTGTGATGCGCTTTTTCTTTACTGAACAAAAATACTGTTTATCGTGCTTTTGCTGAATTTTCTTCACGCAGGAAGTACGCATGCAAACCCCCCGCCTGGACATTCGCCATTTGCAGATGATCCGCGCCATCGGTCGCACAGGGCGTGTCGTCGACGCCGCCGACGCGCTTGGCCTGACCCCGTCGGCCCTGTCGCATCGCATCAAGGAGGCAGAGCGACGCCTGGGTGTTCCGCTGTTCGAACGGATGCACAAGCGTCTGCGTATGACGGCGGCGGCGTCGTATCTGGCGAAGTTCAGCGAGGGATTTCTGGGAGAGCTTGTTCTGATCGAGGACGAGGTGCGCCGCATGAATGCCGGTGTTGACCATGTGGTGCGGATTGCCGTCGAAAATTACAGCGCCTACCACTGGTTCCCGGCGTTTCTGGCGACGTTTCGCGTGTCTCATCCCAAGATTGACATTCAGATCATGGCGGGCAGGGGGCGCGACATCTTCCCCACACTTCTTGATCGCCACATTGATGTGGCCATTGTATCGGGCGCGCGTCCTCATGCGGCGGTCAAGACCGTGCCGCTGTTTGAGGACCAGCTGGTGTTCATCTGCGCGCCGGAACATCCTCTGGCTCATGCCACATCCGTCGCGGCGCGCGATATCGAAGGACAGAGTTTCATCACCTTCGCCAAGACACCGGAACCGGATCAGGAGTTTGCGCGTCTCTTCCGGCCCGAACGGCGATACCCCAACTGGACCGCCGAGGTCGAACTGCCCGAGGCGATCATTGAACTCGTCGCGGCCGATCAGGGTACGAGTATTCTGGCGAAATGGGCGGTCGAGCCCCATGTTTCGGCGGGCCGGATCAGGGCGATCGCTCTGGATCCCGCCCCGATCTTCCTGCCCTGGACAGCCGCGATACGAGAAGACGAACCCGAAGACGGACCGGTTCAATGCGTGGCCCGCGCACTGAAGGACTGGTTTGCCTGACGCTTCAGGTCTTCTGTGCGCGCGTCATACCCTGGGTTGCTGATGCGTGGCGCAGTGAATGCCGCCCCCCATCCTGCCCAGTGCATCCGTATTCAGCATCACGACCTCCCGGTCCGGGTACAGGTCTGACAGAACGGACTGCGCCCGCGCATCGGCATCCGTGTCACCGAACTCCGACGCGATCACGGCACCGTTGCAGACATAGTAATTCACATAGGACGCCACAAAGTCGTCCTGCGTCACCCGAATGTCCGTCGGGTCCGGCAATGTCACGAGCCTCAGGGCCCGTCCGTGCGCGTCCCGTACCGACCTGAGCGTGTCATACGTGGCAAAGGAGGCGGTGCTCCACACATCGTTCCGGTCCCTCGTGTCGCCAATCTGGATCAGCACCGTGCCCGGTTCGGTAAACCGCGCCAGCGCATCAATGTGAAAGTCGGTAATGTCCTGACCCGCAAGACCAGGTGCCCAGATGACCTTGTCGGCGCCATAGGTTTCTTTGAGAAGCGCTTCGACCTCCGCCTTTGAACCCGGGTTGCGGTTGCGGTTCACCCAGGAGCTCTGGTGGACAAGAAGGGTGCCATCTCCGTCGAACTCCGCGCCGCCCGGCTCTCCGACAAGTCCGACGTCGAACAGATGAAGCCCCATGCGGCTGGCCACGCGCTGCGCGATTTTTCCGTCATGGCGGTGTGTCTGTTTGCCGCCCCAGCCGTTGAAGTTGAAATGCGTGATCGCGAGGCCGCCCTGGCCGTCGATCACGAAGGCAGGGCCGCTGTCGCGCGCCCAGAGGTCCTCGGTCGGGATATCCCAGATCTCGACGGTCTCGCTCAGCATGCGGCCGGCACCGGAGGCATGTGCCTTGTCCATCAGCATCACGACCGGTTCGAACTCTGCAACCGTGTTCGCAATTTGCGCGATGGTTTGCTGCAGGTCCGTCACCATTCTGCGACTGGGATAGACGGCACGGCTGACAGGCCACTGCATGAACGTCCGCTTGTGCGGGTGCGCCTCGTCCGGATAGCGGTAGCCGGCCGATTTCGCACCCTGCGTTCCGGCCCCGGCCGGGATCGACTGGGCCGCAGACAGCGCGATGGCCGTTCTCAGAACTTGTCTTCTGTTCATTGCCACACCAATCGTCTGTTGCCGCAGGGGCAGGGGTCAGGGTCAGGCAGGGCCACACTGCGAATGGACAGACCCGCACCTGGTCACACAATGGATCATTCTGTGCGCAGGTCCACCCCGGAGCGACCGGTTGGCCGCTGTAGCGTGACCGGACGTAAGACGCACTGCCCCGATTGCGTTCGCATAACCGGGTATCGGTGTGCCTTCGTGGCGAGGCATGATCCGTTGTGCCGGGCCGGATCAGGCGGCGAGGCGGCACAGCCCAGAGCGGCCCGAACCGCGACGCGTCACATGCCGTGGCGCGCAGACCGGCGCACAGAGTGTCTGTTTCCTCCGCAGGCACGCTCCCGCCCTTCAGGAAGGGCAGGAGCAATTTCAGCTATGAGTAGCGATAGGGCCGGCCGGCCTTTTGCATGTCGGCATTGTACTGGCGGAAGATTTCGACCACCTGCGCCTTGACCTCGGACTCGGCGGCGACTTCGTCCCAGAACTTCACGGCCGCTTCTTCGACCTGTGCCCATTCGGCGTCGGGAATGGTTGTCAGTTCCAGCTTGGTGCCGTGGACGCGCAGATTGGCCTCGCCGCCCCAGTACCACCATTGGCGGTAGTAATGCGACTGGTCACAGCATACCCGAAACAGCGTTTGCAGGTCCTCCGGCAGTTCGTTCCAGCGGTCCATATTGGCAAAGAAGGACCCCGCCCAGGCACCGGAGACATTGTTGGTGAGGAAGTAGTTGGTCACGTCCGCCCATCCGACGGTGTAGTCCTCCGTGATGCCCGACCAGGCGATGCCGTCCAGCTCTCCGGTCTGCACCGCGACTTCGATGTCTTCCCAGGGCAGCGTCACCGGCACGACACCGAACTGGGTCAGAAAGCGACCCGCGGTCGGGAAGGTAAAGACGCGCTTTCCCTTCAGGTCTTCAAGCGAACGGATCGGATCCTTTGTGGCAAAATGGCAGGGATCCCAGGCGCCGGCCGAGATGTGCTTGACGCCAAGCGGCGCATATTGCGACTCCCAGATCTCGTTCAGGCCATACTGGTTGAACAGGACCGGCACATCCAGCGAGTAGCGGGAGGCAAACGGAAAATACCCGCCAAAGACAGTGACCTCGGTGGGCGACGCCATCGAGTCGTCATCGGATTGCACCGCGTCAATCGTGCCCTGCTGCATGGCGCGAAACAGCTCGCCCGTAGGCACAAGCTGGTCGGCATAGTAAAGCTCGATCTGCATGCGGTCGCCGGCGATCTTGTTGAACATTTCGATCGCAGGGTCGATCACATGGGCCGCAAGGGCCGGTCCGGCATAGGTCTGCATCCGCCAGGTGATTTTGTCCTGTGCGATGGCCGGCGCAGCCAGGGGCGCCGCAGCCGCCCCCATCGCCGCCGTCGCCAGAAACTTACGTCTGTTTGTCATTGTCTTACTCCTTGTTTGTCTTGGCCTGTTGATCAGGCTTCTCACTTGGTTATTTCCCGTAAACTAGGTTTGGCAGCCACAGCGCAATCTCCGGAAAGATCATGATCGTGGCCAGCGCCAGCACCATCACGCCGACAAAGGGAATGATGGACACATAGATATCACGCAGTCCCACCTCCGGTGGAGCCATGGCTCGCATGAGAAACAGGTTATAGCCGAAGGGCGGTGTCATGTAGGCAATCTGCGTGGTGATCGTGTACAGCACGCCATACCATATCAGATCGAAGCCCAGCACCTTGACCAGCGGCACGTAAAGCGGCGCGACGATCACCAGCATGGCGGTGTCGTCAAGAAACGTTCCCATCAGGATAAAACTCAGCTGCATCAGGATCAGGATCATCCAGGGATCCAGCCCCATCTGTTCGGTGAACAGGGTGTCGATGGCGCGCACGGCGCCAAGCCCGTCAAACACCGCGCCAAAGCCAAGCGCCGCGAGTATGATCCACATGAACATGCAGGAGATGCCCAGCGTGCGCCGCGTGCAGGTCTCGAACACCTGCCATGTCATCCGGCCTTTCAGGATCGAGGCGGCCAGCGCAGCCAGCGCCCCGATGGCAGAGCTTTCCACCAGAGATGTCCAGCCATTGACAAACGGCACCATCATCGATGCGAAGATTGCAAGCGGCAGCAGCCCTGCGCCCAGCAGCCGGATCTTTTCGGCGCGGGGGATCTGTCCGGCATCCGCCATCGCCGGGCCGAGATGGGGCTGCAGGCGGCATCTGATCCAGATGTAGATGATGAACATCGCCGCCATCATCAGCCCCGGCACCACCCCCGCCAGCCACAACTGGCCAACAGGCTGGCGGGCGATCATTGCGTAGAGAACCAGGACAACCGAAGGCGGCACAAGAATCCCCAGTGACGATCCGGCCTGAATGACGCCCGTGACCATGATCTTGTCATAGCCGCGCCGCAACAGTTCGGGCAGCGCGATGGTGGCCCCGATCGCCATTCCCGCCACCGACAGACCGTTCATGGCCGAGACCAGAACCATCAGACCGATCGTGCCGATCGCCAGCCCGCCCCGGACATTGCCGAACCACACATGGAACATCTGATACAGATCATCCGCAAGCCGGCTTTCGCTCAGAACATAGCCCATGAAAATGAACATCGGCAGCGTAAGAAGCGGATACCATTTCATCAGTTTCATTGCAGCAGAGAAGGGTATGTCCTGCCCGCCCGTGCCCCACAAGGCCAGGGCGGCAATGGCGGCGACCGCGCCGATGGCCCCGAACACGCGCTGACCCGTGAACAGCATCAGCATCATTGTCGCAAACATGAAGATGGCGATTTGTTCCTGGGTCACGAGCGCGCCACCCCGATCTCTTCGCCTCTCAGGCGGGCAATGTCCTTGAAGAGTTCCGACACCGCCTGCAGCAGCATCAGGAAAAAGCCCAGAACCATGATCAGCTTGATCGGCCAGATGTAGGGACGCCATGCGGTCGACGATCGCTCCAGTCGTCCGATGTCCTCTGAACCGGTGAACAACCCGCCAAAGAACGCCAGCGGTTCCTTGCCCCAGTATCCCAGAGAATACGCGGTCGAGCCGATCCCGCCGTAAAGCAGAACGGCCAGAAAGAAGATCAGAAACAGCACGGTGATTGAATCAACCATCGCTTTTCGCCGCACGCTCCACTGGTGATAGAACAGATCCATCCGCACATTGGCCCCCATCTGTATCGAATAGGGTCCGCCCAGCACGTAATACGCCACCATCGCAAACTGTGCCATTTCGAGCGTCCAGAGCGATGGCAGCAGAAAGGTTTTTGAGAACGAGGACCACAACAGGATCGCCATCATC
>JBCCHI010000073.1:0-18392 GCA_039028815.1 Pseudomonadota bacterium
GCTCTTTGACGGTGTCAGTCAGATCGGTCGGGGCGAAAGCCAGGCGGTGAGGCTGGACTTTGGAGACAGTAGCGTCTCGCGAGAGAACCATGCGGCGATTGCATTTGACAGTGAGCAAAACACCTTCTTCATCGGTCACGGCGGCAAGTCCAACCTCGTGCGCGTCAACAATCGACCGGTGCTGAGCACGCAACCGCTTTCTTCCGGCGATACGATACGACTCGGTGAAACGTCACTGCGTTTCATTGGATTGTGCGGTCCTGACTTCTCCTGGTGCGACGCGTGAGTGCTGCAATGAACGCTGTCACCAAACTGCGCTACGATGCTGTTGCCGCAACCGCAATGGGCGGTCGGGATCGTCAGGAAGATGCCGTCGTCACTGACTTTCCGATCGGTACTGATTACGGATTCGCGGTGCTTGCGGATGGTATGGGCGGACACGCGTCGGGCAATCTCGCAAGCAACATTGTCGTAACCGAGATGTTCAGCGAATTGAAGATGCAGGCAAACGACCCCAGCAGTATGGAACGTGACATCAACGCGACGCTGCATGCCGCCGTTGCCGATGCCAACGCCTGCATAAAGTATGTCAGCCGGTGTTCTCCAAGACAGGAGCTGATGGGCACAACCGTCGTCGCGCCCGTTCTCTTTGAGGATCGTCTCTATTGGATTTCAATAGGTGATTCTCCTCTTTGGCATTTCCGGGATGGTAACCTTGTGCGCCTCAATGAAGATCACTCCATGGCGCCCGAGATCGACAGGATGCTTGAACAA
The DNA here is from genome assembly GCA_039028815.1 of Pseudomonadota bacterium. GTDB lineage: Bacteria > Pseudomonadota > Alphaproteobacteria > Rhodobacterales > Rhodobacteraceae > Roseovarius. The sequence continues at coordinate 775 of JBCCHI010000073.1, forward strand.
GGGCTGATGGATGCGGATACCGCACGATCACATCCTGACAGGGAATGCCTGACGTCTGTCCTGATGGGAGGGGAAATTGCCCGGATCGACTACAGCGAGGCACCTGTGCACGTGCGCCCCGGAGATATCATTCTTGCCGCAAGCGACGGGCTGGAGTTTCTTGACGACGCCAGGATTGCGGCAGTTCTGAACGCGCACGGTTCGACGTCCGGTGCAGAAATCTCGTCCGCTTTGCTGGCTGAAATTTCGTCGCTGGATGACCCCGATCAGGACAATGTGGCGTTCTGTCTGGTCCGCGTTCTGAGCGCAGGCACGGCACCCGCTTTCAGCGAGACGGTCGAGGAGTTGAAGACCATACCCGGATCAGATGCATCCGTGGATGAGGTGGCAAATGCGCTGACGGTCGTGAGCCGAAAGAAAGGCAACGGATCCCACGTGATCTGTATTTCAAAGAAGGTTTCAATGTGACAGTATCCGCGGATTTTCAGAACACAACGCAGGGACTGCACCACGCATTGGCCAATGGTCATGTTCCCGCCGGTCAAAGGAGCATGGCAGAGCGGCTCCTGTCTCAGATGCGCAGAACGCTTCAAGTCACCTGTATCGGCACACCTGGAAATGGAAAGACAAGCCTGATCAATATGATGACAGGTCAGCAGGTTTTGCCCGGACTGTCATATGGCAAGGTCGTTGACCTGGCCTATGGACCCGCCGCGCACACTTGTATCGAGTACGATGATGGAACGCGTGTCGATGAGGATGGCATTTGCACGACACACAAGAACCAGGAGAGTATTTTCAAAGTCCGTTTTGAGATTCCAGATGACGCACTGAAAAACCAGTGCTTTACCGAGATTCGTTTATCAAGTGACTTATCTGCGACCGACCCGTTGCTTACGTATCTCGCGCGCAGCTCGTCGATAACAATCTGGTGTTCACCGGTCTTTGCCGCAGAAGAACAATCCGTTTGGTACAGCTTGCCCGATCATGTGAAGGATAATGCATTCCTTGCCCTGACAATGGCCGACCGTCAGATTATGAAAAACAAACTGGACGCGATTATTGAGCGCCTTGAAGACTTTGTCGCCGACGAATTTCTTGGCGTTTTTCCGGTTGCAACTCTGCAAGCCATGCAGGCGCGACGCAATGCGAGCGATGAGTTCAATGAACTCTGGATGCTAAGCGGTGGTGCAGATCTGTGCGGCGCAATAGAAAGGCAAGTGATCCTTGGGCGAACAGAGGATACGGACAGAGCGAACTCTTTGCTCGAAACACTGAACATACCTGAACATCAGGAAGCTGAAGGCAGTCAGAGCATGGTGTTGAGAGCGGAGCCTCTGACTGAATCCGAATGCCAAAGGAAAAGCTCAAGCCCCCCCTCTGAAAACGTTTCTGCCGCGTATAGGCGCTGTCTCGACGCACTTACAAGAAGTGCGGAAGTGATGATTCATGAAGCTGATGAAGCAGGCGCGTTCGATTGCACGCGCGTGTTGGAAACCTGCCTGAATACGGTTCAGGCATTGATCCAGGACCTGGCGGACATTCCGGGAAACGACCCGAGTATAGAACGTCTTTTGTGCGACATGCACGATAGCGAAAATATGCTGCTTCTTTTTCAGATTGAGACGACTGCGGTTGCCGCTGAAGACGCCATTTCCCTGATGTTGCAACTGAAGAAGGAGGTTTCGCAATGCACGGCCACGTAAGATGAAGAACGTCGTATCGGGTTTGAGCGGAAATCAGATCCGAACTCAAAAGAACTGAATCAATATATCAATGAAAAAGTTATGAACCTTCAAACCAGTAAAATTCAAGTGACTTCCGATAACCGGAACAAGGCACGCGTGCGGCTTGATCGTGGTCTGGAAAAGCTGGTTGAGTTTGAATCCGACGTGTCCCGTGTAAGCCAAGCGCTTGTCAAACTGTCCGACAATGCTGGCGAAAGCGCAGCTCGGGCGATCGAACGGCATATCCGGAACATTGATGCCTTTGAGCCCACCATTACAGTGCTGGGTCAGGTCAAAGCGGGCAAGACCGCCCTCGTCAATGCCATGGTCGGATGGGATGACCTGTTGCCTTCAGACGTCAACCCATGGACGTCGGTTGTCACATCACTGCATCTCAATCCCAATATGTCAGAGACAGAAACCGCAGCAAGGTTTCGATTTCTGTCTGACAAGGAATGGGATCGTCTGCTCAGCAAGGGGGGGCGTATCGGAGAACTGTCCGAACGGGCGGGCGCGGAAAGCGAACTGAAGAAGATCTCAGAACAGATCGCGATGATGCGGGAGAGGGCGCGTCAACGTCTTGGCGACAAGTTTGAGATGTTGATCGGTCAGGAACATGAATACGGCTACTTCGACAAGAACTTGCTGGAAAAGTACATCTGTGTGGGCGATGACTTCCTCGATAACGACGATATCCCAGAAGCAACCGATCAGGGGCAGTTTGCCGAGATACTGCGATCTGCGGATCTTTTTCTGAGCAAAGGTCATTTTCCCTGCGGCCTGTGTCTGCGGGACACGCCAGGCGTGAATGACACCTTCATGATGCGCGAACAGATAACGGTCCAGGCGATACGTGAGAGCCGGCTTTGCATTGTCGTACTTTCCGCGAACCAGGCGCTGACATCGGTGGACATGGGGTTGATTCGTCTGATCTCGACTCTGAAGTCCCGTGACATAGTCATTTTTGTGAACCGTATTGACGAACTGGAAAATCCTTCTGAGCAGGTCCCGGAAATCGAACAGAGTATCCGTGCAACGCTGGCGGCCAAGCGAGGGCCTGACGATGTGCGCATCATCTTTGGAAGCGCATTCTGGGCCAGTTCCGTGCTTTCGGACGATATTGAAAACATACCCTATTCGAGCGCTCAGTCCTTGTTGAACTGGACAGAGGCATCTCTGGATTCAGAAACCGGGCCACTGGAGCCGCAGGATATCGTTTGGGAAATGTCCGGCTTGCCGGATCTGTTTCGTGCGCTTTCGGACAGAATCGTTGATGGGATCGGCGCCTCATTTCTTCAGAAGATCACGGCCTCCGCAACGACAGTGGCCACAGGTTTCCAAGCGGCCGGCCGCGTGCGCCTCACAGGGGGTCACGACATTGAAGTTTCGCACGAACATGCTGTTGAGTTGCTCGACCGGTTGTCCCGGACGCGTCTGGCGGCATTCGATCAGGACGTTGATCGCGCGATATCAGAATACTTTGACAGAACAGATCGCGCGCATGCCCAGTTTATTGAACGTGCCACACAATCCTTGATTTCGCACCTGGAACGTTACGGGCCGATCGCAGGGTGGAAGTATGATCCCACAGGCTTGCGGCTGTTGATTCGATCTGGATATTCTGTCTTTTCCCGGCGCATTCAAACGCTTGTGTCGGAACATTCCAACGAAGCGCTTGTTGACGTCGCTCATCTTTACACCCGCGCCTTCGGTGAGGCGGTAGAAGGGATTCAGCTTGCTATGCCAGAGCCACCGCCAGCACCACCACCAGTGTCACTGGGTCAAACAATTGCGCTTGATTTCAACGATGGATGGTGGATGTCCTGGTGGAAGAGGATGCGTGGATACGATGCATTCGCAAGACAGTTCAGGGCGCTGATCGCAGCAGAGACCGAAGATTTTATCGACCAGCTGAAAACCATACAAACACAAGAAATGCGTACCCTCGCCCGATCTGTACTGGGCGAATTTTTTACGGATCAGCGCAACATCCTGTCAGAGATGTCAGCAACCGTGCTCGACGGCGGAGACGTGCACACGTTGCCACAGATCAGGAACCAGCATTCACAACTTGATAATCTGGAAGAGGTATTGGAGGTTTTGCGATCGCATGCTGATCGCCGGAGGAATGCATGATGCATGACGACTGCCAGCCTGCGGAGCCTGCCCTGGAGAAATCGAACGGCAAACCCTGTGTGGCGCTGATGGGAGAGTTCAGCGCAGGCAAAAGTACGCTGTTGAATCTGCTACTCGCGCAGAACCCGCTACCTATGCGTGTTACGGCCACCAACGTGCCGCCAGTCTGGATTTCTTATGGTAATCCGGCGGCGGCCCGTGTCGGGCACGATGGATCAGTGGAAAAAATCGAGTTTTCTGCCGTCAGCGATACGTCACTGAAGCAGACAAAATACATCAGATTGTGGCTTGTGTCTGACGCGTTGGAGATCTGCGATCTGATCGACATGCCGGGTATTTCAGATCCGAATTTGCCGCGTGACATGTGGATGGATCTTATGGACATCGTAGACAGCGTCATCTGGTGTACGCATGCGACACAAGCCTGGCGACAGTCCGAGTCGTCCGTGTGGGATGACGTGCGCGAGCAGACAAATGGCAACAACCTGCTGGTTGTAACCCAGTTCGACAAAATCAGAGAAGAGAGTGACCGAAGGCGTCTGCTGGCCAGGCTTGAAAAGGAAACAAGGGGTCTGTTTAAAGGCGTCTTTCCGGTGGCCTTGATTGAGGCCATTCGCGCAAAAGACAAGTCCGAATGGGCACAAAGTGGCGCGTCTGCATTCAGCGAACGACTGGTCGATTTGCTTTTGGGAAATGTTGATGAAACAGATGCGAAAAATCAGGTTACTTCAGACAAGCCTTCATTCGGGCGTCGCGATCCACAGGCATCATCCAAAATGGAACAATCCGCCAGGATGGTAAAACCACGGCGAATCGTTTCCGCACCATCCCGAACGTCAGCAAAGGCCAGCGCACATTCCACAGCAGAACAATGATCAAAACGGTCTGGTGGCTGTCCCGGGGTGCAATTGCACGCCCGGTGGTTCGGCAGCGCAGGTGTTCTATGTCCAATGAGCATTGGTGAAATACTGAACAGATATCGCGAAACGCTGCCTGAATGTGAGCTGGCTGCATTCGGTGATCTGAAGTCGCGACTGATACTCCAGTCCAGTCACACTGCGGACATTCGTCGTGAGTTGCTGGATTCGTTATGTATCGAAGCAGATCGTGCCTTTCGTGTTCTGGGGTGTCTGAATGGCACTGGCGATGACCCCGAACAACCGCTGGTTTCACTTGCATTGACACGTCATTCGGTCAGTGTCTTCGCGATTGGCCACCGTGAATGCAGTGAATTTGTGTGTCTCAGCGTGCGGGCCCCGATCGCATCCCAAAGCCTCATGACAGCCGCGGAGAAGCTTATCGCTGAAATTGAGATGGTTTCAGAATGAAATCAGTGGATGCCATGCGTAGCGGCGATGACGGGGTTGGCGGCTCTGTATCAGAGACGGTTCAACGACTTCTGGAAAGCGAGCCGCTGCACCTTGGACGTGACATACCCCTCAAAAGCAACGATTTTGGATTGGCGATTTTGCTGCGGGAGATCGATGAAACAGTGCTTCCACGCATACTTGTTTTCAGATGCTTCCCTGCGGGAGATCTCCGACTTTGTGTTTCCAACAGACGTTTGTTTGCTGTTGCCGAACCCGGAGAGAACGTGCACCTCGATTCCGGCCAAACCAGCGACCCGGAAACTGCTGCGCGAACGTTCGTTTACAAAGTACGTCGGGTGCTTGGCGAATGTGAATCCATCAACGCACAGCCGTCAATCAGACTGACGCAAGACTTCACACTTTCTGTATCGTGTTCTGCAAAATTGCTTGCAAAAGTCGCGGATGATGATGACGGATTCAACGATCTTGCGTGCATTGACAGTGCTCTTCTTTCATTGCTGGAAAAAAGTAAAAGTGCATGTAAGTCTAAGGTCCTCGACGACGGATCAGTGGAAACATCGGGGGCGCATGAAAAATACGGCCCCCTTGCGACTGCGCATAGTGAGATACTTCGCCTGTGGCGCACAGCCGGCAGAGTGGTTGAATATCCACAAATGGCATTTTCTGTCTTTCCGTTTGGACGCGGTGATTTTCTTGTGGCGATCGAAACCAGCGATACGGTTCTTACCGCGCTCGTTTCTGACGACCTCATGGACGATCTGATTTCTGCCTGGCGCGAAACAGCGAAAAGCCAAAGCGCGGCCACAACGGTTGCAAGGTAGATTGAAGAGCCGCTATCGTTAAGGCAAAGGGGTTCACAGGGCGCGGCGCATGGGAAAATTGCAACGATACCCGTCGTTTGAAAGCTATGATGTTGTTATCGTTGGCGGCGCAATCATGGGGTCTGCGGCTGCCTGGTATCTGTCTCACTCCACCGGATTTGACGGGCGTATACTGGTTGTTGAGCGTGACATGAGCTTTGAGAAGACATCAACGGCACATACAACCTCCTGTATACGACAGCAGTTCTCCTTGCCGCTCAATATTGAGATCAGCCAGTATGCTGCCCAATTCATAGAGAACCTTTCCGATTATATGGGAGAGGATGCCGATGTTCCGGATCTGAAAATCGACTCCTACGGGTATCTGTACCTAGCAGCGGATGAGGTACAGGCTGACACTTTGCGCAACAATCAGGTCATCCAGCGAAAGACCGGCACCCCAACAGAGCTTTTGTCACCGCAGGTGATCGCGGAACGGTACCCTTTCATGAGGGTTGACGATCTGTGCCTTGGATCCATCAATACTCAGAATGAGGGTTATTTCGACGGATGGGCATTGTTTGATGCGTTTCGAAAGAATGCCCTTGGATCTGGTGTTGAATACATTGAAAACGAAGTGATTGCATTTGGACGTGACCGTTTGACAGGTCATATCACATCAGTAAGGCTTGCGTCGGATCATGACGTTGTATGTGGGAGCGTCGTCAACGCATCCGGGCCGCGGGCCGCGCACGTCGCAGCCATGGCTGGAGTAAATGTGCCGGTCGAACCTCGAAAGCGCTTTTCCTGGGTGTTCCGTTCAGAAACGCCTCTGCAGTGCAAATTGCCACTGACAATTGATCCAACCGGGGTACATGTCCGGGACAATGGCGGTGGCACGTATCAGGCTGGCGGACATGACGACGCGGATATCGCCGTGGATGTCGACGACTTTCTTATGAATCCCTCACTTTGGCAGGATCACATATGGCCATCCCTGGCCAATCGCATTCCACAGTTTGAACGTGTTCGCGTTCTGTCTGAGTGGGCGGGTCACTATGCGTTCAATACATTCGATCAGAATGCGATCGTCGGACCGCACCCCGAGATTGAAAATTATCTGTTCATGAATGGCTTTTCAGGTCATGGGCTTCAGCAGGCACCGGCCATGGGCCGCGGCATTGCAGAGTGGTTGACGCATGGTGTGTATGAAACCCTTGATCTGTCACCATTTCATTTTGATCGGGTCCTTTCGAACACGCCGTATGTCGAAACAGCTGTGATCTGAATACAAGCGATTTGACCGGTCCCGTATGCGCTTTGAAACTTCAACGCCTGCAACTGTGGCAACCGGCATTCACCCGCACGAAAGCACCGGTGCACTGGTCCGGGTTCTTCCCTATTCAAAAAGATGCAAGACAACGTCCCTTTTTCATCCCGGTGACAATACAGTCGGGATCTCGGTCCGATACGTTCCGGAAAGATGCAGCGCACGACAGGCTCGATGATTGTGGATGGATGACTGTCTTGCGGCGCCTTGCGAATACCACTTTGGTCGGACAAGTATGACGCACGCGGTGCTCGGTCGAACGCTGGAACAGCGGATCGGATCGACCATCGCATATAGACAGTAACCCGCAACGCACCTCGACAAGAGCTGACCAGAAATGACCAACCCTCTTTTTGATGCCTTGTTTGCGTCGAATGCCGACCGCTTAACACCTTTTCTGATATCGTCAGCGGGAGATACGATATCCTATCGTGAGTTTGTTGAGTCAGCCGCAAGGATGGCCCGACTTCTGGTCGACCACGGGCTGAAACCCGGAGACAGGCTCGCGCTGCAGGTTCGCAAGTCTCCGCAGGCTCTGATGGTGTACGCGGCTTGTGTACAGACCGGGGTCGTGTTCCTGCCGCTCAATACAGACTACCCGCCCGCTGACGTGGCGTACTTTCTTGCCGACAGCAGCGCCTCGATGATCGTATGCGATCCGGCTCGAGCCGAGGAAATCTCGGCAATTGCCGCAAGAACGGGCGCCAGAACAGAAACGCTGGCCGCAGACGGAAGCGGATCCTTGACGCAAATGGCAAGGACCCTGCCGGTTCTGACCAGGGCCGAGCCCCGCCAGGACGACGATCTTGTCGCGCTGCTTTACACGTCTGGCACGACCGGCCGATCTAAGGGTGCGATGCTCAGCCAACGCAACCTTCTGTCCAATGCGCGCACGCTTGAAGCATTCTGGGCGTTTTCCGGGGATGATGTGCTGTTGCACGCACTGCCGATCTTTCATACGCATGGTCTGTTTGTCGCGACAAACACGGCTCTGCTGTCGGGCAGTGCCATGATCTTCCTGTCAAAGTTCGATGTCGAGAAGGTGATTCAGTCCTTGCCGCACGCAACGACAATGATGGGTGTTCCGACGTTTTACACACGTCTTCTGGCCGAAAAACGCTTTACCCGAGATCTGGTGCAGAACATGCGCCTGTTTGTCTCCGGAAGCGCGCCGCTGCTGCCCGAGACGCACCGCGCCTTCAAGGATCGTACAGGTCACGACATTCTCGAACGCTACGGAATGACAGAAACCAACATGAACACCTCCAACCCATACAAGGGTGACCGACGCGCAGGAACGGTCGGACACGCATTGCCGGGTGTCGAGCTCAAAGTCACGGATCCCAGTACAGGCTCGCACCTGCCGCAAGGACAAATCGGGCAAATCGAGGTCCGTGGCCCAAATGTATTCCAGGGGTACTGGAAAATGCCGGAAAAGACCGCAGCCGAATTGCGAGACAACGGGTTCTTTGTCACCGGCGATCTGGGCAAGATCGATGAGGACGGCTATGTGCACATCGTGGGTCGCGACAAGGACCTGATCATTTCCGGCGGATACAATATCTATCCGAAGGAAATTGAATTGCTTCTCGATGCGCAGAACGGTGTTCTGGAAAGCGCGGTGATTGGCGTACCCCATGCAGATTTCGGTGAAACGGTTGTGGCGCTTGTTGTTGCCGAAGCCAGCGTCAGACCCAATTTGGACGAAATCGCAAGCGTGCTGCGCGGCACGCTTGCGCGGTTCAAGCACCCTCAAAAAATACTACTGGTCGACGAACTGCCCAGAAATGCCATGGGTAAGGTCCAGAAGAACGTTCTGCGCGAACGCTACAGGGACATTCTCACGGCGGCCGGTGACACCGTCTGATCCGATCTTTCGGGTGCAGCGGGATCACCCGTAGGCGGATTCCTTACCAAAGTGCTTTGTCAGCATGTAGTAGACCACCGCCCGGTATTTGTTGCGTTCCGAGGCCCCATACGTGTCGATCACCTGCTTGATCGCATCCATCAAGTCAGGGCTGTCGGCAAGACCCAGCTTCTTGACGAGAAAGTTGTCCTTCACGGTTTCCAGTTCTTGCGCCTGAGTCGCTGCAACAGTGGACGCATCCGCGTCATAGATTGAAGGGCCACAGCCGATTGTGACCTTGGTCAGCAGATCCATGTCCGGTTCGATACCGCACTTCGTTTTCAGATCCTCGGCGTATTTCTCAATCAAGTCTTCACGGCGTCCCATAGACGTGTCCTCACCTGTTTTGACCCGATTCAGGGTCGATTTTCTCCTTGCGCACCCTGCGCCGTGCGACGATAGCGGCGCTTGCCAAACCGACAAAGTAGAAAATTGGATAGTCTATGCTCGGCATGGTTTGCACGCGAACCAATCGTCATGCAAAAGCCATGATTTCGAACCATTTGTGGAATATGCACCACGGGTGGAGTGTTGTTTTGCTATGAGTCAGACAAGTTTCCAGGAACGAATTTCGCGGTTAGAGGCCCGCAAAGCCCCGCCAAAGAGAAAAACGGGTGCAGGATGGCTGCGCGCCGCCTATCGACTTGTATGGGCAGGCATTTTTGTTCTGGTTGCGGCTGTATTCCACACGGGTGCAATTGACGCGCAATCCCTGGCGTCGCTTATTCCGAACCCGGACAATCCCAAGACAGCCACAGCACCCGATACCGATACGACGCGTGCGACCCCGGTACAAAAGCGCGCAGATGGCGCCCGCTGGTCGAGTGCAAAGAAAAGATCAGGCAACCGAACGTTCTTTAGTGTATCCACCAAGAGCATCGAGCCGCGATCAACCGCCAGAAGCGGGCAGACGTCATTTGTCGACTACATGCAGTTCCGGGTCGACAAAAAGGCGATACGAAACCGTACGTCAGGTGGCCGGCTTGGGTTTGAGGGACAAAAGGCCGCGTCCGACCACCGGCGAAACAGGTTTTTTGATCGTTGATACGGTACAGCGCGCCCAAGAAAAGAGCGCGCTGCAAGACGTTCAGTACCGGTAATGTTCGGGCTTGAAGGGGCCGTCCTGTTTCACGCCCAGATAATCCGCCTGATCGGTGCTGAGTTCTGTCAGCTTCACGCCGATCCGATCAAGATGCAGCCGCGCAACTTTCTCGTCCAGATGCTTGGGCAGGATATACACGTCATTCTTGTACTGTTCGGATTTCTGCCACAGCTCGATTTGCGCCAGAACCTGATTGGTGAAACTTGCCGACATCACGAACGAAGGGTGCCCCGTGGCGTTACCAAGATTGAGCAAGCGGCCCTCTGACAGAAGAATGATACGATTGCCGGAAGGCATCTCTATCATGTCCACCTGTTCCTTGATGTTCGTCCACCTGTGATTCTTCAGACTGGCGACCTGAATTTCGTTGTCGAAGTGACCAATGTTTCCGACAATGGCCATATCCTTCATGTCGCGCATGTGCTCTATGCGGATCACATCCTTGTTGCCGGTGGTCGTGATAAAGATGTCCGCGCTGCGAACAACGTCTTCCAGAAGCACGACTTCAAAACCGTCCATGGCCGCCTGAAGGGCGCAGATCGGATCGACCTCGGTGACTTTCACTCTGGCGCCGGCGCCGCGCAGGGACGCGGCAGACCCCTTGCCCACATCGCCATACCCCATAACCACGGCGACCTTGCCCGCCATCATCGTGTCGGTCGCTCTGCGAATGCCATCGACGAGGCTTTCCTTGCACCCGTACTTGTTGTCGAATTTTGACTTGGTAACGCTGTCATTCACGTTGATTGCGGGAAACGGCAGCTGTCCCTGCTTAACCAGTTGATAAAGCCGGTTAACACCAGTGGTCGTTTCCTCGCTGACGCCTTTGATCTGGTCGCGAATCCTGGTGAACCAGCCCGGGCTGGCCGCCAGCCGTTTCTTGATCTGCGCCTTGATCACTTCCTCCTCTTCAGAAGAAGGGACAGGAATAATGTCCTCGCCCGCTTCGGCACGCGCACCCAAGAGAACATAGAGCGTCGCGTCGCCACCATCGTCCAGGATCATGTTGGGGCCGTCCTCGAACAGAAAGGACTTGTCCAGGTAGTCCCAATGCTCTTCCAGCGACTGCCCCTTGATTGCAAAGACGGGCGTGCCACCTTCGGCAATCGCTGCGGCTGCATGATCCTGGGTTGAGAAGATATTGCAGCTTGCCCAACGCACGTCCGCGCCCAACGCGACGAGCGTTTCGATCAGAACAGCCGTTTGAATGGTCATGTGCAGGCTGCCAACGATCCGGGCGCCTGCCAGGGGGGATGTGTCGCTGTATTCTGCGCGCAATGCCATAAGACCCGGCATTTCCGTCTCGGCGATATCAAGCTCTTTGCGGCCAAACGGCGCAAGACCGATATCCTTGACGACATAATCCTTGGGCATCATTTCTGCTCCATGCAACTCCGTGTTGCAGGGCAGATAGCACTCGTACTTCGTCTCGGCAATGCAGCAACCACCAGATGGTTCTAGCGGCTTTAACCTTCTACATCCTCCGGGATCTCTTCCGGTGAGATCTGGTGCCAGTCCGTACCGGTTGCGACGACACAACTGACCCCGTCAGGTCGTGTCAGCATGACGGTGAACGTGCCGGTTTCTTCCGATGCCCAGACTTCAACGACGGCCATTGTATCGGCCCGTTTCTGCAAGCCACCGGCCGCCAGCGTTTCATGATACTTTGATTGCAAGCGCTCAATGACCATCGTGCGGTCCGCGCAATTGTTTGCAAGGGCTGCCATTCCCCAAGTCGAAAACACCGTTGCCGCCCCTGCTGTCAGAAGTTGCCTGATCATATCAAGCTCCTTTCACAGGTTGTCAGAACACGCGATGAGGAGGCGACATGTTCCGGATTGATCGCTGTATCGCCGGCAGAGGGCCCTGCTCTTTTTTGTGCCTCGTGGCCCGAAACCGATGGCAGCTGATACGCGATGACAGAATCGTGCGCGGCAATTGTGGCAGGAATGTGGCAACCTCACCGCTTCGCGCCTTGCTGTGCTCAATGCGCTGCATTAGCTCAAAGGCATGCCGCGTCCCGATACCGATCCTGATCTGCACTTTGCCACCCCGTCCGCCCGCCGGCACTATCGCTGTCTCATGGCGTTGTATCGTTTGGCTGTGAACAGGTATCTGTACCGCCTGTTCGCACGCCAACTTGGGCGTTTCTTTCCCGAAGACAGCGCCGTGTCACTCACGTTGCCTTCAGGCGGCGTTTTTCCTGTTTCACTCAACGATGGCTACTGGACGCGTTTCGCCCTGTTTCATACCGAATATGAGCCCGAGGTTGCGCGCATCCTGGATGTCTGCACAGGCCACGCCGACACGTTCTGTGATCTTGGCGCCAACAAGGGATACTGGACAGCCTATGCCGCACCGCTGTTTCAGACGGTGATCTCGGTAGAAGCGTCATCCGCGACCTTCAGGATACTCGCCGAAAACACCCGTGCCATCACGAACGTGACACGTCGATGGGCCGCCGTTTTCAGTGAAAGCAACCTGGAGCTGACGTTTCGCAATGTCGCCGGAAGCCATGCGTCAGGACACCTGTCGCAAGATGCAAGACCGGACGAAGTGGCGGAAACAGTCGAAACCGTGGCCGTGGATGATCTGCTTCGCGCGGGAACGGCCGCAGTCATCAAGCTGGATGTCGAAGGGGCCGAGCGCGAAGCGATTGCGGGCGCGCAACGCGCGATCGCCGACGGCTCGCTGATCGTTTACGAAGATCACGGCGCGGATTCAGACTGTCATTCCAGCGCGGCAATGTACGATTTGGGCAATGTCAGTGTCTATTTTCTGGGGAATACGCTTCAGCCGATGTCCAATTTGACAGAGGTTCAAGCCGTCAAAACTGATCGCTTTCGTGGCTATAACTTTCTTGCCGCGCGAAATGACGCGCCGCTGTTGGCGCAGGTTCGTTCAGGCTTTGCAATATCCTGATGCGTTGCGTATCAGCATGAGAAACAGCACTGGAAAACACCGCGTGTCTCAATCCCGCGCATGGCAGAAAATGCTTTCAGGCCGACGACTGGACCTGCTTGATCCGACGCCGTTCGACATCGAAATCGAAGACATCGCACATGGTCTGAGCTTTGTGGCGCGGTGGAACGGTCAGACGCTCGGTGACTATGCTTATTCCGTGGCGGAACATTCCTTGCTGGTCGAGCGTATTTTCGGCCGGATCGCACCAAATGCGCCCGTCCGGTGGAAACTGGCCGCGTTGCTGCATGATGCGCCGGAATACGTGATCGGCGACATGATATCACCGGTAAAGTCTGCAGTCGGTCCGGGATATGATGAACTCGACAAAAGACTGGCCGCCGCCGTGCATCTTCGTTTCGGTCTTCCCGTGGACATTCCGTCAGCGATCAAACGTAAGATCAAGAAAGCCGACAAAGTATCCGCCTGGCTGGAGGCGACCCAGATCGCCGGCTTTACGCACGCCGAGGCCACGCGCTTCTTTGGCGCGCCTGAACCGGATTTGCTGGACGGATTGTCCATTCTTTTGCGTCCGCCGATCGAAGTGAGAAAGGACTTCACGCAGCGGCACGCGGAATTGATCGCGACACGCGGATGACAGGCGGAGGGGCGCGGAGAGGATCATCGCCTCGGGTCGGGTCTTGATCACGCCCCCGTCGGGCGGCATCACGACACTCTGCCGTTGCTCTGAGGCTGCGCTAAATCAGCGAGGAGACCGCTTGGCCAGAATACGCTGCAACGTTCGCCGGTGCATGCTCAGCCGCCGCGCGGTTTCCGAAACGTTCCGGTCGCACAGTTCATAGACGCGTTGAATATGTTCCCAGCGCACACGATCCGCGCTCATTGGATTGTCTGGCGGAGGTGGTAACTCATCCGCCTTTGACAAAAGAGCGTTCGTGATGTCCTCAGCGTCTGCTGGTTTGGAAAGATAGTCGATCGCGCCGATTTTCACCGCGGCAACCGCGGTGGCAATCGCGCCATATCCTGTAAGTACGACAACGCGGCAATCGGGTCGCGTTTCACGCAGTGTTTCCACGATGTCGAGGCCATTCCCATCCTCAAGCCGCAGGTCACAGACGGCAAAAGCCGGCGGACGGGCGGTGGCAAAGGCAACTCCTGCAGCGACAGAACCGGCAACTTCGACATCGAATCCACGTTTCTCCATGGCTTTGCAGAGACGACGCAGAAAAGGTTCGTCGTCATCGACGATCAGAAGCGACCTGTCCTCGCCCAACTGATTTTGTTCCGCAGCCATGCGGATCTCCTGTTTCCCGTTTCGACGCATCACCCTGTCAAAGAAACTGTGTCGAAACAGTCAGATATCAAGCAGCTTCCGCAAAACAAGCGACGCGATCTGCCATGGCCTCCGGCGTTTCTTCCCGGCGGAAAAAATCGACAAAGCCATATTCGGGAAGAGTCAGGTAGGAAAAGGTCAGATGTTCAAACTGATAGAATTCATCGTCCCCATCCAATTTGGAATAATAGGTGCGATATGCGCTGGTGACATCCTTGATCTGCTCTTCGCTTCCGGTCAGGCCAAGCATGTCCGGATGAATGATGTCGGTGTAGCTGGCCAGAACCTCCGGCGTATCACGCTCATGGTCGAATGATATAAAGACCGGTTTGACGCTGATGCCGCGTTCTTCGAGTATGTCGATCACGACCGCGTTGCGCGCGGCATCAATAGAACAAACCGTGTCACAATTCGTAAAGCCGAAGTAGATCAGAGTCGGTCGATCAATGACGTCTGCTTCAGTCACCGTTTCACCCGTCTCACTGACAAGCGTGAATGGCCCCCCAAGTTGCGAACCGCCTGCCACCGCGCCAGCGCGACATTGCGCAAACTGATCGTCATCACCTCGCATCAAAGTCATCACCGTGAGCGATGCGACCAGTACAACAAGCGCAAGTGCAGCAGCGATTGCGAAGACCCGGGTCATACCAATGACTTTCCTGTTTGTTCCTGCGCTTTAGTTCTAGGTCAGCGGTGTTCCGGACACAATTGACAGAAAGGTGAAGTACGACAGCCCATGCATGACACTCGACCGATTGCATCCCAGAACCTCAAGTCTCGCAGCTGGATTCGGCTCAGAACGCTCGTTCTTCTGCGGTGGTGGGCGATCGGGGGACAACTCGCGGCGCTCGCAGTGGCGCAATATCTGCTGAATCTCGAGATTGAAACCGCTCTTTGCTACAGCGTGGTCGGGCTTTCGATCATCACGAACATCATGGCGATCATCGTTTTTCCCAAGAACAAGCGCCTGTCGGAACGAGAGATTTTCTTCATCGTCTTCTTCGACCTGATCCAGCTCAGTGCGCTTCTTTATCTCACGGGTGGTCTGAACAATCCCTTTTCACTTCTGATTGTCGGCCCGGTCACGGTGTCGGCCGCCGCGCTCAATACGCGTTTGACGCTGATCCTGGGGGCGACAGCGGTTCTGAACACTTCGCTTCTGACGCAGTTCTTTCTGCCGCTTCGGACGATGTCGGGCGCGATACTGGAAGTCAGTGATCTCCTGCTGGTCGGAAACTGGGTCGCCACCGTCATCGCGGTGATCTTTCTGGGCGTGTATTCGCGCTGGATTGCGTCCGAGATCGGGTCCATGTCCGAGGCGCTGCAGGCCACACAAATGGCGTTGGCCCGTGAACAGAAACTCACTGATCTGGGTGGCGTTGTGGCGGCGGCGGCGCATGAACTGGGCACGCCGCTTGCGACAATAAAGCTGACAAGTTCAGAACTTGCGTCCGAGTTGGTTGATCAGCCCGATCTCGCGGATGATGCGCTTCTGATCCGGGATCAGGCCGACCGTTGCCGGGATATTCTTCGGTCGATGGGCCGGATGGGCAAGGATGATCTCCATATGCATCAGGCCCCTTTGACAGCCGTGGTTGAAGAAGCGGCCGAACCTCATTCTGATCGCGGCAAGGACCTGACGTTCTACACGGCATCAGACACCGAGGGGCCGCAGCCAACGATCGCACGCAAACCTGAGATCATTCACGGGTTGCGGAATCTGATCCAGAACGCAGTGGATTTCTCGCGCTCTCAGGTCTGGATTGAAAGCGGGTGGACCTCTGAAACAGTGACCGTACGTATCATTGATGATGGAAGGGGATTTCCCACACATCTTCTGGGTCAGATTGGCGAACCCTTTATGCGGAACAGGTCCCAGCAATCGCACGCATTCAGACCGGAATACGAAGGCATGGGTCTGGGCCTGTTCATTGCCAAAACACTTTTGGAACGCTCCGGTGCTGACCTGAGTTTTACGAATGGAAGCTGGTCCTTTCGCAATCTGCCCGAACACACCGACAAAAGTGGCGCGGTTGTCGAGGTGTCGTGGCCCCGAAAACGGCTCGAAGCACTTCGAAACCGGGAAAGTAGCCCGCTGGGCGTGAATGCACCCATTCGCGCCTGAGCACTGATGCGGTCGCAACGTTGCGCGCATTAACGCATCATTAACCACGGCGCGCCAATGTCTCACAACCTGAGAGTGAGCGTTCCAAGATGTCGGTTCTGCCCCCCCTTACCATTCTTCTGGCATTCCTCACCGCAGGAGCGCTGTCGTTGATTGTCTTGTTTGCTATCGGGCTTTTTCCTCTCAGGCACCCCAAATCCAGCGCGCCCGGAACCGCGCGGCTTTTGTTTCGCGATGGTCTTTTGGTCGACAGCGACCGCATTTTGGTTTCAGAGAGTTTTGACGATACCGCGAGCGTCGAGTCCTGGGATGCGTTCAGAAACTGGCTGGACCAACGTTTTGGTCCACTCGCCAAATGGTCCGAGACCGGCTCGGGGACAATGACAGCCCTTGATCCGGAAGACAGCGCGACACTGTCGCTCGATCAAAAAGTCGACGGCTTGCATGTTTTGCTCCGACAGCCAAACGTGGCTGATCCCATACATCTGCACAGGGCGTGGCGACTGGAACAGCTCGCATCGCAATGCCTGGACATACTGGGCGACGCGCCATGTGCAATGCGGTGCAGGAATGAACGCACGGGCGCAGTCTGGCACAACAAGGCGTTTGCCGGTTTTTCCGACGGCGACATCGCTGCAATCTGTTCGGCGGACGTGACCGGCACGCAGCCAGAGCGCATCCGCCTGCCCGGAACCCAGACGGACCAGGAGCGCTACGTGCAGCTGTCTGCCGGAACCGCCGGGGACATGTCTGTTCTTTATGTCAATGACGTCACGCAGGTTGCGCGCGCAGAAATTGTGCGTCGCGAGTTTATCCAGACCCTGACCAAGACTTTTGCAAATCTCACAACCGGCCTTGCCGTGTTCGACCGACACCGAAGCCTCGCGTTGTTCAACCCCGCCCTGA
>JBCCHI010000074.1:0-18386 GCA_039028815.1 Pseudomonadota bacterium
ATGCGCCTCGCGATTCCATGGGCCAGCGCCATGTTCGCATTGCCGGCAATAAGTTTTGGCTCTTGGGTTACTGGCATGGTGGTGTCCCCGGGCTGTGCGGTCATGACAGAATCGTGACATTGACTCCGCTTAGCATGAGCGTCACTTCTGGCAAAGCTGTGCCTTAGAGGTGTACCGAAAAATGGCCCATATCGACTACTATTTCTCCACCATCTCCCCTTATTCCTATCTGGCTGGGACCCGTCTGGAACCGATAGCGGCGAAGCATGGTGCAGATGTCACCTACAAGCCTCTCGACATTCTGGGATTGTTTTCCCGCACAGGTGGTGTTCCACCAAAGGATCGGCACGTCAGCCGGCAGACCTGGCGCACTCAGGAAATGCAGCGGCAGTCGAAAAAACTGGGCATGACGTTCAATCTCAAGCCTGCGCACTGGCCGACGAATCAAGCGCCGTCCGCCTATGCGATTATCGCGGCACAGACGGCTGGAGGCGGTGATCTGGGCAAACTCTGTCACGCCATTCTGCGGTCGGTCTGGGCCGACGAAAAGGATGTGGCGGACACGCAGGTTGTGCGCGCCTGTCTGGAAGAGGCGGGGTTCGACCCCGATCTTGCAGATCGTGGCATGCTGAGCGCGGCGGAAACCTACGAGCGCAATCTTGAGGACGCCGTGAACGCCAATGTCTTCGGGGCGCCGACCTATGTGGTCGACACCGGACAGGTATTCTGGGGCCAGGATCGTCTGGACGATCTTGACCAGCATCTGGCGGGCAAGCTGTAGCCCCACATGCCCGAGGGGCTGAAAGCCGGGCTCAACACCTACTGGCGTACATTCGGGGCAGGGCCTGACCCGGCCCTGCTGATCCATTGCGGGCTGGGTCATTCCGGCAGTTGGGCCGCAATCGCGCGATATCTGGACACTCGTCTTGCAATGACGGCCTTTGACATGCCGGGTCATGGGCGTACGGCGGCCTGCGAGAGCCATGTCGACGTCCAGGAACTGACGGCGCTCATGGGCTTTGACCTGCTGGCGGCCCCGGCACATGTGATCGGACATTCCTTTGGTGCGACCGTGGCGCTGCGCATGGCCGTCATGAGATCTCGGATGATACGGTCTCTGGTGTTGATTGAACCGGTGTTCTTTGCGGCCGCGCTGCATGCCGGAACTGAAGAAAAACAGCAGGTCGAGACCGACATGTCGGGCTTTGCCGATGCGATGGAGCGCGGCGATCAACAGGAAGCCGCCAGGCTCTTTCTTGGTATCTGGGGCAATGCCGGAGAATGGGACACGCTGACCAGCCAGGAACGGGCACGCATGGGGGCAAAAATGCACCTGATCGAGCTGCAGACGCCCACGCTCTTTGAGGATAAGGGTCATATTCTGGACCCGAACGTGTTGGAGACGCTTGATGTGCCGGTGCTGTTGTTGCGCGGGGCGCGGTCACCCGGCAGCATTGCGGCCATTCACGCGAGCCTTGCAAGACGCCTTCCGAACGTCCGGTCGGTGGTCATCGAGGGCGCAGCGCATATGGCGCCAGTCACGCACCCCGCGCAGGTTGCCGATCAGATCCTGGCGTTTCTGAGCAGCAAACAGCGAGCGCCTGACCAGTCCTGAACCTGCTGGTGGACGCGCGGAAGGTACGGCAGGTGACGCGTCTCAGCGCGCGCCGGCGAGATCCACGAAGCGGTCGATGTCCGCATCCGCAATCGACCAGTCACAGACCATGCGGCAAAGCAGCGGCTCGTCCGGATCACCATGATCGAGCGGACCCTCAAAGAGCCCGTAGGCCGCCCCGGCTGCATGAAGGCGCTGATGCACAGACCGGGGCAGGGTGGCAAACACCATATTGGCCTGAGGTTCGAAGGAGAACCGGCACTGCGCTATCCCGCGCAGCCCGTCGATCAGGCGCGCGGCTTTGGCATTGGCCCGCTGCGCCGTCTGCTTCCAGAGGCCATCGGTGCAATAAGCCAGCATCTGCGCGGCGAGATACCGGTGCTTGGAAAACAGATGACCGGCCCGTTTGCGCCGCAGCTCGATTTCCCAGGCTTTGTCCGGATTGAAGAACACCACGGCCTCGACACCCAGGCATCCGTTCTTGCTGGCCCCGAAGCTGACCGAGTCAAGGCCGAGTTCGTGGCTCATCTGAGCCGGCGTGCAATTGAGCGCAGCCACGGCATTGGCGAAGCGGGCTCCGTCAAGATGAACCGGCAGGCCGTGCGCCCGCGCCATGTCGCAGATTGCGCGCAACTCTTCCAGTGTGTAGAGGCGGCCGCGCTCTGTCACCTGGGTCAGAGACACCGGACCGGGCTGCGACGCGTGCACGTCGCCCGCAGGCAAAGCCGAGATCATGCTCTCCAGCTGGGTGGATGTCATTTTATCCCCATCGCCTGAGAGTGTCAGCCGCGCACCACCGGAATAGAACTCCGGTGCGTGGCATTCGTCGATGAAGATATGTGCCAGCGGCGTGCAGAATATCGTCTGCCAGGGCTGGGTCATCGCGGCAAGGGCCAGGGCGTTGGCCGCCGTGCCGGTGGCGACAAGGTGCACTGATGCCGCCGGTGACTCAAAAACGTCGCGCACGGCATCCACCGCCTGCGCGGTCAGCGCGTCATCGCCGTAGGGCGCAAGATGACCCTCGTTTGCCGCAGCAAGCGCGGCCATGACCTGCGGTGTGGCGGGGCCGGTATTGTCAGAACTCAAACGCATCCGGTCGGCTCCTCCATCAGGTGTTCTTCCCAGTCATCCTCGTCAATCTCGAACTCCGGAACGGTCATATGCCGCACCGAGACACCGGCTGTGTAAACGCTCTCTGCCGAGCCCGAGATCAACGGGTGCCATTCGAACAGCGGCTGGCCTTCATAAAGCAGTTTGTAAGCACAGGTGGTCGGAAGCCAGTAGGCGTGCAAAGGCAACGTGGCGGGGGACAGCGTGATGCATTCCGGTACGATCTGGTGACGGATGTCGTACTGGCCACAACGGCAGGATGTGTCATCGAACAGGCGGCAGGCCACGCGCGTCAGTTCGACCTCTCCGGTTTCTTCGTCTTCAAGCTTGTTCAGGCAACATTTCCCGCACCCGTCGCAAAGCGCTTCCCATTCGGCCTGAGACAATCGGTCCAGCGGCTTTTTCTCCCAGAACCGGGTGGCCAGGCCCGCACGGCGGATCGGGTCAACGGTCATAATGCAGCCAGAATGCTGCGCGCCCGGGTACAGTCGGCATCCATCTGGGCAATGAATGCGTCAAGCGTGTCGAATGTCTGCTCCGGGCGCAGATATGCCACCAGGGCGACCGACAGTTCTACGCCATATAGATCGCCTGAAAAATCAAAAAGATATGTTTCAATGTTGGGGATCTCACCGCGGAACATGGGGCGGATGCCAAGGCTGGCAGCACCCTGATATTGTCCCGAATGAGGGCCCTCCAACACGTCGACCAAAACCGCATAGACCCCGAATTTAGGAGGATGAAGACCGGCGATTGACATGTTGGCCGTCGGGTAACCCAGGTCGCGCCCGCGCTGGTCACCGCTCAGAACCGGCCCGTCAATCCGATGCCAGTGACCCAGCATGGCCGCGGCATCGCGTGGGTGCCCCTCGTGCAATGCCCTGCGTATTTCCGTGGATGAAACCTGCCGGCTTCCGGTCTCGAGAAGCGATGAGATCGTGACGCCAAAGCCCATCGTTCTGCCAAATTCCTCAAGATGCTCGGCGGTTCCCGCGCGCCCTTTGCCAAAGCAGAAATCGGCACCCACAACCACATGCGACAGGCCGAGACCTTCCGCGACAACATCGCGAGCAAAGTCTTCGGGTGACAGCGCAGACATCGCGGCATTGAAGTTCAGTTCGTACAGCCGTTCGACCCCCAGCTTTTCAAGCCGGTTTGCGCGCGCTTCACGGCTCATCAGGCGAAATGCAGGAGCCCCCGGCGCGAAGTATTCCCGCGGGTGAGGCTCGAATGTCAGAACACCGAGCGGCGCGTTTATCGCATGCCCCGTGGTCCGGGCGAGGTCGATCACTTTCTGATGGCCGATATGCACACCGTCAAAGTTCCCGATCGCTGCCGAGGCACCGCGATCCGCAGGATCGACAAAAGAGTAATCTCGAATGATGCGCATGGCTGCACGCCTAACCTCAAGGCCGGGATCGCGCAAGAACCGAAACCACCGGTTGCGTCAGAAGGGCCACAGTGCCGCCGGCAGCATATGAACGGCAGCGGTTTTCGACAATTCTGTTGCGCTGATCGCCGTGACGCACATGCCGGGAAAGGGCGCGTGTCGCCTGCCGTGGTGTCCCGCGTTTGAAACGTAACGCGTTAGTCAAACTTTCCGGATGGCGCCAGAACGGTGGCTTCGCCGATCAGGACTTTCTTGCCATTCACAAGACACCGGCAGTCGAGCTGGACGCGGCGTTTGCCATGATCAATGCCAATCACCTCCACCTCGGCCTCCACCATGTCGCCGGGGCGTACAGGGGCCAGAAACTTCAGCGTCTGACCCATGTAGACGGTGCCGTGTCCCGGAAGCTGTTCGCCGATCACCGCGGAAATCAGACCCGCGGTCAGCATGCCATGCGCAATCCGACCCTCGAAAATGGTGTCCCGGGCATAATCGTCGTCCATATGTACCGGGTTGTGATCCGTTGAAACCTCCGCGAACATCTCGATATCCCGGTCGGTCACAAGCTTACGCAGGCTGCGCACCATGCCCATCTCGATCTCTTCGATCGTGATCGTGCCACGCGGCATATTGTCCAACATCCGACCCTCCATACAGCGGTCTTCACCCGAAATGCGCCATCGGGCTTATAATATTTTAACGCAACGCGCGCTGTTTGCGAAACTTAATTACTTTGCGAGCGCAGAAAAGCAAGCAAAATATGCTAACGCAGACGGCCAATTGCGTATGTGGGCGCGGTGTCGTGTTCAGAGAGATGAGCACGCAGCGCCTCTGGTTCCGGGTGGATTTCGGTCTTGGTCTCTCGCGCGGCCAGCCCTCCGGTGATGAAGAGCGAATCAAGATCCTCTCCGACCGCGCCGGCAATGTCGGTGAGCATCCCGTCTCCGATCGCGAGAATGCGGCTGTCGTCGATACCCCGGCCCAGTGCCGCCAGCCGTCGGCGGGCCAGATCATAGATCGGTGGATGAGGTTTTCCGAAATACAGGCTTTCGCCGCCCATTTCCGTATACAGCCGCGCCAGAGCCCCGGCGCACCATTCACGGACGTCACCGCGATCCACCACGATATCGGGGTTGGCGCACAGCAACTTCAGCCCCATCTGCTTTGCGTAGAGAAAGTCGGCCCGGTTCACATCCGGACTGGCCAGCGGGTCAAACGGACCACAACAAACGATGCCTTCGGCCTCCCGAAGAGGCACGCGTTCGATTTCAACAGGGTCCTCGATGATCCGGATCGGTTCAAAAAACCCTGCATCGCGCTGCCATTCGCCCATGAAGTAGACACGAGAGCCGACAGCGCCACGGAACATCGCGGCGCGCGCCGAGTCCCCGGAACTGGCGATCGTGTCCCAGCATGTAGTTGGAACTTGAAAATGCAGAAGTTGCGGTTCGATTCCCGCGCGAGGCTTCGGAGAATTCGTCACCAGTACAACCGCGCCGCCGTTTTCCCGGAAACGGTGCAGGGCCTCTACCGCCTCGGGAAATGCGGTGACGCCGTTGTGCACGCATCCCCACAGATCCACGAACAGCGCATCGTAACGATCCGAGATATCGCTTAAATGTTCGATAATACGGGTCACGGGCCAGCCTTTCGCGCGTCTCTTTTACCGTCGCATATGACAGCGAGAGGTGTGAATGGCCAGCCCCGGCACGCCTGCGCCACAAGCATGCAAAGCATCCCGGTTCGAAAGAAAGGCAGGACGTGCACACGAGCGTCTGATGCCCTGCGTTCCGCCAGGCGCCTTGATGCGGTCTTCGGCTCTGATCTCTAAAGCCTTTCGCCTTTGCCCCGAGACATCAGCTGAAGGCGAAAGGCGAACAGTATAGGGACGGTGCACTGCATATCGCGACACTCTTTGAGTCAGGTTTGGCGCGATACGCGTTAGTGGGCGGTGACAGGCGTCAGATCATTCTGACGCGCAAGAACGAACGCCATATTGCGGTCGCGAACCACGGCCAGTCTTTCGCCAGAAGCCGTGTGAACGGCATAGAGCGTGTCCTGTTCCCCCACCTGTTCGCGGACATCGCTTGGCAGGTCAGCGGCCTTGACTTCACGCACGTAAACGATGGCTTTTTCGGCATCGGTGTCGAAATTGTACGGGGTATCCATTGCTCTCACCTCTTGTTTATCTTGATCGTCTGAACCACGGATTCGGGTTTTGCCCGGTTGAGATCCACATGCAGCAGGCCGTTCTCGATGATGGCGGTGCCCACTTCGACGCCATCTGCCAGCACGAAACTGCGCTGAAACTGGCGTGCGGCGATCCCGCGATGCAGGAACACGCGATCGACGTCATCCTCCGTCTGGCGGCCACGAATGACCAACTGCCTGTCTTCCAGCGTGATCGAAAGATCGCTCTCTGCAAAACCTGCCACCGCAAGAGTAATGCGGTAGGACTGATCTGAGGTCTGTTCAATATTGAAGGGGGGATAGCCTTCGTTGCCGGACTTCGCGCTGCGTTCCAGCAGACGTTCCAGCTGTTCAAACCCCAGCATGTAGGGGTGCGAGCCCAAAGACACTTTCGTCATCGGCATGTCCTCTGCACTTCAAGCGACAATCCGGTGCGCGGTCCCTTACAGGCAACTGCGCTGACCTATAAATGGGGCGCACAGCGACACGATGCAAGTGTTTGCGTCACGGTCGATAGAGGATAAGGTCGGGTTCTCAGGCGCGAACAGGCTGCCGTTGTGACTCTTTTCCGGGAATAAGCGGGTCCAGTCTGTCTCCAAGCGATCCAGGAGAAGGAAGCAGCATGAACGGTTTCGGCGACCTGTCGATGAAGTCAGAGGAGGTGTTGCGCGTGGAACTGGAGGAATTCAGACGCCAGCATGCCGATCTCGACCAGGCGATCCGGGCTCTGGAAAGCACTGGAACGGCCGATCCCTTCACGATCAAGCGCCTGAAGCAGCAAAAGCTGCGGCTGAAAGACCGTATCGCGTGGATCGAGGACCGTCTGACACCCGACATCATAGCCTGACGCGGCCGCAGGTTTCGACATTGTGCGCGACATCGACGGTTCCGGCACGCCGTGGCGACAGCTCTGACGGCCTCTGGCTGGTTTTGTCGGGCGCGTTCGGATGCATCCAATGCGGCTTGTCACCAACCGGCACCATACTATAGTGGCGCTTTCCGAAGCAGTGGGAATTCAGCATGGCAGAGGTTTCGGTCGGCATTGTTATGGGCAGTCAGTCTGACTGGTCCACCATGCGCGAGGCGGCGGCGGTTCTTGACGAGCTTGGCGTGGGCTACGAAGCGCGCATTGTCTCGGCGCACCGCACGCCCGACCGGCTCTGGGCGTATGGCGACGCGGCGGCCGACAGGGGGTTAAAGGCAATTGTGGCGGGTGCCGGCGGTGCCGCGCATCTGCCTGGCATGATGGCGTCCAAAACGCGTGTGCCGGTGATTGGCGTGCCCGTTGAAAGCAAGGCGCTCAGGGGATTGGACAGCCTTTACTCCATTGTGCAGATGCCCCGCGGCTATCCGGTTGCAACAATGGCCATCGGCGCGTCTGGCGCGGCCAATGCCGGTCTGATGGCGGCCGCCATACTCGCCACGTCCGATCCGGCGTTGGCGCAGCGGCTCGATGACTGGCGTGCTGCGCTCAGCCGATCCATCCCGGAGACGCCTCAGAATGACTGAGCCCCTGCGACCAGGCTCTGTGATCGGTATTCTGGGCGGTGGGCAGCTTGGCCGGATGTTGTCCGTTGCTGCCGCACGGCTTGGATTCAAGACATGCGTCTTCGAGCCATCAAGCGATTGCCCGGCCGGTCAGGTGGCCGCAACGCATATACAGGCGGACTACGGCGATGCCGCAGCGCTGGACGATTTTGCGACCCGGGTCGCGGTGATCACCTACGAGTTTGAGAACATTCCGACACAGGCGCTTGATCGCTTGGAAAACGCGCGTTCCGTGCGTCCTGGACGTGAGGCACTGCGCATCAGCCAGGACCGTCTGACAGAGAAGGACTTTCTCAGTTCGCTTGGCCTTGCGACCGCGCCTTACGCACAGGTCGACGATGCAGCGTCACTTGAGACGGCACTGGCAGGGATCGGAACGCCCGCCATTCTGAAAACGCGCCGCTTCGGGTATGACGGCAAGGGACAGGTCCGCATCAACACGGTTGACGACGCGGGTGCCGCGTTGGCCGCCATGCAGGGTGCGCCTGCAATTCTTGAAGGTCTGGTCGCGTTCGAACGTGAGATTTCGGTTATCGGCGCGCGCGGTGTAGATGGCGACGTTGCCTGTTTCGATCCGGGTGAAAACACGCATCGCGATGGCATATTGAGGACCACCCGGGTTCCCGCGCAGGTGACCCCGGCGCAGCGTGCGGATGCGGTGTTGCTGACCGGCAAGATCCTGAACGCGCTGGATTATGTAGGTGTGATGGGGGTTGAACTCTTTGTCACCCGGGCAGGGCTTGTGGTGAACGAGATTGCGCCGCGCGTGCACAATTCCGGCCACTGGACGCAGCAGGGATGTCAGATCGACCAGTTCGAGCAGCATATTCGCGCGGTGGCCGGCTGGCCGCTTGGAGATGGCAGCCGCTACGCCGACGTGACCATGCAAAACCTTATCGGCGATGACATGGATCAGCTTGAACAACTGGCGCGCGCGCCGGATGTCTCGCTGCATCTGTATGGCAAAGCCGACGTCAAGCCGGATCGCAAAATGGGCCATGTGAATCGCGTCACGCCGCCTGCAGCGTAAACGGCAAGGCTACCGGACGCGCATACCCGCCTTTGTTTGGCGGGATGTTTTGGCGGCGGGCCCGATCATCACCCGATCAGGCGGGTGGCCGCGTCGCCTTTCATGTAGCTGACCTGCCCACCCGCTATCGTGGCACATACATCGCGCGTTTGCGCGTCGAGGATCACGATATCTGCACGCAGTCCCGGCAACAATGCGCCGCGATCATCCAGGCCGATTACGGTGGCGGGCCCGGCAGAGATCATGCCCCATGCCTCCGGAAGCGCGCACATCCCGCTGTCGGACAGAAGAAACGCGGCGCGGCGCAACGACGGATAGTGATAGTCGGAGGCCAGAGCGCTGCACAGTCCCATGCAAATCAGATCGACAGCCGATGCGTTGCCCTTGTGAGATCCGCCTCTGACCACATTGGGCGCACCGAGGATCACGGGTTCTCCTGCGGCACAAGCGGCTTCAGCCGCAGACTGCGTTTCGGGGAACTCGGCCAGTGCCGCACCGCGTTTGCGCCAGATCGCGCGATCTTCGGCGGTATGGTCATCGTGACTGCCCAGACGGATGCCTTTTTGACCGAGGATTGCGCAAAGCCTGTCCAGAGCCTCCGGGACTTTGGGCATTCCGGCTTCAAGCGTCTGCAGATCGCTCCAGTGCCGGTCCGGATTCTTTCCGATGCGCAGCGCCTGGCCCGTCAAGCGCGGCGGTCTCTTGCCGCTGGTTATTTCGTCGTGCGGCAAATGATCGTTCAGCACCACGTAGGTGATGCCAAACCGGTCAACCATCTCGATCATCGCATCATAGGCGTCGAGCATCGAAATCTCGAACCGCAGTTGCGCGCGCATGTCGGTTGGCACACGGTCCCGGATCTGGTTCAGGCCGTCGAAAACCCGGTGCGCAAATTCGGGACCGCGCATCCCGCCTTCCCAGCTGAAGAATTGCGCCAGCGTGGCGGTGGTGATGCCGTTCGAGGCCACCTCGGCTTCGGCTGCGACCAGACCCTGATCCAGATCCTTCATCGCGCCACGCCGCGGCGCGAGATGCTTTTCGAATGCATCGCCGTGCAGATCCACGATACCGGGCAGGATCAGATAGCCACTCAGGTCAACCTCGCGGCGCTGAGGAGCCTCGACGATCTGTCCCTGCGCCAGCGACAGGGGCGTGCGATCCAGGCCGTCCGGACGCAACACATCGGCACCGGTCAGGGTGAGGCAAAGGGTCATTCTCTGATACTGCGGATGAGGTCGCGCAAGGTCATGTCGTGATCGAAACGTCCGGTTTTCAGGTAGGTTCGCACCTGCGCGATCACAATTGGATTGTTCATCATGAACGTATGGCTCACCGGCAGAATGATGTGATCCCGCATTCCCTCCACCTTTGTCGAGGCAACGCTGACCTTCCCGTCGTCCGGCCCTTCGATCAGGTTCGAAAAGAACGCGTTGAGAGACCTGTCGCCCGCAATAACGCCCAGATCGAAATCAACAGCGGGAAGCTGTCCGGGAAATCCGTCGTCACCGGTCTGAAGCTGAAGCCCCGAGGGGCCGCTCAGCCATTCAAACAGCTCCAGCCCGCCCAGTTCATCCACCAGTTCAGAGCCGTTGTTCGGAGGCGCAAGCATGACCACGCGCCCCAGCTTATCCGGTCTGTTCTCGGTCAGCCACACGCGCAAGAGAATGCCGCCCATGGAATGGGTGACGAAGTGGATCGTCCGATCACCGCATTCCGCCACGGCCTTGGGCAATGTGGTTTCCGCAAGTCCCGCGATCCGGTCTTCGGTCGAAGGATATCCGGGCGCCACGACGTGATAGCCGTCTGCTTCCAGAGCCTGTCCCAGGATCAGCAATGACACCTCGGTGCGCGCCAGACCGTGCAGCAAGACAACGCATTCGTCCGCCGCACGTGCAAACGACGTGGCAGACAGCGTCAGGACAATGGCGAGAATAGCGCGGATCATAGTGCTGTCATAAGCCGCGCCGCCTGCGCGAGACAGTGAAAAAGTGATCTGTCATCCCGAGCGGCGCGCGCGGGCCGGGACCAGCGACAGCGCCACGCCCAGCAGCACGGTCGCGGCCGACATCGCGGCACGCAGGCTGACCGTCTCACCCAAGAGCATGGCTCCGGCGATCAGCGCAATCACCGGAACGCTGAGCTGCGCCACCGCCGCGCTGGTGGAACTGAGCGAGGGCAGGACCGTGTACCACAAGGCATAGCCCAGTCCCGATGTGATGGCCCCCGCCAGGATTGCCAGGCCGACACCTGTGAGCGAGCCGATGGAGGGCACAGCCGGATCAATCGCGGCCCAGCCGGCCAGCACTCCCAAACCGACCGGCACGGCCAGCACGAAATTGGCAGCTGTCGCCTGCAGGGCGTCTGCCGATCGCTTTCCTGCCAACGAGTAGACGCCCCATGCAACCCCCGCAAGCGCCATGGCCGCAGCATGTGGCAGGCTTATGGTGGCGGCCTCGCCTGGCCACAAGAGCCCGAAAAGACCGGCCAGAGCCAGTCCGGTTCCGACCCAGCGATGTGGAGGAATATGCTCTTGTCTGCTGACGGCGAACCCGAACATGGTCACCTGAACCATTGCAAAGAGGATCAGCGCGCCGATCCCGGCATCCAGTGCGTCATAGGCCGCCGAAAAGCCGTAGAGATAAACCAGCAAGGCAAGAACACCCGTCTTTCGTGCCGGTCCTCCAAGATGCAGACCACCCCGCAGAACAGCGCACAGAACCGCAAGCGTGACCGCCCCGGCGATCAACCGGATTGTTGCAAAACTTGCCACATCAATTGTGCCGCCGGCAATTGCCGCCCGGTTGAGCAGCGAATTGGCGGCGAAAGCGGTCATCGTCAGGCATGCCAGAAGAAACAGTCTCATGATGAAGCCTGCCCGCCCGCTCGCCGCCGGCCCTCGCGCCAGGCAAGAAGTCCCGCACCAATGAGAATGACCGAGGCGCCGATGATCGAGGTCCGGTCCGGCATCACACCAAAGATCACGGCGTCATAAAGTGCCGCGAAAAGCAGCGCGGCGAAGAAAAACGGCGTGACGAAACTGGCATCGGCACGGGCAATTGCATTCACGAAACAGGCTTGCGCACAGATCATGACCACTCCGATGCCAACAAGCGCGGCCCATTGCCGTGGCGCCGGCGCGGTCCAGACCAGACTTGCGGCGAATGTGGCGATGGCCGCACCAATGGCGTTGTTGATCAGCAGGATCTGCACCGCGCTTTCGCGCCCCGCCAGCAATTTGATCGCGATAACCTCGGCCCCGAGCAACACGGCAGAGACAAGCGCGAGCAGTGCCCCCAGTTCAAGCGCGGCACCCCCCGGTCGCATCAGGATGGCTGCGCCCGTCAGGGCAATGAATGCGGCACTCCAGCGAACGGCTCCCACCCTTTCACCGAGAATCGGGATTGCAAGCAACATGCCCATGACAGGGTTCAGAAAGCTTATTGCGGTGGCATCGGACAACGGAATGAAGGATGCGGCAGCGAACATTGCGGTCACACCTCCCCAGCCAAAGCCGCAGCGCAGGACATGCAGCCGCAGATCGGGCCGCGTCAGCGCGGGCCGGGTCACAGTGGCAAAGGCAATGATCGCGAGCAGCGCAAAAAGAAACCGGCCCTGACTGATCTGCATCGCGTGCAAAGGTGGACCAAGCGCATTGGTGCCAAGCGCTTTGGCCAGCAGCGTCGTAACCGCCAGCAACGCCGAAGCGACGAGGGTCAGAAACGCGGCAAGCGGTGGGTTGTAAACCTGCGGTACGTGCATGACCAAAGCTGTGGCTGCAATATGGCTTTGCCGCAAGCCCTCGATTGTCGGACCCTGCGCCCGGAGGCGATGAACTTTTGACTTCACGCGCCGCGAGAAACAGACTAAGCAGCGTCGCATGTCCAAGTGGATCGAACTCCGACGCCGAACGAACGCCCGCCGCTGACCAGCGGGTCCGGGGCCTTGCGAGCTGTCGGGCAAACCTTGGCCGGTTTCCCAAACGATTGACGAACATACCGCCTTCGGGCAAGCCATCCATCTCAACGATAAGGGTTTTCACAATGATCCCGTCTGTTCTGCCAACATACAACCGTGCCCCTCTTACCTTTGTGAAGGGCGAGGGCAGCTGGCTGATCGAGGCCGACGGACGACGTTTCCTGGATTTTGGCGCAGGCATCGCGGTCAATTCGCTGGGGCACGCCAACCCCGAGCTCGTCGCGGCGCTGACCGCCCAGGCGTCAGAGCTTTGGCACACGTCGAATCTGTACCGGATTCCGCAGCAGCAAGCTCTGGCTGACCGGCTTGTGGCGGACACGTTCGCGGACACGGTTTTCTTTACCAACTCAGGCACAGAGACCTGCGAACTGGCCGTCAAGATGGCGCGCAAGCACTTCTACGACGAAGGACAGCCGGAGCGTGTGACCTTCATTGCCTTCGAAGGCGCGTTTCACGGCCGGTCTTCGGCAGGAATCGCCGCGGCGGGATCTGAGAAAATGACAAGGGGCTTTGGGCCCTTGCTGCCTGGCTTTCAACAGGTCCCGTTTGGCGATGTCGCGGCGGCTGCCGCGGCGATCGACGCAACGACAGCCGGGATCATGGTGGAACCCATACAGGGCGAAGGCGGGATCAGACCGTGGTCCAATGCGGATCTGCGCGCTTTGC
This sequence comes from Pseudomonadota bacterium, assembly GCA_039028815.1. Classification (GTDB taxonomy): domain Bacteria; phylum Pseudomonadota; class Alphaproteobacteria; order Rhodobacterales; family Rhodobacteraceae; genus Roseovarius. The sequence goes on from JBCCHI010000074.1 coordinate 13,525, forward strand.
GCGCCCTTTGCGATGTGCACGATCTTCTGCTCGTCGTCGACGAGGTTCAGACCGGCATCGGGCGGACCGGACGGCTGTTTGCCTGTGAATGGGCCGGAATCACGCCCGATATCATGATGATTGCCAAAGGCATCGGTGGAGGTTTTCCGCTCGGTGCGGTTCTGGCCACGGAACGTGCGGCTTCAGGTATGACCGCGGGCACACACGGGTCCACATACGGTGGCAACCCGCTTGGCTGCGCGGTCGGATGTGCGGTGTTCGATCGCATCTCGGATCCAGAGTTTCTGGCCGAGGTGCGGCGCAAGGGCGGACTGTTGCGTCAGGGGCTTGAAAGCTTGGTGGCGCGTCACCCTGACGTGTTCGCATCTGTCCGGGGCGAAGGTCTTATGCTGGGCCTGGTGTGTCGCGCGTCGAACATGGACGTCGTCAATGCAGGCTATGATACATGCCTGACCACCGTACCGGCGGCGGACAACACGGTTCGGCTTTTGCCGCCACTCACCATCAGTGATGACGAGATTTCAGAGGCGCTTGCCCGTCTCGACAGCGCCGCAGAAGCGGTCATGCGATCCACTGCCGAACATGCATGACAATCGTAAGCTGCTGAAAAACCATCCATCCGACAGGCTGTCCGAAAGACGCTCATGAACCACTTTCTCGATATTCATAAGACCGATGCTGCGGATCTGCGCGGGATGATAGACGCCGCCCGTGCCATGAAGACCGCCCGCGCCGGACGCCCGCGCGGCACACCGGATGACACCAGCCCGCTGTCGGGCCGCATGGTCGCGCTCATCTTCGAAAAACCCTCGACACGCACGCGCACAAGTTTTGACGTGGGTGTGCGTCAGATGGGGGGGGAAACAATGGTGCTCTCGGGCGTCGATATGCAACTGGGTCACGGAGAGACCATTGCCGACACCGCGCGCGTCATGAGCCGGTATGTCGACCTGATCATGATACGGACCTTTGACGAAAACGTGCTGTGCGAAATGGCGGAGTATGCCGATGTGCCGGTGATCAACGGTCTGACCGATCGCACCCATCCCTGCCAGATCATGGCCGATGTCATGACGTACGAGGAACACCGCGGACCGATTGCCGGCAAGAAAGTGGTCTGGTCGGGCGATGGCAACAACGTCTGTTCTTCCTTTCTGCACGCGGCGGCAAAGTTTGGGTTCGATTTCACCTTCACCGGACCGGCGCAGCTGGACCCGGAGGAGGAATTCGTGGGGCTGGCCCGCAAGGCGGGATCGACCGTCACGATTGACCGCGATGCCGCCCATGCTGTGACAGGGGCAGACCTCGTGGTGACCGACACCTGGATCAGCATGCATGACAGCCAGTCGAGCAAGGAACGCCGGCACAATCTGCTGCGCGGCTATCAGGTCAATGAGGACCTGATGCGCCATGCCAGGCCGGATGCGCTCTTTATGCATTGCCTGCCCGCTCATCGCGGCGAAGAAGCCACCAGCGCCGTAATGGACGGACCGCATTCGGTTATCTTCGACGAGGCGGAAAACCGTCTTCACGCCCAGAAGGCGATCATGCGTTGGTGTCTGGGGGTGTAGGCAAACACGGTTCAACAGCACTTGAGCGCGAGCGCGCGGCAGGTATGGATGGAGCGGACATGTGGCGATTTCAGGGAGCCCGAAGAGAAGTGACAAGATTTTTTCTTTTGGTGTGTCTTCTTCTGCCAGCTGCGCCCGGCGTGGCTCGGCCTTCGTTCGAGTGTGACAAGGCTCAGAGCGATGCCGAAAAACTGATATGTTCGGATGACGCGCTGGCTGCCCTCGATGTGATGCTCTCTGAGCGGTTTGCGCAGGCTCTGGCTGCGGCGCGCGCGCTCGATGCCGGGGCGCAGGCGGCCGAGGATCAGCTCAAGGCCACGCAGCGCGGTTGGATCAAGGGGCGCAACGAGTGCTGGAAAGCCGGTGATCCGCGCGCATGTATCGAGGCAGCCTATCTCAGACGTGAAGGCGAACTGGTGGCCACATGGCTGCTGGAAACGCCGACCGCCACCGTGTTCTGGGCGTGCGGCGACACACCCGCCAACGAGGTCGTCACCATGTTCTTTGACACCACACGTCCCAGCGTGCGTATGGAACGAGGGGACACGATTGATGCGGGATCGCTCGTCAGAACCGCCTCAGGGTCGAAATACGAGGCAAGCTTTGGTCGTTCCATCTGGATCAAGGGAAACGAGGCGACCTATCGCGAGGCCGATCCTGACGGTACGGAATTTTCCTGCAGACAGAATTCGTGACAGCCCATTCCCGCTTGCTCTTGAGAACTGTGCCGGTAGGTTAGCGCAAACAGAACCGTGCGGAGCTTTGCAATGGCAGCGCAGATCGGGGTCTACGGACTTGGCACTATGGGAAGCGCGCTGGCGCTTAACATGGCAGAACACGGATTTGACGTCGCTGTTTCCAATCGCGAACCCGAATGGATCGCGCCGTTTCTGCTGGAAAGCAAAGGTCTTTCAGGCTCTGTGGCGGGGTATGAGGCACTGCCGGACTTTGTGGCCGCGTTGCGTACGCCCTGCGTCATCCTGTTCATGATTCCGTCCGGCGCTCCGATGGATGCAATGATCGCAGAGATTGCGCCCCTCCTGTCCCCAGGTGACACGATCATTGACGGCGGAAACGCCGATTTCCACGACACGCGCAGACGTTCCGCCGCACTGGCCGACCGCGATCTGCATTTCGTGGGCATGGGTGTTTCGGGTGGTGAAAACGGTGCGCGCCACGGTCCCTCGATGATGGTTGGTGGCACCGAACACAGCTGGCTGCAACTGCGCGACATCCTGGAGGCGATCGCGGCGCGTTACGAGGACCAGCCCTGTGTTGCGCATCTTGGGCCGGATGGCGCCGGACATTTCGTCAAAACCGTGCACAACGGCATCGAATATGCCGACATGCAGACAATCGCGGAAATCTATGGTCTGCTGCATGACGGCGCCGGCTGGGACGCCGCGCAGGTGGGCGCGTTGCTGACACGGTGGAACACCGGCCCACTTCGGTCTTATCTTGTCGAGATCACGGGCAAGCTTCTGGCCTACAATGACCCGCGTACGGGGCGGCCTTTTGTAGATGTGATACGCGACGAGGCCGGTCAAAAGGGCACCGGGCGATGGACAGTGGTGGAAGCTCTGCGTCTTGGCCAGTCCGCGAGCCTGATCGAAGCCGCCGTTGCGGCACGCAGCTGGTCCTCTGAAAAGACGCTCCGGGGTCTCACAGAAGAAACGCTCGGTGGCGAACGAGGGGCGTTTGACCCGAATGAAAACCGGCTTGCCGAGGCGTTTCTGGCGGCGCGCATTCTCGTTCATGCGCAGGGGTTCCGTCTGCTCAGATCCGCCTCTGATGCCTATGACTGGCAGCTTGACTTCGCGCGCGTTGCGCGGATCTGGCGGGCGGGGTGCATCATCCGTTCGGCGTTGCTGGACGACGTTGCACGTGCGTTCGAATCCGGTCCGCCGCAGGGCGAACTGATCCTTGCGCCCGACATCGCCGCAACGTTGAAGGCGACACTGCCTGCGCTGCGCCACTGCGTGGCTGAGGCCACCGGTGCAGGTCACGCTATTCCGGTTCTGTCCGCAGCGCTGCAATGGGCCGATACGATGCGGCAGGGTCGGGGCACGGCCAGTATCATTCAGGCACAGCGCGACGTCTTCGGCTATCACGGGTTTGAACGGCTGGATGCCGAAGGGCGTCATCACGGGCCGTGGTGGGATCAATCCTGAGTCGTTTGCGGCGCGCCACTCCCGGCACTGCGCTGGCTGGTGTGATCTGGATGCGGCGCGTCAGCTGCGTCGTTTGGTGCGCCGCGTCGGCTCTGCCCGGGTCGGATCCTCGGGCCAGGGGTGCTTGGGGTAGCGTCCGCGCATGTCCTTGCGCACGTCCGCGTAGGACGAGGCCCAGAACCCGGGGAGGTCCATCGTGGTCTGAAGCGGACGTCCGGCGGGTGACAACAGCGTGACCCGCAACGGCTGACCAGCGACGACGGGATGCGTTGTCTGGCCGAACATCTCTTGCAGGCGCAGAGCGATTTCAGGGTACGTTCCTGTGTAGTCGATCGGCACCTCGCGCCCCAGAGGCGTGGTGAACCGGGCCGGGGCCTCGCGGTCAAGCTGTTGCATCTGGGGCCAGTCCAGGCGTGCGCGCAACGCCGGAAGCATGTCGAAACCGCGCCAGTCCGCGGCGGTGCGGACACCGTCGATATAGGGCAGCAACCAGTCCTCCAAGCCATCAAGCAACGCGCTTTCGGACATGTCCGGCAGGTCGCACGCCGACGTCCGAACCACCCGGACACGCGCGGCGAACCGGCGCGATGCGTCGTTCCAGTTCAGACCAAGGTCGCGCACACCGTCCAGCATGGCGCGCGCCATTGCCTCTGGCGGGGCTTCTTTCCAGTTGCGAGACTCCAGTATCACTGCGCCCAGTCGTTCCTCCTGCCGGGCACTGATGCGTTTTGTGCGCCGGTCCCATTCGCATGTCGCACACCATTGGATCCTGTCGTCCATGATTGCGCGGATCTCTGACTCGGAAACCGGCGCGGCCTGCCGGATGCGCGCTTCGCGCGGGTCGCCATCCAGATCCGTGGCCACCAGCAAACGCGCGTCCGCAAGCGGGTCGTCATCGGGCAGGACAGCGCCCTTTCCGCCGGACAGGACAAAACGGGCGGGGCCTCCCTTGCGGCGCAGACCGATCCGGTCGGGATAAGCGAGCACGGCACATTGTGCCTCTGACAGGCGCTGGTTCCGCGCCGGGCCGATCTGCGCGCGCAGGCGTTTCGCCTCGGCAGTGACACGCTCACGCACGGCACGCGGAACCGGGTGCGCGGCGCCGCCTTTCAGCGCGGCA
>JBCCHI010000075.1:0-18293 GCA_039028815.1 Pseudomonadota bacterium
CCCGCCCGATACGTCAACAGCCAACACGCCACGCAGAAGGGCCTGTCGCGCAGGCCGATTGCCCGCACGACGGAACGCGCGATCCGGAACAGACCTCCGGACAGGCGGGACATGCCCAGCGCAAGACACGCCAGTCACGGCCTTGCGGATCGGGGCGCAGACCGGGCCATCATGGCGCAGCGCAAAGACAGGTGGCCAGGCGTGGTCCGGGCTGCAGGCGGTAACACCTGGCCCACTAGCCGGAAACAACACCTGTCGTCCCAATGCAGCGCGGGTTGCTCCCGGAACATCGCCCCGCTTCGCCTCGGGCGCATCGGCCATGACACCCCGCCGGGCAACCGGACCGATCGCTTGCCGGAAGAACGGTCGGCAGAGGTCGCACGCGTTTGGTCGTACGCTGCTGATCCACACGCCGGGAGACGCGCAATCGCCGCGCGTGCGATGACGCGTCTCACGCTGCCCCCTCCCTGCGGGGTCAGATGACTGCGCCAAAGGACCGGCCAGGCGTGGCGGGCGCCACGCGGATCAGCCGGGAATCGGCGACGGCGGCCTGGCGGTGGCGCACCGCCTCGCGGTACTCCGGATCGCGCAACATCTCTGCAAATGCCGCAACCGACGGATACTCGGCGACAAACACCAGATCCCAGCGCTCGGTCTCCGGCCCGATCAGCATCAGCTCCGGCTGTCCGATCCAGACCTGTCGCCCGCCCAGCCGCTGAAAGACCGGCGCGCTGGCCCTGCCATAAGCCGCGTAGGCCTCGGCACCGGTGGCCGTGGTGCCGTCGTCATAATGCGCCACATCATGAAACCGCAGCAGGTTCAGCATATGGACCGGGCCCGCCCGATCCATCTCGCGGAACGCGGCAAAGCGGTCGCGCGTGGGGTCGACGTGACCCGTGCTCACGCTTCGACCGCCGCGCGAATCGCGCGCATGTTGCGGCCGTAAACCTCTGGCGTGGCGGCGGATCCGCCCTTGAATACGGCCGATCCGGCCACCAGCACATCCGCCCCAGCCGCGACCACGGCAGGCGCCGTCTTTGGCGTCACACCGCCGTCAACCTGTACGTGAACGGGCCTGTTGCCGATCATTTCCCGGACGGTGGCAATCCGGTCCACCGCCCCGTCGATGAAAGACTGCCCGCCGAAACCGGGATTGACGCTCATCACCAGAACCATGTCCACAAGATCAAGCACCGGCGCGATGGCGGCAACAGGCGTCCCGGGATTGATCGCGACCCCCGCGCGGCACCCCGCCGCCCGAATGGCCTGCAGCGTGCGGTGAATATGCGGCCCGGCCTCGACATGCGCAGTGATCATATCCGCGCCCGCCTGAGCAAAAGCCGTGACATAGGGATCGACCGGCGCGATCATCAGATGCACATCCATGAAGGTGGTCACGTGAGGCCGGAACGCGGCCACCGCGGGCGGGCCGAATGTCAGGTTCGGCACAAAATGCCCGTCCATGACGTCGACATGCACCCAGTCCGCGCCCTGCTCCTCGATCGCACGGATCTCCGCGCCGAAGTCGGCGAAGTCCGCCGACAGGATGGACGGTGCGATCTTCACATTGCGGTCAAACATCATGGCCAGCCTCCCCGGTTGCGCCGCTGATGCGGAGTCTGGCCCCCGGCGTCAAGGGCGGACGCCTTCGGCGAGAGTATTTTTGGAAAGATGAAGGAGCATCGCGCCCCTGCTTCATCTTTCCGGAAATACTCAAAATCCGACGCAGGTCCAACGCGGTGCCTGCCGATTGAAGCACGCGGATCTTTGTGTCAGCCTGCACGGGCAAAGCCAGGAGCGACCCCATCATGCTGGGCCAGATGCAGCATCATCCCCTGCGGATCATCGACATCCTGACCTTCTCCGCAGAGGCGTTTCACAGTCAAGGCATCACCTCGGTGATGGAAGACGGACGCAGGACGCGCCACACATATCCGGAATTGCTGGCACGCACAGGCAGACTGGCCAATGCGCTGGACCGGCTGAACCTGCAACAAGGGGACCGGATTGCCACGCTGGCCTGGAACACGCACCGGCATTTCGAGCTTTACTATGCGGTGTCCGGGACAGGTCGCATCTGCCACACGATCAACCCCCGCCTGTCGGCGGAGCAGCTGGTATTTATCTTCAATCACGCCGAAGACCGAGCCGTTTTTGTCGATCCGAGCCTTGTGCCGCTTGTTGCGGAATTGCGCACCCGACTGAGCACTCTGGACCATGTCGTTGTCATGGGAGGTCGCGCCGACTTGCCCTCTGACGCACGGGATCTGCTCTGCTACGAAGACCTCTTGTCTGCGGCGCCGTCCGATTACGACTGGCCCGATCTGCCCGAGGAGAGCGCAGCGGCGCTATGCTACACGTCCGGTACGACGGGCGCGCCGAAGGGCGCGCTCTATTCGCAAAGAGCGACGGTCCTGCACGCGCTCATGGTCGTGGCGGGTCATCCGCAAAGCCTGCGGAACGGGCGTGCGGTTCTGCCCGTGGTGCCGATGTTTCACGTCAACGCCTGGGGCCTGCCCTTCACCGCGCCACTGGCAGGCATGGACATCGTGATGCCGGGGCGGTCCCTTGACGGGGCAAGCCTGTACACGCTGATTGAGCAGGAGCACGTCTTTACGGCCTGGGGCGTGCCCACAGTCTGGGCCGGTCTCTTGCAGGAAATCAGGTCGCGCGGCGGCCCGCCCGGAGAACTTGGCGATCTGGTGATCGGCGGCGCCGCGGCCCCGCGCTCGCTGATCGCCGCCTATGAAGAGATGGGCATAAACGTCAATCAGGCCTGGGGCATGACCGAGATGACCCCCGTCGGCAGCCGCGGCCTTCTGCCTCCGGAGGTGCGGTCTGCTTCGCTCGACACCCGGGTTGACGCACAGATCGGGGCCGGCCGCCGGCTGTTCGGCGTGGACTTCAAACTGGTCGACGAAAACGGCAACCGTGTGGCCCATGACGGCCAGACGCCGGGCGAGCTCTATGTGCGCGGCAACACCATCATCTCGGGGTATTACAAGAACCCCGAGGCCACGGCGCGCGCAATGGACAAGGAGGGCTGGTTCGGCACCGGGGACGTGGCCACGATCGACGCGACCGGACGCCTGATCGTGCGCGACCGGGCCAAGGATCTGGTCAAATCCGGGGGCGAGTGGATCAGTTCGATTGATCTGGAAAACACCGCCGCCGGGCATCCCGGTGTCCGCGCCTGCGCGGTCATTGCCGTGCCTCATCCCAAATGGGACGAACGGCCCGTGCTTGTCATCGTGCCGGAGGGTGATGCCCGGGTCACGCTGGATGAGATGCACCGCCACCTGTCGGACAGATTTGCGCGCTGGCAATTGCCCGATGACATCCTGTTTGTCGATGCCTTGCCAATGACGGCGACGGGCAAGGTTTCGAAACTCACCCTGCGCCAGACATTTGCCGACTTTGTCCTGCCGGATCTTCGCGAAGAATGACTGCAAAACCCGATATGGCGGCCCTGGTTCGCTGGGCGAAGGGCCGTGTGCCGGGGCTCGACGCCGGAGCCACCTGCAAGCAGCTGACAGGCGGGCAATCGAACCCCACCTTTCGCATCGACACGGGCAAGGGGGCCTATGTTCTGCGGCGCAAGCCGCCCGGTGCCCTGCTGAGCTCTGCGCATGCCGTAGACCGCGAGTTTCGCGTTCAACAGGCGCTCGCGGAGACACCGGTGCCGGTCGCCCGGATGCGCGCCTACTGCGCCGACGAGAGCGTGATCGGCGCCGCGTTCTATATCATGGACCATGTGCCGGGCCGGCTGTTCGACCAACCGGCGCTGCCCGGTCATGCATGCGCCACACGCACCGCACTGATCGCTGCGATGGTCGGGGGGCTGGCCGCCATCCACAGTGTGGATCTCGAGGCCACGGGACTTTCGGACTATGGCCCGCCCGTTCCCTGGGCCGCGCGGCAGGTGAAGCGCTGGCGCACGCAGTACAGCGCCACAGAGACCGAACCCGTCGCGGACATGGACGCTCTGTCGCAATGGCTTGTTCAACACCTTCCGGAGCATGAACAGGAACGCTGCCTCGTGCACGGGGATTATCGGCTCGACAACCTGTTGTACGCACCTGACCGCCCCGAGATCGCCGCCGTGCTCGACTGGGAGTTATCGACAACTGGCGCACCGCAGGCGGATCTGGCCGGCGTCATCATGCAATGGGCCATGCCCGCCACAGAGGAAGGGCGAGGACTGGCCGGGTGCGACCGCGCTGCGCTTGGCCTGCCCACGGATGCCGCGTTTGTCGAAGACTATTGCGTACGCCGCGGCCTGACCGCGCTGCCCGATTGGGAGTTCTATCTGGCGCTGGCGTTCTTTCGCATGGCCGCCATTCTGCAAGGGGTGAAGAAACGCGCACTCGACGGCAACGCAGCCGATCCCGACCGGGCCCTGCGCCTTGGCGCTCATGTCCCGGCCTTTGCCAGAGCCGGGCTTGCGGCGGCACACCAATGAGCGATCCGCTTGATCCCCGTCTGGTCGAACCGCCCTCGCCACTCGCGCAGACGCTTGGCTTTACGATGACTGGCTGGGCCGAGGGCTACGCCCGCATCGAGGCACCGATTGCCGCGCATCTCATGAACCGGCAGGGCCTTCCCCACGGCGGGGTTTATGCAACGATGCTTGATACGGCGATGGGCTTTTGTGGATGCCACACCGGCGACCCCGAAATCAGACGGGCCGCGTTGACCGTGTCGTTGACCATCAATTTCCTCGCCCCTGCAACCGGTGACCGGCTTGTGGCCGAAGCCAGGGTCACGGGCGGCGGGCGGTCGACATTTTTTGCCAGTGGCTGCCTGAGAGACTCATCTGGCGCACAGGTTGCAAACGCAACCGGTGTCTTCAGATACCGCCAGGCTCCCCCACGGCCCGGTCCAGAGCGCTGATCCCTTGACCTTCCAGTGACTGGAAGCCTTATCTGAAGGTTCAGGGGAATCGCCGTGACCGTTCTGCACCTGACGCTTGAAAATCTGCATTGCGCAAGCTGCGCCACCGAGGCCGAGCGCGCATTGGGCAGGATTCCGGGCCTTGGCACTGCCACCGTGAATGCCACGACCGGCGTGGCGGAGGTGTCATTGGGCGCGGCCTCGTCACTGGACATCACCCGCGCTCTGATCCGGGCAGGGTATCCGCCGCGCACACGGACCGCCGCACTTCGGGTCGACGGGCTGCAGTGTGCCTCTTGCACAAGTCGGGTCGAGCGCGCGCTTTCCGAAGCGCCAGGGGTCCAGCAGGCCAGCGTCAATCTCGCTACGGGTCTGGCGCAGGTGCTCTATCTGCCCGGCGTGACGGATCCCGGCACGCTGGCCGAGATTGTCACGCAGGCCGGTTATCCCGCGACCTTCGGCAGCGGACAGACCGACGCAACAGTGTCCGACCGGGAAACCGAAATCGTCCAGCTCAGACGCGCAACGATGTGGGCCTCAGCCCTCACATTGCCGGTTTTCGTCACCGAAATGGGCGGGCACCTGGTACCGGCCCTGCATCACTGGCTGTTCACCACGCTGGGACAAACACCTCTCTGGGCCGCTCAGTTCGTTCTGACCACGCTGGTGCTGATCGGCCCGGGACGCGCGTTTTTTACCCGCGGTCTGCCCGCGCTTTTTCGGGGCGCACCCGACATGAATTCGCTTGTGGCCATTGGCACACTGGCGGCATGGAGCTTTTCGACCGTGGCCCTGTTCGCACCGGAGCTGCTGCCAGAAGGCACGCGCGCCGTATATTTCGAAGCCGCCGCCGTGATCGTGACGCTCTTGCTTGCCGGACGCTGGATGGAGGCGCGGGCCCGCGGACAAAGCGGTGCCGCAATCCGACGCCTGATCGGGTTGCAACCCACCCGCGTCACCATTCGCCGGGGCGAAGACACGATCGACATTGCGGCCGAACACCTGCAGACGGGCGACATTGCCCTGGTGCGTCCGGGGGCCCGCATTCCTGCCGATGGCATCGTGGTCAGAGGCCAGTCCTGGGTGGACGAAGCCATGCTGACAGGTGAACCCCTGCCCGTCGACAAAGGCCCCGGCGACCCGGTCACCGGCGGAACGGTCAACGGCCAGAACGCGCTGGACATTCGCGCGACCGCCGTGGGCCGGGACACCGCGCTTGCCCGGATCGTGCGCATGGTCAGCGAAGCGCAGGCAGGCAAACTGCCCGTTCAGGCGCTGGCCGACCGGGTTGTGGCCGTTTTCGTGCCTGCTGTTCTGGCTCTCGCCGCCCTCACGGTTGCAGTCTGGCTTGCAGTCGGCCCGTCGCCGGCACTTGGCTTCGCGCTGGTGGCGGGCGTCTGTGTCCTGATCATCGCCTGCCCCTGCGCCATGGGTCTGGCCACGCCGACATCGATTCTCGTCGGCACGGGCCGGGCGGCGGAGCTGGGTGTTCTCTTCCGGCGTGGCGCAGCGCTGCAAACCCTGTCCGAGGTTGCGCTGATTGTCTTCGACAAGACCGGCACCCTGACCGAGGGACGTCCCAGCCTGACCCGGATCCAGACCATCCCGGATATCGACCCGGACAGGCTTCTTGCCGCCGTCGCCGCGGCCGAGGCACAATCCGAACATCCCGTAGCACGCGCCATCGAAGACGCCGCCGACGCGCGCAAGCTTTCGCGTCCTGCAGCCGAAAACGTCGTGGCCCATCCCGGTCTCGGCTTGTCTGCACTGGTCGACGGGCGAAATCTTCTGGTCGGGAATGCCCGCTTCATGCAAAACCGCAGCGTCGACATACTTATGTTTGACCGTGCGCGCGACGAGGAATCGTCGCAGGGCCGCACGCCACTTCTGGTGGCGCAGGATGACCGTGCCGTTGCCTTGCTCAGCGTTTCGGACCCGGTGAAACCCACCGCCGCCGACACCATTGCAGCGCTTCATGCCCGCGGCGTTCGGACCGCGCTGGTGACCGGTGACGTGGCGCTGGCTGCCAGGGCTGTCGCGGCCGAGCTTGGCATTGACGAGGTGCGCTCCGATGTGATGCCCGGTGGCAAACAGGCCGCCCTCGAAGAGTTGCGCGCGCGCCACGGCACGGTGGCCTTTGTGGGCGACGGGCTGAACGACGCGCCTGCACTGGCGGCTGCCGATGCGGGCATCGCCATGGGCACCGGCACGGACGTGGCCATCGAGACAGCGGACGTGGTTCTGATGTCTGGCGATCCGGCCGGCGTTCTGCGCGCGCTCGACCTGTCGCGTGCCACGTTGCGCAACATCCGTCAAAACCTGTTTTGGGCCTTTGCCTACAACACCGCGCTCATCCCTGTGGCGGCCGGCGTACTCTATCCATTGACCGGCGCGCTGCTCTCTCCCATGCTGGCAGCCGCCGCCATGGCCCTGTCGTCAGTTTTCGTGGTGGCCAATGCGCTGCGTCTGCGCCGCTTCTCATCCGGACAGAAAGGTGTGACATGAACATATCGCACGTCTCAAGGCGCACCGGCCTGCCCTCCAAGACGATCCGCTACTATGAAGAGATCGGTCTGATCCGACCCGATCGCGACACCAACGGATACCGCCGCTTCCGGCAAGAACAGGTGCACAATCTGACCTTTCTGGCCCGCGCCCGCGCACTGGGGTTCTCGATCGAAGACTGCCGTACGCTGCTTGCGCTCTACGAGGACAAGACCCGCAACAGTGCTGACGTCAAAGCCGTCGCGCGCACGCATCTCGATCAGATCGACGCAAAAATCACCGCCCTTCAGGACATGCGCGACACGCTGGGTCATCTGATCGACACCTGCGCCGGGGATGCGCGCCCGGATTGTCCGATCCTCAAGGATCTGGCGCGCAACGATTGACCCGGCCTGGGTCGCTCTGTCTTCAGGCGAAATGTCCAGCGCACGGAACGCAACCCGGCGATGTGCGCGCTTCATCTCACGGGACGTCGCGGACCCAAGGTAAAACGAGTATATTTCAGAGATTTCAGGCAATTTAAACTGGTTCGGCGGTTGTCGGGAACCGGTGGCAAACAAACCGTTGACCAACGTATTGCGCCCAAGCCCGACGCCATAATGCAATTTAAAACGCTTGCATCATCCGGGGGGAGGCGACGCACCGCAAACCCTGCGCGAACCGCCCTAAAGTTCCCGCCCGGCGCGCCACTCGCCCCATTTCATCGTCGCATTGGCGCCAAGCCACGTCATCAGCCGCGGCGGCAGACGAGATGCCACACCCTGCCTCATCACATGATCCACCAGTTCGGTGCGTTCGCCACAGGCAAGCTCTGCCGTTGCCATACCGTGCAGGGTGCCGCGGGCAAGACCAAGGCCGTTCTGGCAACAGGCCGAAAACAGCCCCTCTTCCACTTCACCCAGTGCCGGTGCCCCGTTCAAGCTCAGGCACAACCGCCCGGCCCAGCGATACTCCATCCCGACATCCTTGAGCATTGGAAACCGCTTGACAAAAGACTTGTCATGGCTGCGTCCCATCGCCGCCACGCGGGCCTCCGGAATGGCCAATCCCGGATCGCACGTCACCCGGTTGCGCACCACCAGCCGGTCTCCGCCGGAGCCCGAAATCCGCCGGACCGTGCTGCCGAGAGGATCGGCCGGTGTCAGCCCCCAACGCGGCTTGCCTCCCAGACGGGCCACCTCGTCCTTGCTGAGCGCGCGTGTCATCGACGCGTAAAGGAATACGTGCAAAAGCCGCCCCTTGAACTGCCCGAAACTTTCCGCATGGCCATTGACCGCCAGTATGACGCGGGGTGCCCGGATCGTGCCCTTGGGTGTCAGGGCCTCCCATACACTGGCCTTGTTGAGCGCGATAACGGGCGTGTTTTCATGGATTTGCACCCTGTTTGACACCAGGCCACGGGCCACAGATCGTACGAATTGCGCGGGCTGCACCATCGCCGTGCCGGGGGTGTAAAGCCCACTGCTGTAATAGTGCGTACCGGTCAGCGCCTGCATGGCCTGTGCGTCCAGCAATTCATGTGCCTCACCCATTGCAGCCAGATGTGCGGCATAGTCCCGGTTGTGCTGATCACCTTTTTCGGTTGCCGCTGCATTGGTCTTGCCCGCACGCGCAAAACCCTCCTGCCCCAGTTCGAACTCTTCCGCCATCGCTGCGGCAAAGTCGATCGCTGCCCGATTGGCACGGGTTTGCATCCGGTCGCTTTCTATCGCCCCGGCATAGTCCTGCGAGGCCAAATCGTGCGGCAAGTCAATCATGAAGCCAGAGTTGCGACCCGCCGGGCCTTCGCCGACGCGCTTGGCCTCCAGCACCGCGATGCGGGCGTCGGGTTGCAGTTGAGCCAACCGGCGCGTTGCCGCCAGACCGGCAAACCCGCCCCCGATGACCAGCCAGTCCGCCTGTGCGTTGACATCGAGTTCCGGCAAAGGCGCAACCGAAGGCAGCACCGCCTCCCACCCCGACGTGCCGGGATCACAAGGCTGCGCTGTGATTTTCACGGCAAACTCAACTGCGCCATGCGCCCACCGTCAATGGTGAACACCTGCCCGGTGACAAAGCATGCGCTGTCCGAGGCCAGCCAGCAGATCACCTCGGCCACGTCGCCCGGCGTTCCGGTCCGGCGCAACGGATGAATGCGCCCGATCTCACGCCGAAACGCAACCGGATCGGGCATGGACCGGATGAAGTCCTCGTTGAGTTCCGTGTCGATCCAGCCCGGCGCAACCGCGTTGCACCGCACGCCCTGTGGTCCATGATCGACGGCCACCGCGCGCGTCAGCCCATGCAAACCGGCCTTGCTTGCGCCATAGGCCGGGTGCCTCGGGTTCGAGCCGAGTCCCTCGATTGATCCCACATTCACGATCGCACCACGCTGCGCACGCAGCAGGGGCATCGCGTACCGGATCAGCAGAAAGGGCACTGTAAGGTTGACTTGGATCTGGATGTGCCAGTCTTCGAGCGGAGACTCCTCAACAGAGCCTTCCCGCATCATCCCGGCGTTATTGACAAGAATATCGAGTGCCCCGGCCTGTTCCCTGACGTGCGCGAGCACACGGGCGGGCGCCGCCGGATCAGTAAAGTCGGCGGCGATATCTTCGTGCCCGGACGTTCCTCGCTGTGCACAGAAAACACGCGCGCCGCCTTTGGCCAAAAGATCAGCAGTCGCACGTCCCATACCCCGGGACGCCCCGGTGACAAGCGCCACCTTGCCTGCAAAATGGCTCATGTGACCGGTTTCCCGCCATTGACCTCAAGCAGTGCCCCGCAGATGTAGCGCGCGGCATCCGACGCCAGAAACAGAATGACATCGGCAATTTCTTCCGGTTTCGCAACGTGCCCGATCGGAACGGACGTATTGAGCTCTGCAATAGCGTTTTCCGGATCAAGACCGCGCAGGGAAAAGCCGGTGCGCAACATGGGCGTATCCACCTCGTTCGGGCAGACCGCGTTGACCCGAATGCCCTGCGACGCGTGGTCCCGGCCCAGACACTGCGTCAAAGCGGCAAGGGCAGCCTTCGACATGACATAGAGCGGATGGTTCGGTCCGGGATGCACGCCCCAGCAGGACGCGGTGTTGACGATTGCACCGCCGCCGGAGGCCGCCATCAACGGAATGGCAGCCCGGCAAATCCGGAACGGAGCCTCGACATTCACCGTCATGGTCAGGTCAAAATCGGCATCAGACGTGGTGGTGATGTCTCCGCGCGTGATAACACCGGCGTTGTTGCAGATGATGTCGATCCCCCCAAGTCTTTCTGACGCACGCGCCGGCAACGCATCACAAAAGGAACCGTCGCGCAGGTCACCGTCGAGATGCACATCGGCGTCGATACCAGAGCTATCGCGGTCGGTGACAGCCACATGCGCCTGCGCGGCGCGCATGGCGGCCACCACGGCAGCCCCGATACCACCGGCCGCCCCCGTGACGAGCACGCGCTTTCCGGCAAAGGTCATGCGGCCACCTCGTACTTTACGGGCAGGCGCAATGCGCCCGTGTTGCCACTGTCAGGCAGCCAGTCCGGCGGGGCATCATACGCGACCGTCCGGAAGGTTCGACGCAGGGCCCCCAGGGCGCTTGCAATATCGGTGCGCGCAACGAAGTGCCCGATGCAGTGATGCGCGCCTCCGCCAAACCCGAAATGGCGCTTGCGCGTGGCCGTGATGTCGAACCGCGCATCATCGCATATCGCCGGATCCGTCGCGCTGGCATGGACCAGCAAATGCATCACAGTGCCCGCGCTGATGGTGAGACCATTGATTTCCACGTCTTCCACGGCTTCGCGCGACGCCCAGGTGGTGGTTGGCCGCATGCGGATACACTCATCCACAGCCTGCGGAATAAGCTCCGCATTCTCGCGCAGCGCCCGCCACTGCGCGGGGTTGTCGATAAACAGCGACAGCCCCAGGCCAAGAAGCGCTCGTGTCGTATCGACACCACCGAAGATTGATATCACAATCGTATTCAGCAGATCTTCATGGGTACAATCGCCGTTCCGGTCGTATTCCGAAACCATCCGCGCCACGTAACTGGATGTGTCCTGACCCGCCCGAACCCTCTTGACCAGTGACTCCGACAGCTCGAACAACGTCTCACAGGCGGCATTGAACTGTTTTTCATAGCGTTTGGCATAGACGCCCATCGCAAGACCCAGATCCACCGCATTGTGGGCCACGACCGGCCAGTCACTGCGATCCATACCAAGAAGAGTTGTGATCGCCTGACCGGCGAAGGGTTCGCAAAATGCGCTCTGGAATTCGCAATTCGTTCCACCGCGCAGGTCGTCGCACAGATCGTTTGCAATCTGATCGAACGCAGGCACCAGACTCAACACATAGTCTTCGCTCAGTGACGGCACGGCCAGCGCACGCAGCTTCTTGTGCGAGGGGCCTTCTCGGGCGATGACGGAGTTGCGCCAGAAATCCGCAAAGCTGCCCTCTATGCCCACGAGATCAGGCCAGTTGTGACTGCCCTGCCGAAAGCGTCTGTCCCGCAGGATTTGCCCGACCTCGCGATACCGCAGCACCGCCAGGCCGAAAGGCGTTTCGGCGCACCAGTGATCGTCCCGTGCCCGCAGCACCTCAGGGCCACGGGTGGAAACATCCGGATTTGTCAGGTCTATAAACGGTGGTGTCGTGTTCATGGTCAGGCTCCGAATGATGCGACAGAAGGCCTGAATTGCGCCGCATCAATCCGAAGGCCAAGTCCGGGACCTTTCGGCAGGGCCACATGACCCTCAACGATGCGAACGCCGTGCCTGTCGTAATGCCCTTCTATGTACGGCTGGGCGAGCCAGACGCCATCCAGACGGCCTGGGTCAACTGTGGCCCCGATATGCGTACAGGCCGCAGCGATGATATCACCGCCCCAGCTGTCGTCGCAGGTATGCGGCAGATTGCGCGCCGCGCAGATGTCGCGGAAGGTGGTCATTGGTGCCAGACCCCCGATCCGTGTGACCTTCATTCCGAATCCGTCAACGAGGTTCGTGCCGACCGCCTCAATGACAGTTTCCAGGTTGGTCGCATTCTCATCCATGTAAAGCCCGTGTCTGATCCGGCTTCGGATCTGGCGAAGATCGTGGATCGTGTTGCAGGGCTGTTCCATGACGAAAGGGATTTCTTCGCAGTCCATGCTGACGCGCAGGGCGTCTCTTGTTGTCCAGCCACGATTGCCGTCAACCGCCAGCCGTACGCGCGACCCGACGCGTTCCCAGACCTTGCGGATCACTTCGATATCGGTCTCGACATCTCGCCCGCCCACCTTGATCTGCAGGCGTGGATAGCCTTCGGCGGCCTTCTCCGTTGCGAGCCGCGCAATATCGTCGGGTTGTCCGACGCCCGTCGCATAGTAGGTCGGAACGCGATCGGTCACGGCACCGCCCAGCATGTCGGCGACCCTTTGACCGGTCGCTTTGCCCAGCAGGTCATACACGGCGATATCGACCGCGGCCTTGGCGTAGGCATGCCCGTTGAGCTGCGCATCCATCAGGCGGTGGACCGTCAACGGCGCCACAGGCGCACCGATCAGAGCCTCGCCAACCTCACGCAGCGCGGCGAGCGCGCCACCGGCATGGGCCTCGGCATATGTGGGACCGACCGGACAGGTCTCACCCCATCCCTCGACACCGGTATCCGAGACGATCCGCACCAGCGTGGTCTTCAGCGACCAGACCTGTGCCCGCGCCATCGTGTAAGGCCCGTCCTTGACCGGCAGATCGTGCTGGTAGATGTGCAATTCTGCGATCCGCACCGGTCTCAGAACTCCTGATTCAGCGCATCCGCCGCTGGGATTTCGCGTTCGCGCCGGGCGATGTAGTCGCACAACGCCTCGTCCACGGCGTCATCCAGTTTCGGCTCCTGATAGTCTGCCAGCAAGCTGCGCGTATATTTTATTGCACGTTCCGGCGTCTCGATGGCGCCTTCGGCCTGCCACTGTTCTATCGAGTTGTTGTCGAACAGTTCCGGCATGAAGAACGCGCGCTGAAAGTTTTCCAGCGTGTGCGGGTGGCCCAGATAGTGCCCCCCCGGGCCGATATCGGCCACGGCGGCGACGGCCTCGTCAAAGTCGTCCCACCTGATCCCTTCGGCCATGCGATAGGCCATGGCGCACTGTTCGGCATCAATCACGAATTTGGCCATGGAACAATGCATGCCCGCCTCGTTCCACCCGGCACTGTGCCACATGTAGTTGGTGCCCGCCATCTGCAACGCCATGAGTGTCGTCGCACTTTCGTAGCCCGCCTGCGCATCAAGCGTCTTGGCCCCGCCCAGCGTGTTGGAGCTGCGCCAGGGCACGCCGTAGAACCGCGCCATTTGCCCGATCATCATGTTCATCAAGCTGATTTCGGGCGTGCCCGCCATCGGCGCACCGGACTTCATGCTGACGGTCGACAGGTAATGCCCATAGATCGCAGGGCAGCCCTTGCGAATAATTTGCGTATAGGCCAGCGCGCTCAACGCCTCGGCGTTGAGTTGGGCGACCGTGGGTGCAACAGACGCTGGCGTATTGGCCCCGCCCAGAACAAACGGACTGCACAGAACCGGTTGATTGCGCCGGTTGAAAGCGCGCATCGCGCCCAACATGGTTTCATCCCAGACAAGCGGGCTGTTCCCGTTGCAGTTGCCGGTGCAGACAGGATGCGTTTCCAGATAGTCCTCGCCGAAGAGGAGTGCGCACATGTCCATCACATCCTCGGCATTCCTGGGACTGGTGGTCATGCCCATGAACGTCTTGTCGGAGTGCTTTATGGAACTGTACGTGATCCGCAGATGCCGCTGACTGATCGGATGATCGTAGGGTTCCACGATATGATGCGCGGAACTGTGCATCGCAGGCAGCATATGCGCCAGCTTGTGGAAGTTTGCCAGGTCGTCCAGTGTCGGATTTCGGCGCACATCATCGAGATCGCGCAGAAAAGGCGCGCCCGTCATGGGCACAAAGATCGCATGCTCCCGCCCGAACGGCAGGTTGTTGACGGGATTGCGCGCGTGATAGGTGAACGTCTCGGGAATGGTCGCGATCAACTCGCGCACCAGACCGCGATCAGGATACACCGTCTCACCTTCGACCTTGGCGCCGACCTTGCGCCAGTCTTCCAGGGCAATGTCGTCACGAAACACGACACCCACATTCTCCAGTATGTGCATCGAAGCCGCGTCGATCCGCTCGATCTGGCTTTGATCCATCGGTTCTGTCAGTGGCAGGCTGCGCTTGAGCGCGGGCAGCATGGTCACGTCACGCGCCTGCCGAACCGCCTTTCGCGCGCCACGCCCCCGGCGCGTCGTTCCAACGGCTTCAACGGTCATTCGACAATGTCTCCATCCTGCGGATCGGTCAGGTCAATCCAGACCGTCTTGATTTCTGTAAACTGATCGTGCGCCTGCACCCCATTGTCACGCCCGCCAAAACCAGACTGGCCAAAGCCGCCAAACGGTGTGGCGATATCGCCCTCGCCATAACAATTGACTGTAACCGTACCCGCCCGTATGCCCCGCGCGGCCCGGATGGCGCGCCGGACATTGCCTGTAAATACGCTGGCTGCGAGACCGTACTGCGTGTCATTGGCCAGCGCGATTGCCTCGTCATCACTGGCCACCCCAATCACGCTCAGCACCGGCCCGAATATCTCTTCCCGCGCGCACGGATCGTCACGGTCGACCTCATAGAGCGTGGGCGGCACGAAAACGCCATCCGCCGTCCCGCCGGTCAAGGCTGTTCCCGTCAGGTAGCTTGCGACCTTCTCGGCATGCGCCGTATCCACCAGCGCACCCAGATGGTTGGCAGGATCAAGCGGGTCGCCTGTTTTCCACTCCCGCAGGCGTGCGGTGATACGGTCCAGCAAAGGGCCCTTGATATCGCGGTGCACAATCAGCCGCGAACAAGCAGAACAGTTTTCACCCATGTTCCAGAACGCCGCCTGCACGACATGCGCGGCCACATGATCAAGATGCTCGGCATCCGACAACACAACGGCCGGATTCTTTCCGCCACATTCCAGTGTCACCTTCTTGAGGTTGCTGTCCGCCGCGTAGCGCAGGAAATGGCGTCCTGTCTCGGTCGAACCGGTAAAGCTGACCATATCGACATCCCGGTGCAAGCCCAGTGGCGCGCCCACCTGCGGCCCATCGCCGGGCAGCACCTGCAACACGCCGCGTGGCACACCTGCCATATGCGCCACTTCGGCGAGACGCAGCGCGGTGAGCGAGGTCTGCTCTGCCGGCTTCACGATCACCGAGTTTCCCGCCGCCAACGCCGGGCCGATCTTCCAGGCCATCATCAGCAACGGAAAGTTCCACGGCAGGATACAGGCCACAACGCCCACCGGTTCGCGCAGGATCATGCTGATCGCCTCATCACCCGAAGGCCCCACCTGATCGTAGATCTTGTCGATCAGTTCCGCATGCCACTTGATCGTGTGAATGGTCTCGGGGACATCGATTGTGACGCAATCGCGGATCGGCTTGCCACTGTCGAGGCTTTCCATCACCGCGAATTCGTGCCTGCGGCGGGTGATCAGCTTGCAAAGCCGAATGAGCACATCCTTTCGGTCGGACGGGTGCATTTTCGACCACTCGCCGCGCTCAAAGACCTCGCGTGCCTTGTCGACGGCAAAGTCGACATCTTCCTGAGCCGCAGTGCTGATTGTGGTTATCACCTCGCCGGTCGCCGGATTGACCGTCTCCATCGCAGGGCCGGCCCCCGACCGGAATTTCCCCTCGACAAAGGGCGCGGCGGGCAGATCAAGATCTGCGGCGATGGCGGCGTATTCGGCGCGGGTCAGAAGCTCTGTCATGCGCGATCTCCTTCGATGGCGGCGATGGCGCGGGTCATCGTGCGGATCACCTGCTCCAGTGTACGTCGGTCGTCTTTGTTGAGCGGCTGCAACGGCCGGCGCGGCGGTCCTGCGTCAATCCCGCGAAGTGTCAGACCATGCTTGATGCACTGGACGAACTTGCCGCCCTGTTCGAGCACACGCATCAGCGGCATCATCGCGCTCATGATCGCGCGCCCCCGCGTGAAGTCGCCATCAATCACACAGGCACGGTAAAGCGCGATATGCGCTTCCGGCGCAAAATTGGAGCCCGCGCAGACCCAGCCCCGCGCGCCCCAGGCAAAGAACTCCAACGCCTGGTCGTCCATCCCGCACAACAGGCCAAGATGTGGATAGTCGCGCGCCAGCAGGTGCAAACGGTTGATATCACCTGAGCTTTCCTTGA
This sequence comes from Pseudomonadota bacterium, assembly GCA_039028815.1. Lineage (GTDB taxonomy): Bacteria > Pseudomonadota > Alphaproteobacteria > Rhodobacterales > Rhodobacteraceae > Roseovarius. Next base: position 16,612 of record JBCCHI010000075.1, read on the forward strand.
TGCCACAAAAGTTCACGGAACGGCCAAGACGATCGAGCGTCTCTTCATCCATGTTGACACCCATCCGGCCCGGATAATTGTACAGCATCACAGGCAGATTTGCAGCGCGATCGATGGCCAGGGCGTGCAGCGCAATCTCGCGTCCGGTGGGCACGGCATAAGGTGGTGTCGCGACCAGAAGTGCATCCGCGCCCAGTTCCCTGGCCGCCCTGGCGTATTCGATGCTTTCTTCTGTGCGAATGGCGCCGGTGCCAACAACAAGAGGCACGCGCCCAGCGATCATGCCCTTGAGTTTCCGGGCGACGTCAATCCGCTCTTCAAAACTCTGGGCATAGTACTCACCCGTTGTTCCGGCCGATATGAGTCCGTGTACGCCCGCTTCCACCAGCAGATCGACGACCGCCGCAAGTACGTCTTCGTCGATTGTGAAATCCGGTCGATAGGGCGTCACAATCGGTGTCCATATCCCCTCAAACCGCATGGTGGGCCTCCTTTTCGGCCAGAACATCAACAGGTAACGGATCCGGGCTGACGAAGCGTTCAAGCCGGTCGCGCGACAGCGCCCAGTGATCTATCGCGAGCTGCGTCGCGCTTTCGCCATCGCCCGCTTCGATGGCCACGATCATGGCATCATGCTGGTCCACGGCCAGCGTTACACGGTGTCGTTCATCATCGGAGGCGGGCTTGTAGAACGTCTGGCTCAGACGCGTGTGATCAATCAGCATCCGCTCCAGGCTTGGCAGCAGATACGGATTGCGCGCCATGCGTCCGATCGCAAGATGAAACCGGTGGTTGAGCAACGCGGCGTCTGCGACGTCACCGCGCTGCGTCGCCGACCGGAATGCGTCCTGGACGTTCCGAAGAGGCTCCAGATCACCGGCACGTCTGTTTTCGGCGGCAAGGCGACCAATATTGGCGTAGATCATCGGCGCAGTGCGAAAGAAGGTGCGCATGACCACCAGATCCATCGAGGCCACCTTGGCGCCCCGGTTCTGGCTCAGTTCAACGTAACCCTCACCGTTGAGACGCTGCAGGATCTCTCGCATCGGCGTGCGCGACATACCGTAGCGAGAGCACAGCACCGCCTCTTCCAGAGCACTGCCCGGCGCAATATCCAACGTGAGAATCCGCATCCGCAGATCGCTGATGCACTCCGTTTTTCGATCAGAAGACACGTGTGATTCTCCGGTTGAATACGAAATGTATACATCTCGTATTCATCAGATGTACACAAATTTGCGACGCATCCGATGTCGTATTTGAAGCAACGAACCAGCGTGCGCGGCAAGGACCTGCACACCTTGTCAGAACGTTCCCAAAGCGTTTCGCGACAAACCTGACTCGCAGAGTGGCGCGCAACGCGGTGCAATGGTCATATGCTGCGCGCCGTTCGCCTTCGGGTGGTGTCTCGGGTTAAAGGCGAAAGGCTTTAACTGAATGAAAGACATCTTTTCAGGGCAAATCGTGCTTTGAATCCCGGCCTTGTTTCTTCAGCGGCCGCGCAGCGAAACTTTCGAACAATGCATCGGAAAGGCACACCCGCGCCCAGGACGCCGACGCGTCCTTCCCCGTTATGCGCACCGAATGCACATCACAGTTTGCGTCATGACCGCATGCAAAGCGCAAAATCGTCGTGTTCAACGCCGCCCGAGCGGAGGATCGGCAGTGCTGTTGACCCAGTC
>JBCCHI010000076.1:0-18107 GCA_039028815.1 Pseudomonadota bacterium
ATCCGACGCACGGACTGATATTGCGCCGCTGTTCCCGAACGCGTGCCCCACTCCGGGAAACGGCCGGTTCCGTGAGTCGCGTCCGGGCGCTCTGCGATGCGCAGGCGGAACCACCGGTTCCACCCGAAGCCGATCAGACGCAGCTGCAGGCGCGGACACGCCGCGCAGACAGATCGAAACGTCCGGATACGTGCCGCACACTCTGTGGGGCCAAGTTCGGATCGTACCCTGCCCCCCGTGGCGCCCGCCACCTTTGCCCGGCCCCCGGGCACACCGGCCCGCGCCTGCGCCCGTCAGGGTCTCACCCCCGGCAGTCGCACAGCCCGCGACCGGACCCAGTGCGTGCATTGTGACCTGCACGACCACCCGATGCCCGGCCCCGACGCCCGGTTGGGTTGGTTGGGTTTTCCGCGCCCGGATGCTCTGGCGCACTCTTGCGGATGCCTGTCAGTTCCCCAAAAAAGAAGGACGGCGTCTGCCGTCCTTCTTCCTGCATGGCGAATGCGTGTTGCGTCGTCAAACGACGATATGCGTCTCCGGCGCGCGCTCGAATGACGAGAAGCTGTCCGGCGTCGGGTCATCGGCCTCTTTCGATTCCGGCGGCAGGAACGTCCCGACGAAATAGATGAACCACAACAGGATCAGCGTGCCGAAAAACAGCAGCGCCGCGACCCCCGCTCCGAGCAGCATCCGCAACGTGATACTGCTGAACGTCCGGAACTTCGGATCATTTTCGTCGAACATGTCTTTGTCCAGATGAGACATTTTCAGCCCCTCCTCAGTCCAGTGGCGCGTAGCCGTGCAGCTGCGCCCAGTAGTACCAGTCGTCAACCACGGTGCCGGACAGCAGGATACCGATGCCGCCCGTGATCACGGTCAGCACGGCAAACCACCACGCCCAGCGGTGAATGCCCTCCATCGTGGCGTTGAACCCCATGGTCCAGCGCCAGAACAGGGCGGCACGCTCTGTGGCGGTGCCCCGGTCGACGATCTGTTCCAGTTCCCGGTCGCCGCCAAACCGGCTGACGGCAAGGATCGTGGCGCCGTGCATCGCGAACAGCAATGTCGAGCCATAGAGGAACGCGATCGAAAGCGCATGGAACGGATTGTAGAACAGATTGCCGTAGGTGACGGAGAAGCCCAGCGTCCAGTCAAGGTGACTGAAAATGCCGTAGGGCACCGCTTCTGACCAGCTGCCCATCAGGATGGGCCGGAACAGTCCCAGAACCAGGAACAGCCAGATCGCCGCACCAAAGGCCCAGAACACGTGCTTGCCCATCTTCATCTGACGGGCCAGGATCCACGACCGGCCCCACCATGTCATGACCGCGACAAGCAGAAAGAAGCTCGCGATCAGAAAGTAGCCACCTTCGGCCATTGGCGGAAAGCTCAGACCATAGTCAGGCGATGGCGGCTCCAGCGAAAAGTAGAAGAGATCGCGCAGGAAAACCGCAGGGTTGTATCCGGCCTGCATCCAGTAATGCGCCCCGACCATCATGAACCAGATCAGCCCGGACCCCAGGGAAATGACACCCCAGCCGCCAAGGTAGATCGGGCCGAGCTGCGCATTGCCAAACCAGCCGAAAAGCTTGGAAAAGCTGGCGCTCGTGGTGCGGTCTCGCAGATCGGCCTCTTCGACCATGCCCATTTCGGGTGGTCCCTGCACCTGAACCTGAGTGAAGATATTCTGATACTCAGCCATTGATGCCTCCTTCGATGTCGGCCCAGAAGGGCAGATCCACGTACCAGTACCACCAGTCGGCCCAGACATCGAACCAGACGGTGCCCGAGATCACGATGCAGACCGCCGACCAGAACACCGCGTTGAGCGCCAGAAGAAGGCCCAGACGATGGATGCCGAGCGGCCCGATAGAGTAGCCGATGAAGTCACGAAAGAACGTGTCCTCATGTTCCGGCGTGCGCATCTCCTCGCCCTTCTCCGGGTTGGCCGCCGACAGGATCAGCGAGCCGTGCAGCGCCAGCGCCAGCGTGGTGGTGAAGAAGAACGTGATGGCGATCATATGCGCCGGATTGTAGTGGAAGTTGCCGTAGGCGTAGCCCACGTTGTTGACCCAGTCGAGATGGCTCCAGATCCCGTAGGGAAAGCCGTGCCCCCAGGCCCCCATCAGGATCGGCCGGATCACCACAAGGGTCGTATAGGCAAAGATTGCCATGCCGAAGGCAAAGGGAACGTGAAAGCCGATACCGAGCTTGCGGCAGATTTCCACTTCGCGCAGCAACCAGCTGATAAAGGCACCATGCGCGCAGATCGTTATGATCTGCCACAGACCGCCTTCATTGAGCGGCGCCGCGCCCAGACCCACATCAAGCTCGGGCGGCTCGATTGAAATCAACCAGGGGTTCCAGGTGTCTCCGATCGCCGCACCGTAAAGGATAAGCACCGTCCCGAGCAGGGCGAAAAACACCGTCGTGACCCCGAAAAACCCCACATAGAAGGGGCCGACCCAAAAGTCGAATAAGTCGCCGCCCACCAGGGTCCCTCCGCGGACGCGATATTTCCGTTCAAAGCTGAGCAACGCCATGCTGTCTCTCCGCAACGTCGGCCCGCCCCGTCAGAGGACCGTCTCTCTAGGTTTGTTTGTTGCGGGCGACGCGCGCCGCCCGCAACGTGCTTAGAAAACGAGCCTTGGCCGCTTCATTCGGTCGCCGAACGCGACGCTGCGGCATTCTCGAACCAGTTGAGACCATTCGACAGAACCACCAGGTGGATCATCGCGGCCAACAGGAACAGAAATGCCCCCTGAGCGACGAACACCCGGCGCGGATCGAAAATCAGCCAGATCTTGTAGAACTTCTGCATTTCGATCTCCTCACCAGAACCAAGGAGCCCAGATATACGTTGCAATATGCGCCACCAGCGCAACTGCAGCGAACAACCACATGCCGCTTAGATAGACGGAATGCAGCTCCTGAGCTTGCTCGTCGGTTAGACCTGTGAACGACAGGTCGTCGTTATCAGCCATGAACTTTCCTCCGGAACGTTATGCTGACGCCGCGTACCCCGCGGCTGGGTTCCTCGGGTCCGGTTCCGGTCCCGGGGGTCCTGCCCGCCCAAGCGGAAAGGCAGATTGGGTCCCGACAGGCACGCATTACGCACCCGCCGAGAAAACGACTGTCGTGATCCGGTCGGCTTCGGACCACGCGCGCGCCATCGGCCCGCGAATGTTAAGGCTTTGCACTCGGATCGCTTCCAGGATCCAGGCCGCCCAGGCAAAGGGCAAAGCGGCAAAGAAAATCAGCACGAAGTAGCACCAGAACTCTGCCGGGCGTTTGCGCGTCTGCGTGGTCCGGCGCGGCAGGTTGGATGTGACATCGGTCATGCGTCAGGCCTCCTTGCTGGCCTCGGACCGGGTGGGCGGCGCCGACTGCGCCACGCCCGGAGAGACCGTTTTCAGGGTTTCGATCACCACACGCTCGTGCCCCTGCCGCAACGCCGCCTCCTCGGCGGCATCGCGCAGCGACTTGGCTGCGGAAATTCGAGTCAGGATCGGATGGGTTTCTACTATCCGGTCAAGTTCGCGCTGCGCATCCGCGTCCCACGGGAAATCACGCCGCAACGGCGTGGGCGTGGCGGCGGCCTTGTCCATCTCGCTGCCCAGCGGCAGGATGTGGAACAGCGCATCGAACAGCCCGTTGCAGATCTCCTGCAACAGATAGGTGGCTCCGGCATAGCCCATGAACGGCGTGCCGGTGGCGCGGCGGATCGCGGCACCCGGAAAGCTCGCGGGGATAAAGGCAGGCTTTGGCCCGTGCCCGGCGGCCAGTTCGGCCAGATACATCTTTTCGTTGATCGACCCCATCAGGATCAGCGGGCGGTGCTGCGACACCAGCGCACGCACCTCTTCGTTGTCGGTCTTGCGACCGGCAGACCGGGCAACCGCGAATGCGCAGGGAAGTCCGAGATCGGTTTCGAGAAACAAACGGATGCCGCGGGCATAGGTTTCGTTGGCGACGATGCCGAAGCTGGCCGTGGCAAAGAAATCCTGGGTGACCGACCGCCACAGATCCCAGACTGGCTTGAGCGTCGAATTCTTTTCGCGCGCGATGAACGGTTCGGGGTCGAGATCCAGCAGCTCGCCCAGCTTGCGCAGGAACTTCGTCGTGCTCTCCACCCCGATCGGCGCCTGCAGATAGGGCTTGTCAAGCACCTCGCACAAACTGCGGCCGAACTCGCGGTACAGGCAGATATTGACGTCCGCATTCACCAGATCGCGCATCTCGGCCACATGCGCGCCCAATGGCATCACCATGTTGACCTCAGCACCGATGCCCTCGACCAGGCGACGAATCTCGTGCAGATCCGAGGGCATGTTGAAGGTGCCGTACATCGGCCCCAGAAGGTTGACGCGCGGCCGGGCGCCGTCCTCGCGCTTGCGTTCGCGCGGCATCCGGCCCTTGGTCATGCCAAACTCGGTGAACATCCAGGTCATCGCGCGGTCGGCGCATTCCCATTGATCCTCGTCGATCGTGCGCGGCAGAAATCGCTGGATGTTGGTGCCCTGGGGGGTGACGCCGCCACCGATCATCTCGGCGATCGACCCCGTCACCACGACAGCGGGCAAGGCCGGGTCAAGCGTGCCCCAGGCGCGCTTCATTGCGCCTTCCGTGCCTTCGCGCCCCAGCTCCTCTTCACCCAGACCGGTCACAACGATGGGCAGTTCATGCGGCGGCAGCGCGTCGGTATAGTGCAGCACCGAGGTCACCGGCAGGTTCTCGCAGCCCACCGGGCCGTCAATCACCACCTGCAAGCCCTTGACGGCACAAAAGGCATAGACCGCCCCCCAGTAGCCGCCCGCGCGATCATGATCCTGAATCAGCATGGCGCACCCCCCGCCCGCGTCTTCATCTTTCCGGAAATACTCCGGGGAGCGCGAGGGGCTGGCCCCTCGCAAATCCGTGCAGCGCGAGGGGCTGGCCCCTCGCATGTCCGTGCAGCGCGAGGCGCGGATTCCCAGCAAACGGCCCGGATTGCGCGGCGCGATGCAGGCCCGGGCACCCGCATCCGTCGCGGTCCCGCCGACAGCACGATATGTCCGTTGCACGCGCTCATATCATTTCCTGCGCCTTGGCCGCGCGCGCCTGCTTTTCAAGCTTCTTGAGGTTGAGCGCCCGGAAATCCTCGCGCACGTTTGGCGCCCCTTCCCAGACACCCGCCGTGTCGCCCGTGCCGACCCCTTCGAAAAAGCGCCGCATCTGTTCCATGCGGCCCTTGTTGGCGATGGCGGCGTTGATCACCTCGGCCAGGCTGCCCGCTCCGGCCGGTCCCATCAGCGGGCGGGCCGAAATCAGGTTGGTGTAGTAAAGGCCGGGCAGCGAAAGCTCCTTGGCGTGCTGTACAACCGGCGTCGTCCCGATCGCCAGATCCGGGCGGATCGCCTCCATGGCGGCGCAGTCATCTTCCAGCGAGGCCCGGAACTTCACCGTCACGCCATGCGCGGCCAGCCAGTCCGCATCTGCGGCAGACCAGTCGGACTTCGCGCAGGCCGTGCCCACATAGGGCAGATCGGCGCCGCTCTCGATCAGCAGGCGCGCCACCAGCAATTCGCTGCCCTCATATCCCGACAGTGTGATCGTGCCCTTGACCGGACGCGCCGCCAGGGCCCCCTTGATGGCCGGCAGAAACGCGTTCTTGGCGGCGTCACGGCTTTTGCGGGCGACGCCAAAGGTCTCTCCGATCGCGTCCAGCCAGCTCTCTGTGCCGTCAAGACCGACCGGCGCGCTGCCGATCACCGGTTTGCCCGCAGCCTGGAACTCGCGCACGGAGGCCGCATAAAAGGGGTGAATGGCGGCCACCGCACCACAATCGAGTGCCGAATAGAGTTCCCGCCATTCGCGCGCGGGCACCACCGGACCGGCCGCCAGACCCAGAGGTGCCAGCATCTGACCGATCATCACCGGGTCGGCCGGAAACATCTCGCCCAGAAGCGTCACCGTCGGACGATCCGAAGCGCCGCCAACCGGCGCGGACACCGGCCCGGACTCGATCTCGGACCGGGCATAGGCCAGCATGGCGCCGGCCAGCACGTCCTTGGCTTCGGCGTGGGTCGGCACCCCGAAGCCCGGCACATCAATGCCCACGATCCGCACGCCGTCGATTTCATCCGGCAGCAGCCGCAACGGCACGCCAGAGGCGGTCGGAACGCACAGATTGGTGACGACCACCGCATCAAACCGGTCCGGATCGGCCAGTTCATGCACCGCTTCGCGGATGTCTTCGAACAGTTTTCCCGTGACCAGCGTCTCGGAATTGAACGGCACATACCCCACCGAGCGCCGCGCGCCGTAGAAATGACTGACGAAGGTCAGGCCGTAGACGCAACAGGCGGATCCCGACAGAACCGTGGCCACCCGTTTCATCCGCAGGCCCACACGCAAGCTGCCAAAAGCGGGACACATGCTTTGCGGCTTGTCGTGCGGGCCCTGCGGGTAGTCGCGCGCGAATTGCTCCAGAAGCCCGGCTTGCCCAGCCTTGCGCGCGGCCACATCCATGTCGCGGGGAGCATGACACCCCAGTTCCGGCACACCGCCCCCGTCCGGCCCGGCGGGCAGCGCCTTGCCTTGGGTGACCGGTGTTCCGGCCGCATCGTCGTATGTTACTTCGTCCTTCATGCAGAAATCAGGTCATTGCCCCCTGACACCAGGTGCCGGCCTGGCGTGGAACAGGACGGGGACACGCAAATCAGGCCTCGTCATAGATCACCTCCAGGCTTTCACGTGGCGCAGCGTTCTTGCCGCGCATATCCGCATCGGTGGCGGGCTCCAGCGTGACGCCCGCGCCGGTTTCCGAACCATCGAACAACTCCAGCAAACCATCCTGCGTCAGCGGCGTCGGCCGCACCGGCGGTGCGACCGAGACCTCGTCGGACAGACCCGCGAACAGATCCCCCCAGGGGCTTTTTGACGTACCGACAATCTGGTAGTTCGCTGACTTCTTGCGCAGATCGTCATCCTGCGGAATCGACGCCAGCACAGGAATGTTGGCCGCCTCCGCAAAGGCCTGCGCCTCGCCTGAATGGTCGTCCTTGTTCACCACAAGACCCGCGACACCGACGTTTCCGCCCAGCTTGCGGAAATACTCCACCGCCGAGCAGACATTGTTTGCCACATAGAGGCTCTGCAGGTCATTCGACCCCACCAGAATGACCTTCTGTGCCATGTCGCGCGCGATCGGCAGGCCAAAGCCGCCGCACACCACGTCGCCCAGAAAATCGAGCAGCACGTAGTCGAAATCCCAATCGTGAAAGCCGAGCTTTTCCAGCAGTTCGAACCCGTGAATGATCCCGCGCCCACCGCAGCCGCGCCCGACCTCGGGTCCGCCAAGCTCCATCGCGAACACACCGCCGCGCTTGAAGCAGACATCACCGATTTTCACCTGCTCGCCGGACAGCCCCTTTTTCGTCGAGGTCTCGATGATGGTGGGGCAGGCCTTGCCGCCAAAGAGCAGCGACGTGGTGTCGGATTTCGGATCGCAGCCAATCAGCAGGACGCGCTTGCCCTGCTCGGCCATCATGTGACTGAGATTGGCCAGGGTGAAACTCTTGCCAATTCCGCCCTTGCCGTAGATCGCGATGATCTGGGTTTTCTTTGTCGGCTCCTCGGTGACGAGATCGGCCAGATCCTCGTGCGCCTCGTCGCGCAGGCGCTGGTCGAACGCCTTCAGGTTTGGCACCTCGTCCTTCATGCTGCGTCCCTCCAGGTCAACATCATTTTCAGGCAATCCGGCGCATCGAAGGCCTGCCTGTAGGCGTCCTGCGCCTCCCCGGCGGGGCGCAGATGGCTGATCAGCCCGTCAAGGCGCAGCGCACCGGCCTCAACCAGACGGCGCACGCTGCGCAGATCTTCGGGCGTCCATTCCGCCGAAACACGCAGCCGCGCCTCCCGCAGGAATGCCGGCGGAAAGGCAAACCGCACACCGTCCGGGTAGAATCCCGCCAGAACGATTTCGCCCCCCCGCGCCAGCCGCGAGATCATTTCGTCCAGCGCCGCGGCATTGCCGGACGCGTCATAAATTGCGGTGTAGTCGCGCCGCGGGTCGTCTTCGGGCGCGCAGACAGCATAGCCGCGCGCACCGTCCCGCCGGACCGGATCGGCCTCCCACACCGTGGGCGGCTCAGAGCCGGTTTCAACCGCCAGCCGCGCCAGAAGGCGGCCCAGAACGCCATGCCCGACGATCAGATCAGGCGGGCGATTGCCCGGTCCGGACATCGCGTGCCAGGCGGTTGCCGCCAGAGCCAAAAGCGCCCCTTCCGCGCCCAGAGAGGAATCGAGTCGCACGACACGGTCCGCCCGCGTGACCAGCCGTTCCGCCGCCCCGCCAAAGAGCGCGAACGCGCCGTCAAAGCAGTTTGCGCCGGGCACGAACACACGCTCGCCCGGACGAAAGCCCGTTTCGGCGCCCGCCTCCACGACGTCACCGGTGGATTCGTAGCCGGGCACAAGCGGCCAGCCGGATCCCGGAAACGGCGGCATCTGCCCGGTCCAGAACAGTTTTTCCGTGCCGGTAGAGATGCCCGAATGGGAAATGTCGACAACCAGGTCATGCGGCCCCGGAGCCGTCAGCGGTAGCACGGCGATGTCAAGGTCGCGTGGACCCCTGAGATAGACTGCGCGGGATTGCAGATGCATGTGTCTCCCCAGTCCCCGCTTCACGCGGGCCTTCTGGCACTTCGGCCTTTTGTAATCTTATTTGTGCAGCGCAAACTGTCAAGTTATCTTTACACTTACCCCTGTCGAAAGAAAACTGACACACGCGCACACGCCGTGTTCCCGGTCAGCCGGGCTTTACACAACTCAGGGCGGATGTGATGTAGCTCCGGCGCGGCCGGACGATGCGCGCAGGACCGAACCCGGCCGCCGCGCACATTTCTGCAATGCGCGCAGCCGAGCGCACCCGCCCGGTGCCCATCGCCATCGTGTAGAAGGCAAAATAGACATCTCCCGCGCGCTCCGGGCGCACGCCGCCCGACATGGGCTCGGACACCAGCAGCCGCCCGCCCGGCGGCAACGCGTCGTAGACCTTGCGCAGAAGCGCCGCGACCGTGGCGTCGTCGTGATCATAAAGCACACGCACAAGCGAGATGACATCGGCACCGCCGGGCAGGTCGTCATCGCGGAACGATCCGCCATGCAGCGTCACGCGCCCGGCCAGCCCGGTGGATTCGAGTCGTGCACGGGCCACCCGCATGACTTCGGGCAGGTCCATCAGCACACCGCGCGCGCGGGCATTGCGGCGCAGCACTTCGGCCAGGAAAACCCCCGAACCGCCGCCGATGTCCATCACTGTCAGCGCACCGCGCAGGGGGACCATCTCCAGCGTATCGCGGGCCACAAGAACCTGACTGTTTGCCATCAGATCGGAATAACGCTCGGCCACATCGGCCGCCACGTCGCCATCTGCCCCCAGAACATACGGCCAGAACCGCGCCAGATGCGTTTCGCCATCTTCCCGCAGCACCGCCACAGGATCCGCCAGATCGGCATAAAGTGCTCGATTGTGGGCAATCATGTCTTCAAGACCGGGCACCCCGAGGATGGCCGCGCCACGGCGCGCCAGCGCAAAGTCGCCCGTCCGGCGCCGCCTGAGCAGCCCAAGCGCGGCGCCCGCCTGCAAAAGCTGCTCCATCCGGTGAACAGGCACACCGTGACGATAGGCCAGCGCCGCCGCATCCTGCGGCCCGTCCAGCAGCGCCCGCAACGTGCCCAGTTCGACCAGCGCCGAGAGAACCTGCGCCGCCACAAAGCCCTGCAAGAGGTCAAAAATCGCCGCGCCGTCGCGCCGCGCGATGCCGCGCAGGACAGGCAAACGCGCAGCCAGCGCCTGCACACCCGGACGCGCAATCAGGCGTGCCATCCAGGACCCGGAAAATCCCCCGCGGCCGTGGGCCGGATGGTCGGAAACAGGACCGCCTGTCTGCTGTGTCTCGGCCACCATTGCGGGTCAGGCCTGATACCGCGCGCGCGCGGCCCGAGGCACCTTCGGCATGATGGCGCGCGCCTGCATCTGGACCATCTCCGCAAGAGCCGCCTCGCCCGGACACGAAGGAATGGACGCAATGGCGCCGCCGAGAATGTCACGCAGGCGCGACATGGCCCCGTCGACGCCAAGCGCGTGCACCGCATTGGGGCGACCGTGCAGATCGTCCTGCCCCGCAGGCTTGCCCAGGGCTGTCTCATCCATCAGCGCATCGCGCAGATCGTCCGCCACCTGGAACGCCTCTCCGATCAGGGCCCCCAGATCGTGCCAGGCCTCGGGATCATGCCCGGCCGAGATCGCACCCATCTCGGTCGCCGCGACAAAGAGCGCGGCCGTTTTCGACATGTGATACGCCCGCAGGTCCACGCGCGTCTCGCTTTCCCAGCCCTGTCCGGCGCAGATACCACCCGGCATGCCGCTGCGACGCGCCAGCGCCAGCAGCAATTGCCCGGCGCGGGCCGGGTCGGCCCGACCGGCCATGGCCAGCACCTCAAAGGCCAGAATGATCAGGCTGTCACCGGTCAGAACCGCCAGCGGCTCTGAAAACGCCCGGTGCAGGGCCGGCTTGCCGCGCCGGATATCCGCATTATCAAAACAGGGCAGATCATCGTGCACGAGACTGGCGCAGTGAATAAGCTCCAGCGCCGCGGCCGCAGCGTCGGACAAAACGGGGGCGTCATCGCCGCAGGCCTGCGCCACCGACAGCAGGATGGTCGGACGGATGCGCGCGCCTCCCGGCAGGCAGGCATAGCCGAGCGCCCGCGCAAGCTGATCGGGCACCGTTTCCGGTGAAGCCGAGGGCCCGCCCCGCGCATGGCTGAGCGCCCGCCCGATTGCGGCCTCGATACGGTCTGACTGGGGCATGTGATCTATCCTGCGGAGCTCTGTCATTATTATTGTGACATATGATGTGTCAATTATACTGGACACATCTGTTCCACGAGTCAACAATCCCTGCATGGATCAGACCACCCGTCCCTCGCACCGTGTTCCGGGCGCGCGTATCGACGCGCTTGTGATTGGTGCGGGAATCGGTGGCCTGGCGACCGCGGCGCGACTGTCTCAGGCCGGGCTGCGCGTCACCGTGCTGGAGCGTCACGCCCATCCGGGCGGCAAGATGCGCACCGTGCCATCGCCCGCGGGACCGGTGGATGCCGGGCCGACCGTGCTGACCATGCGCCCGGTGTTCGACACGCTCTTTTCGGCACTGGGCACACGGCTGGAGGATCATGTCGAGCTTGTGCCACAGCAGATTCTCGCACGGCATTTCTGGCCCGATGGCAGCACTCTGGATCTTCACGCGGATCAGGATGCAAGCTGCGCCGCCATCACGGCGTTCGCCGGCCCGCGCGCAGCCGATCAGTTCTGCCGTTTCTGCACGCGTGCACGCACGCTGTTCGACGGGTTCGAAGGCCCGGTGATGCAGGCCCCTGCGCCCCGCCCGCTCGCGCTGGCCGCGCATGTGCTCAAACGCCCCGCCCTGGCCGTTGCCATGCGGCCGCTGTCGACACTGGCCGATCTCTGTGCGCACAGCTTTGACGACCCCCGTCTGGCCCAGCTGTTTGGCCGGTACGCCACCTATGTCGGCGGATCGCCCTATGAAGTGCCGGCCTTGCTGTCGCTGATCTGGCAGGCCGAGATGGCCGGGGTCTGGGTGGTGCGCGGCGGAGTGAGCGCGCTGGCCCGGAGCATCGCGAATCTGGCAGAAGACCGCGGCGCGGAGATCCGTCTGAACACCCATGTCGATCGCATTGTCGTGCAATCGGGCCGCGCAACCGGCGCGGTGCTGGCGGATGGCGCACACCTGCAGGCCGATCACATCGTCTTTAACGGCGACCCCCGTGCACTCGCCACCGGATGTCTGGGCGCGGGCCTGCACGCAGCAGCGCCGCAGACGGCCCGCCTGCCCCGCGCGCTCTCGGCCGAGGTCTGGGCCTTTGCCGCCACGCCCGAGGGCCATGATCTGGCGCATCACAATGTGTTCTTTCGTGCCGACCCGAAGCCCGAGTTCGACGCGCTGGCCGCGGGCCGGCGGGTGGCCGACCCCACGCTTTATGTCTGCGCAATGGACCGCGGCCTGCCAGAGCAGCCTCCGGCGCTCGAACGCTTTGAAATCATCGCCAATGCCCCGCCGCTGCGTCCCGGCGGCCAGGAAGAGGAGTTCGCCCGATGCCAGACCCGGACCTTCAAGACGCTGGAACAGCACGGGCTGCGGTTCAGTCCGGGGCCGGGACCCGCGGCTCTGACGACCCCGTACATGTTCGACCGGCTGTTTCCCGGCTCCTGCGGCTCCCTCTACGGGCAGAGCCCGCACGGGACGATGGCGGCGTTTCGGCGCCCGGTGGCGCAGACCCGGATTCGCGGACTGTTTCTGGCGGGCGGCGGGGCCCATCCCGGCGCGGGGGTGCCGATGGCCACGCTCTCCGGACAGCACGCGGCCGCGGCGATCTTGAGGGCCCGAACTTCAACATCGAGGTCCCGCCCAACGGCTACGCGTGGTGGTACATCGACGGCATCCGCGACGACAACCGGCGCGCCATCTCGGTCATTGCCTTCATAGGCTCTGTCTTTTCCCCCTGGTATGCGTGGTCCGGTCGTCGCGAACCGGAAAACAACGTCTGCATCAACGTGGCCACCTATGGCCCCGGCGGCCGCTTCGCGATGACGGATCGCGGCCGCACCGCCCTGCGCCAGAGCCCCGACAGCTTCACGGTGGGGCCGTCCTCTCTGACATGGCGCGACGGCCGGCTGATCATCGACATTGACGAATACGGCGCCCTGCCCGCGCTTGGCCGCGTCAGAGGGCGCATCACCGTGACACCGAAAACGCCGGTCAGTTCGGTCGAAATGCCCCTGACACCGGACGGCGCGCACATCTGGCGCCCTTTCGCGCCGACTTGCGACATCGAGGTCGATCTGAACGGGTCGGGCTGGCAATGGCGGGGTCACGGCTATTTCGACGCCAATTTCGGCACACGCGCCCTGGAACAGGATTTCACGGACTGGAGCTGGGGGCGCTTTCCAACCGGAACCGGCAGCACCTGTTTCTACGATCTGCGCCGGATCGACGGCACACACCTGAAAACCGGCATCGCGTTTGACGGAAAGGGCGGGGCCCGGAGCGTCACCTCGCCCCCGGACGCCCGTTTGCGCCGCACCCTCTGGGGCATCGAACGCAGCACACCGGCAGATCCCGGGTATGAACCGCGACAGGTTGAACCAATGCTTGACGCGCCATTCTATTGCCGCTCGGTCGTGCGCACACGGATCAACGACAGCGAAACGACCGGCGTGCACGAGGTGCTGGACCTCAGACGCTTTCGGTCTCCGCTGCTGAAACCCATGCTGGCGGTCCGCGTGCCGCGCCGGTCGGGATGGGTGTTCAAAACCTGACGCGCGTCGCGAAACCGGCGGACACGGACACCGCCCGCGGCGTGCCACCTGAAAGCGTCAGCCGCTCGCGCCCGGATTCATCCGCCAGACCGCCAGATTCAGCGCCCCGGCCACGGACACCCAGACAAGATAGGGCACGAACAAAAGCCCCGCGATCCAGTCCACCTGCCAGAGCGCGACCATCGTCGCCGCCACAGCCAGCCACAGCGCCACCAGCACGACCATGCCACCGCCCAGCCTTCGCAACCCGAAAAACACCGGAGTCCAAAGCGTGTTCAGCGCGATCTGCAACGACCAGAACGCCAGCGCCACGCCGTTGTCATCTGCCATCGCGACCCGCGCACCGGCCATGGCGATCAGGATGTAAAGCGTCGTCCAGGTCACCGGAAACAGCCAGTTGGGCGGTGTCCAGTCCGGCTTGCGCAGCGAGTCGTACCAGGGTCCGGGCGGAAACAGCGCCCCGGTGGCCCCTGCGGCGCCACAGGCCAGCAGGAAAATGACGAACACAGACCAGCTCATGCCAGAGAACGACCGCCCATGCGGGTCAGCCTCAGGGCTTCGCGTCGCGCCGCGTCCTTTTGCTCCAGCGTCGCCAGAGTGGCATAGAGCGCCTCGGACCAGTCCGGCGTGCGGGCGTCACGAATTGCGGCCGCCTCGACCAGAAAGGCGGTTTCCGGAAGAGACGGTGCATAGATCACGGGCGAGCGCGGCATCACGAAAGTCGCGCAAGAGCGCATCGCCGCCAGCGCAAGCCAGCCCATCTTTTGCGTTTTGCCGGTGTACGCCCTGCCCGAGATCGGGTCCGTGCCCCGCCGTTCCAGCGCCCCTCCGATCCCGGCATAGATGAACCGTGCCGCGAAAATACCCGGACGCGCCGAGGCCGGCAGCGCGGCCACGCCGGCCTCCGAACGGATGTAAAGCCGGTCGGCCTCGCGCAGAAGCCGCCGCACAACCCGTTGCAGCCCCGGGGATATCTCGGGACGGGCCAGCAGCAGGTCCGCATCGACACCGGCCTCGTCCAGCCATGTCAGCGGCAGGTAGAGGCGGCCTTCACGCGCATCTTCCCCCACATCGCGCGCGATGTTGGTCAATTGCATGGCGACCCCCAGATCGCAGGCCCGCGCCAGCGCATCTGCGTCGCGCACCTCCATCAGAACGCACATCATGGCCCCGACGGCCGACGCCACACGCGCCGCGTAGTCGCGCAAATCCGACAGCGTGTCATAGCGGCGTCCCATCGCATCCCAGGCCAGACCTTCCAGCAAGGCCTCGGGCAGCGCGCGCGGCATGTCAAAATCCTCGATCAGCGCCGCAAAGGCACGATCGGCGGGCGCATCCCGCGGGATGCCCCGATAGGCCAGATCCAGTCGTTCGTGCAACCGCAGAACGGCGTCGGCCTTGGCCTGACCCAGATCAACCGCGTCATCCGCCAGCCGGCAAAATGCGTAAAGCGCGAGCGCCGGGTCTCGCACCCGCCGGGGCAGCAGCCTGGAGGCGGCGTGAAATGACAGCGATCCATGCCGGATCGCCTCTGAACAATGGGCCAGATCGCCCGGATCAATCCCTGTGCGTGTCACGTCTGCATCACCCTTGCTTTGATCGTGGCGGGTTCGGGCACAAGCTTGGCCAGAACCTCGGCGCTTGCGACCACACCGGGCAGGCCCGCGCCGGGATGGGTGCTTGCGCCTGCAAGGAACAATCCGTCCAGTTCCTCGCTGATATTGTGCGGCCGGAACCACGCGCTTTGCAGAATGCGCGGCTCGATCGAGAACCCGGTGCCGTAGGGGCTGAGATAACGGTCGCGAAACGTCTCCGGCGTAAAGACCTCGCTGGCCGTCAGATGCGCCCCGAGCCCCGGCAGCAGATGCTCTTCCAGCGCCGCCTGAACCCGTGCCCGGTAGGTTTCGGCCATCTGCGACCAGTCCACCGCGTTGTCATGGCCCAGATGCGGCACCGGCGAAAGCGCATAGAACGTGTCGCCGCCCGGCGGCGCGACCCCCGGATCCGTGACGCTCGGGCGATGGACATAGAGGCTGAAATCCTCGGCCAGACGGCCCCGCAGAAAGATGTCCTCGACCAGTCCACGATAGCGCGGCCCATTCAGAATCGTGTGATGGCCGACATCGGCCCACTTGCCCGACGTGCCCGCAGTTCCAAAATACCAGACGAACAGGCCCATCGACCAGCGCGACCGCTTCAGTCGGCGCGTGGTCCAGCGTTTGCGCCGACTGTTGCGCAGCAATCTGTCATAGGTGTGACCCGCATCGGCATTCGAGACAACGATGTCGGCATCCACCACCTCTCCGCCGGTCAGACGCACACCCGCCGCGCGACCGGACCGGACAAGAATTTCGTCCACCTCGGCGCCCTGCCGCACGACCCCGCCCTGCCCGGCGATCACATCGACCATCGCGCGCGCGATCGCATCCACCCCACCGATCGCGTAATGCACACCGAATTGCTTCTCGAGATGGCTGACGAGAATGTACATCGACGTGACATGGAAGGGATCACCGCCAATGAACAACGGATGAAACGACAGCGCCATGCGCAGGCGCTCGTCCCTGAGGCGTCTGGCGGCATGTGCATAGACGGACCGGTCGGCGCGCAGCATGGCAAACCGGGGCAGAACGACAAGCAGGTCGCGCAGCCTGTGCATCGACCGCCGGCCAAGATCCTCAAAGCCGAATTCGTAGCGCGCCTCGGCATCGCGCAGGAACCTGTCATATCCGGCCACATCCCCCGGGGAGAGCCGCGCGATTTCCGCGCGCATCGCCTCGGTGTCCTGCCGGGCCGTGAACCGGCTGCCGTCCGGCCAGCGGATTTCGTAGAACGGATCAAGCGGGCGCAGATCCACATCGGCATCGAAATCGCGCCCGCAGGCCGCCCAGAGTTCGCGAAACACCTGGGGCACGGTGACAATAGTCGGCCCCAGATCGAACCGGTGCCCGTCACGCCACAGACACGACCCCCGTCCGCCGGGACCGTCAAGCCGGTCCAGAACGGTCACGCGATATCCTTTCGCACCCAGCCGCATGGCCGACGCCAGACCGCCCAGCCCGGCACCGATCACAACCGCATGTGGCGCGCCGCCCTGTTGCAGGGCGCGTTCGGCCGCACGGCGCAATTCGGGATCAACAAGTGTCAACATATGAGAAGCTTACATATGTCTAGTTAAATTGACAATTCGCGATTCATACCGTTTATTAAAAGCAGGATCTGGGTCAGAGGACTCTGACAACGCGCCGGAGGGACTCCGCGAGGGGAGGGCGCGCATACGGCATTTGGGCCGAACGGGACAGCGGGCCGAAAGGACACGACCATTCAGACCGTAAGCCTCAGTTTCTTTCGTTTTCCGCGCGGGCTGGCGCGGGTCTGGGCCTTCGCGATGATGGGTTTCGCACGTCCTGCGCTGGCGCGCGTGCCGGGCATCGGGTTCTGGAAACTGTGCGGATCGGGCACGGGAGAGGGCTTTACACCGGTCCCGAACACCGGCGTCTACGCGATCCTTGCCACATGGCCGGACCACGCCACGGCCGAGAGGCAGATTGCCACTGCCGGAATTTTCCGGCGCTATCGCAACCGCGCCGAGGAAAGCTATACCCTGCTGCTCAATCCGCTGTCGGTGCGCGGCAAATGGTCGGGTCGGGCGCCGTTCGAGGCGTCCGGCGCCCCGCCCCCCGGGCACGCGCCGTCGGGACCGGTGGCGGCGCTGACCCGCGCGACCGTGCGCCCGCGCGCCGCGCTCAAGTTCTGGGGCCGGGTGCCCGATATCAGCGCGGTGATCGGCGAGGACGAAAACGTCGCGTTCAAGATCGGTATCGGAGAGGTGCCGCTTCTGCATCAGATCACCTTTTCCGTCTGGCCGGACACCGATGGCATGGCGCGGTTTGCCCGGCGCGATGGCCCGCATGCCCGCGCCATCAGCGCGGTGCGCGACGGAAACTGGTTTTCCGAAGAACTCTATGCACGCTTTGCCATTCTGGGCGAACACGGCACCTGGGGCGGCGAACAGCCCCTGAAACACCTGGGAGACGTGCCATGACGGCCACCGCGACCGCCCCCTTTCCGTTTTCAGCCATTGTCGGGCAGGACACGATGAAACAGGCGCTGATCCTGACTGCCATCGACCCGGGTCTTGGCGGGGTTCTGGTGTTCGGCGACCGGGGCACCGGCAAATCCACCGCCGTGCGCGCGCTGGCCGCGCTTCTGCCCCCGATCACGGTGGTCGAGGGCTGCCCGGTCAACTCCGAACGTCGCGCTGATTGCCCGGACTGGGCCGATGTGCCCGGCAAGACCCTGATCGAACGCCCGACGCCCGTGGTTGACCTGCCTCTGGGCGTCACCGAGGATCGCGTGACCGGCGCGCTGGATATCGAGCGCGCCCTGACCCGTGGCGAGAAAGCCTTTGAACCCGGCCTGCTGGCGCGGGCCAACCGGGGATACCTGTATATTGACGAGGTCAACCTGCTGGAGGATCACATCGTTGACCTGCTGCTCGACGTGGCGCAGTCCGGCGTCAACGCGGTGGAGCGCGAAGGCCTGTCGATCCGCCATGCGGCGCGCTTCGTTCTGGTCGGGTCGGGCAACCCCGAAGAGGGCGAGCTGCGCCCCCAGCTGCTGGACCGGTTCGGATTGTCGGTGGATGTCGGCTCGCCGGACAATGTCGAAGACCGGATCGAGGTGATCCGCCGCCGCGATTCCTTTGAAACGCACCATG
>JBCCHI010000077.1:0-17886 GCA_039028815.1 Pseudomonadota bacterium
CCAAGCTCGCCGGGAACATCCGCCAGAATGACCTGCGTGGCCTCGTCCGGCAGGTCGCCGTCAGACCAGCGCAAATGGTGAAAGCCACTCGCCCGGATCGCGGTCAGGCAGCGTTCTGCCTCGGGCTCGTTCGCGGGTGAGACAATGACCAGAGCGCGGTGCGCGAATCTGGTGATGTCGCGATGTGCTTCGAGTGCAACGGGTGTTTCACCGGCCGTGACATGCGCGGCCAGCCAGACGGGTCGCCCAAGCAGAAGCGTTGCCAGTTCTTCGCGGTCGCTTTCGTTGTGGGGCAAATGTATCGCGCCGTCAAAAAGCCTGCCGCCCATTTGAACGTCCACGGTCTTTAGAGACAGCCGTTCCAGGTATCTGTGAGTCTGCATGTCGCGGGTCAGGATAAAGTCGAACTTGTCGAACACCTTGCTTTGAAAGTCAGGCAACCATCGCCATCCCGGCCGGGTCAGCATGGCTTCGTCGGCATCCACCAAAGCCAGCGGAATGTCTTTTCGCGATGCGCAGTCAATCAGCGCGGGCCGAAGCGCGCCGGTGGTCCAGATCGCGAAATCGGGCGACCAGTGCTCCAGAAAGATCTCTGCGGCATCAGCCGTGTTGTCCGGCACGGGCACCGCGATCTCATGCGGCCCGCGGTCGGTCGCATCGGGCTGCAGATCATCTCTATTGGTCAGAAGAAGCGACAGATCGGGAACATGGGCGCGCAACCGGTCTGCCAGCTGGCGCAAGGCGCCGGCATGAGCGCGGTCCGTGGCGTGGGCCCAAATGAGCGGTCCGTCCGGTCGAACCGCATATGCCGGCTCATCGGCGCGGGTTTTTCTGGGCGCATTGAGATAGTCTGCAAGACTGAACGACCGCGCCATTGGCGGCTACCCGAGCTCTTCAGTGGAAGACGCTGGCTGTTCCTCGTCCCGAAGCCGGTGCAGGTGCGCTATGAAGTATCTGGTATGCGCATTGTCGACGGTTTTCTGCGCCTCGGCTTTCCAGGCGTGATACGCGCTCTGGTAGTCAGGAAAAATACCCACCACATGCAGGTTGTCGACATCCTTGAATGCAGTCTTTGACGGATCAACAAGTTCACCGCCAAAAACGAGATGCAGGCGTTGCGCCATGTCCGTTTCCTGTTTTTGTCCTTGCGGCGGCAGGGTATTGGATTGCCCGTGTGCGTCAAGATGAGCATAGGTATTCGCACACAGCGGATGACACGGGCATCAGATATGAGCAAACCCTTTTTGATCCTCCAGCTCCGCCCCGAAACAGAAGCGGCGGATGATGAATTTGCCGCCATACTGCGCAAGGGCGGGATTGATCAGGCGCGTACAGTGCGCGTTCGTCTGGATCAGGAGCGGCTTCCCGATGACATTGAACTGGAGTCATTTGCCGGTGTTATTGTCGGTGGGGGCCCCGGCTGCGTGAGTGACGCGCCAGAAGACAAGTCCCCGATTGAAGCCAGGATCGAACAGGATGTGCTGTCCCTCATGCCCGAGGTGACGCGCCGGGATACCCCGTTTCTGGGGTGCTGCTATGGCATCGGCATTCTGGGACAGCATCTTGGCGCGCATGTAAGCAAGCAGGCCTTCTCGGAACCTGTCGGCACCTCTGCGTGTGAACTAACGCCAGATGGCAAGACAGACGTTTTGCTGGACGGAGTGCCAACCGCATTCGATGCTTTTGTCGGTCACAAAGAGGCATTGCAGGAGTTGCCGGCCGGTTGCGTCCACCTTGTGCGTTCTGATGCATGTCCGTTTCAGATGCTACGGTTCGGCCGGAATGTCTATGCGACGCAATTCCATCCGGAAGCGGATGCAAGCGGGTTTGAAACGCGCATACGTTTGTATCGCAACAAAGGGTATTTTGCGCCGGAGGATGCCGACCGCCTCGTAGAGATGTGCCGTGCAGCGGATGTGTTCGCACCGGAAATGGTCTTGCGAAACTTCATTCGCCGCTACGGGTAACTGCGATTAGGGAGAACGGTCAGATTCTCAGGAATGGCTGAGCAATCCGAGGCAACCAGGAGTTAAAACGCAATCTGGCATCCGTTGCGGCAAGACATATGCAGTCTTCGCCAATATCGGCAACAGGTGCATGATCGACGGATTCATTCGCGATTTCCACGTCCCCTCGCGCGAAACGGTCATGATCGTCAGAGAATGCACCCTTCAGTACCAGTGTCAGTTCGGTTCCGGCATGGCCATGGTCCGGCACGGCAACCCCGGCGGGGATAAACAACAAACGCGCTGTTGCATCCGAATCGGTTTCCAGAATGGCCTGCTTGACCCCCATGCCCAGAGGCCTCCAATTGACCGCGTCCAGATCGCCTCCCACGTAGTCCTGAAGAGGGGCCGGAAAGATCCCGCCATTGGCTACCGGCTTTGGAGGTGCGACAGAGTGACCCGTGTCTATGCGCGCGAGGGTCGCCTCGAAGCTGTCTGCAGACATTTCCGCAAACTCGCCTTCGTCCATAAGGACACCTCCGACAGTGTCGTAGGCGCCCAGCCGGGCGCGGCATTCGTCGCACATGGAAATATGTGTCGCCACGGTCAGACTGAAAGCCTCGGGAAGCGTTCCCGCGGAATACGCCATCAGCAGCGCGTCACTCAGGTGATGTTTGATCGTTACGGTCATCGGTTTTCACTTCATAGCGTGGCGCAGTCTATCCAGCGCCAGACGTATCCTTGATTTGATCGTCCCAAGCGGCAATCCGGTCGCCTCTGCGATTTCGCTGTGGCTCAGATTTCCGAAATAGGCTTTCTCGATCAGTTCCTTCTGTTTTTCCGGGAGACCAGAGATAGCCTCACCGAGTTTTTCACTTTCCTGCTGCAGGCTCAGGGCATCAGCCTGATCCGGTTCAGCCTCCGGTCCCCAGGTCAGATCTTCGGGTTCCGGTCTTCTTATTTTGCGCAACGCGTCAATCTTGCGATTACGCGCAATCGTAAAAATCCAGGTTGCCGCACTTGCGCGGCTGGGATCGAACAAGTGCGCTTTTTGCCACAAGGTGGCCATGACATCCTGTGCACACTCTTCTGCAAGCGATGCGTCTGCCCCGGACCGGAGCAAAAACGCCTTCACGCGCGGCGCAAAGTGTACAAACAGAGCATGAAACGCTTGTTTGTCCCGTTTGTCGCGAACGAGCGCTATGATCTGCGCCCAATCCACATCTTTCTCACCCCTCGGACTCATTATGGACCGATCCACGGAAAAGTTAACCGTGCGATCTGGTCGCACATGCGACCCGCCAGGTGGAGGTTGCACTCCCGTTTTGTCCTGTTCGATGGCTTCGGCGTCACTGAACATACACCTGCTACGTTTCCGGATTGCGGCTGGATCATTTTCGGCATTGTTTTTTGTTTTTCATCCGGTTTCGAACGCCTCGCGTATCTTTCTAGAATGAAACACGGAATGAGACGGCAATGCCATTTGAAAACGCACCCGCGCAGGGAAACAAGATCGCAATCATCGGCGCGGGCATCACGGGGCTGGGGGCGGCGTGGCAACTGGCGGATACACACCATGTCACGCTGTTCGAAGCCAACAGACGTCTTGGCGGCCACGCGCGTACGATAATCGCAGGCAGGAACGGCGATCAGCCTGTCGATACCGGTTTCATTGTCTTCAACTACGCCAATTATCCAAACCTTACGCGGCTGTTCGACGCGCTGGATGTGCCGGTTGTCAAAAGCAATATGAGCTTTGGCGCGTCAGTGCGCGGTGGGCAGATGGAATACGGTCTTGATAGCGCCCAGGCCTACTTTGCGCAGATGCGCAACGTCGCCAATCCACGTCACTGGAGAATGCTGCGTGATATCTTCCGGTTCAACTCCCGCGCATCCGCTGTCGCGCGCGAACATCCCGGCCTCAGTATCGGCGAACTGCTGGGGCATATGGGAACAGGGGACTGGTTCAGGGACTATTACCTGTTTCCCCTGACCGGTGCGATCTGGTCCACGCCGACGGAAAAGATTCTTGACTTCCCCGCTTATGCGATGATCCGCTTCATGGAGAACCATGCCCTGCTCGGATATTCCGGCCAGCACCAATGGTACACAGTCAAAGGCGGATCGGTCGAATACGTTCGCAAGCTGGAAAACTATCTGAACATCCTGGGTGTTGACCTGCGGCCCGGTACGTCGGTTTCGGGTGTGCGGCGTGTGCCGGGAGGGGTCGAGGTCCGCGCATCGGGGTCTGAGTGGCAGCGTTTCGACCATGTCATTCTTGCCACGCATGGCGATGTGTCGCTCAGCCTTCTGTGCGATCCCACCCCGGAAGAGCGCCGGGCGCTTGGTGCCGTCAAATACCAGAAGAACGACGTCGTTCTTCATGCAGACACATCCGTGATGCCACGGCGGCGGGCCGTCTGGTCATCGTGGAACTATGCGGAGGTACCCGCGAAACGCACGGGCCAGATCGACATCACGTACTGGATGAACTCGCTTCAGCCCATTCCCAGGAATGATCCTCACTTTGTCACGCTAAATTCGACACGGCCCATACGTGATCATCTGATCTATGATCAAACCATCATGCGCCATCCGGTCTATGATCTGGGAATGTTGCGCGCGCAGTGCGAGATCCGCGAATGGAACGGCGCGCAGAACACCTGGTATTGCGGCGCCTGGATGAAAAACGGCTTTCACGAGGATGGCCTTTCAACCGCACTGGATGTCACCGGAACCATTGTTGCACGCAGTCCTGCGGCCATCGCGGCCGAGTGACACGGATGGCCGACGTCGATCACATTGCGGGCTACACCTGGCATGGCCGCAAAGGAGCGATCCGGAACGCGTTCCGTTATAACGTGGACTTTGTTCTTGTGAATGCGGAGGCGGATCTTGAGCCACGCCTCACCTTCGGTCGCAACCGGTTTGGTCTTTTTTCGTTGCGCGATAAGGATCATGGCGGGCAACCGGGGCAGGGTCGCGGGCCCGGATGGGTCAGAGATGTCCTTTCCGCGAATGATCTGCCGCAACCGCACCGGATCGAGCTTTTGGCGCAACCGCGCGTGATCGGCTATGTCTTCAACCCGGTGGCTTTCTGGCTTTGCTATGACGAAGATGGCGCGCTGCACACTGTGATCCCCGAGGTCACCAACACATACGGCGATCGACATTGCTATCTGTGCCGCCGGGACGACGGACTGCCGATTTCGCCGGACGACACTCTGACGGCGGCAAAGGTGCTGCATGTGTCCCCGTTTCAGCGGGTCGAGGGCGGGTATCGGTTCCGCTTTGATGTGAGAGCCGACCGCGTGGCGATATGGATCGATTTCACCGGAGGAAACGGAGGCGTCACGGCCACGTTGGTTGGTCCGCGCAGACCCCTGAGATTTTCCGGTGTCGCCAGGTCTCTGCTGCGTCGGCCTTTTGGAACGCGCAGAGTGATGGCGCTCATTCACTGGCAGGCGCTGAAGCTCTGGTGGAAAGGCGCGGCCTTCCGGGCGCGTCCGCAACCTCCGGCACAAGAGATCAGCCGGTGACGGCGCAGACCGCATATCCCAGCCTTCCGGCCTTCGCCGTATTCGCGGCGATGCTGTCGGCGGCAGGCCTGCCACTTTACATGCATGCGCCCAAGTTCTTCGTCGACGAATACGGTGTTTCTCTGGCGGCGCTCGGTGGGGTCCTGTTCGTGCTGCGCCTGCTGGATGTGGTTCAGGACCCGTTGCTTGGGCAGGTATCGGCGCGGTTGCGGGCACGACGGGGGGGCACGGTTTTCGTGGCGGGTGCCTTGATGGCCCTGGGGATCTTCGGTCTCTTCGGTATGGCGCCGCTGTTCGCCCCTCTGTGGTGGTTTGCCGTGATGCTGACGCTTGTTTTCACGTCCTTCAGCTACCTGACGATCTGTTTTTACGCGCAGGGTGTGTCTGGCGCGGCGACCCTGGGCGAGGGCGGACACATACGCCTTGCCCGCTGGCGCGAAACGGGAGCATTGATCGGGATCTGCGCCGCGGCGGTGGCGCCGGTGCTGTTTGGCAGCTATGCGGTCTTCGCGCTGTCCTTTGGCGTGCTTGCAATCATTGCCTTGCTGGGAATGCGGACACAATGGCGCGGGGCGCCGGATCTGTCCGACGACGTAAAGTCGGAACTGCGCATTGTCGTTCAGGACCCGGTGGCGCGACGGCTACTCTTCGTGGCGCTGGCCAATTCCGCACCCGTGGCCGTGAGTTCCACGCTTTTTCTGTTTTTCGTCGCGGACCGGCTGAAGCTTCCCGGATGGGAAGGGGCCTTTCTCTTGCTGTTTTTCGTCAGCGCGGCATGTGCCGCGCCCATCTGGGGGCGGCTTGCAGAGAATTTCGATGCGCGGCGTGTCCTGCTTTCGGGCATGGTTCTGTCTATCGCGGCCTTTGGATACGCGATTATGCTGGGACCGGGCGATGCGCTGGCGTTCGGCATCATCTGCGTGGCGTCGGGCATTGCTCTTGGCGCGGACATGACACTTTTGCCGGCTCTTTTTGCGACGCGGTTGGGTCAGGTCGCGCCGGGCGCTGCCGTCGGATTTTCACTGTGGTCGTTCGTCAGCAAGATGTCTCTTGCGTTTGCGGCGGTGGCGTTGCTGCCGCTGCTCGAATTCGCCGGGTACACCCCGGGACAGCAAAACTCTGACAGGGCCCTCTTTTCACTGGCGCTGCTCTATGGGGCGGTGCCGTGTTTTCTGAAGTTCGTCGCGATCATGCTTCTGGCAGGACTGCCGGCCAGCACGATTGCCCCTCTTTCACCTTCAATCAGGAAAGGAGCCTGACATGTCAGCACTGACTTATATCGGGATAGGTACAGCACTGATCGTTCTGCTCGTGTACCTAAGAAACAGATTTGCAAGCTTTTGGGCACAGACGCCATCCGACTATGCCGAGATCACGCCGACAATAGACCTGAGGGAACACCTGAACGGCCCCATTCGATGCGAAGGCGTGATTTACGGTCCGATGGGGCGTGTGAGTTCCCGCTTTTCGGCGGATTTTGAAGCCGAGTGGCAAGGCAATCGCGGTGTGATGAAAGAACACTTCCGGTATGACAGCGGCAACACCCAGGACCGCGAGTGGCGGCTCGAACTGGGCAATGACGGTTCGATCAAGGCCGAGGCAGATGATCTTGTCGGGCCGGGCAGTGGTCATCAGTCAGGACCGGCCGTACAGCTCAACTACCGGCTGAAGCTGCCCGATCACGCGGGCGGGCATGTACTGACCGTTGTGGATTGGATGTATCTCACACCGAGCGGCACAATCGTGAACCGCTCGCAGTTCCGCAAGTTTGGCGTCAAGGTGGCAGAGCTCGTCGCGACAATGCAAAGGCTTGACGCCGCTTGATGATCGACTGGACCGGCAAGCGATACTGGCTGATTGGCGCAAGTGAAGGTCTGGGCGCGGCGCTGGCGCGCAAACTGAGCGCTGCGGGCGTTGAGGTTGTGTTGTCGGCAAGAAACGCAGAACGACTGAACGAGGTCGCCGGCACTCTGCCGGGAAAGTCAACCGTGGTGCCGGTGGATATCAGCGACGATACCAGCGTCGCAGAGGCCGCTGCTCAGGTTGGTGAGATCGACGGGTGTGTGGTGCTTGCAGGTGTTTACTGGCCCATGCCTGCGACGGATTGGAAGCCCGGTGAAGCGACCGCGATGGCGGACATCAATTTTACCGGCACCGTGCGCGTTCTGGGTCAGGTCGTTCCGGCTATGGTGGCACGCGACGACGGCCATATCGTGATCACGGGGTCGCTTTCCGGCTTTCGCGGCCTGCCCGGTGCAATTGGCTACGCCGCGTCCAAGGCCGGGGTCATGGCACTTGCGGAAAGTATGCAAGCAGACCTCTGGCGCACCGGCGTACGCGTGCAACTGGCCAACCCCGGCTTCATCAAGACACGCCTCACGGACAAGAACAACTTCCGGATGCCATTTCTGATGTCCCCTGACGCCGCAGCTCAGGAGATGTTCGAACTCATGTGCGACGCAGGCGCGTTCGAGCGGCATTTCCCACGGGCGTTCTCGTGGGTTTTTCGGATCTCTCGTTTCTTTCCGAACTGGTTGTATTACCGACTGTTTGCGTGAGATCAAAATTTCCGGCTTCGCTTGTGCTAGTATCGTGGGGCCACGACACTGCGGGAGCACCTGTCATGCTGGAAATCAGCGTTCGGAAAATAGCCCAGATCATTCTGATGGCACGCGAACTGGATCGTGCCGAAGCGGAACTTCGCGCGTTCATCGAGCAACTGGCGCAGGAGGAGCAATCCAGTCTTGTGGCTGTCATGTGGATTGGCAGGGAGAGCTTTGCGCCTGACGAGCTAGAGGCCGCGAAAAAAATCGCCGAAGACGAAGCGACCATTCCGACGGCCGATTACCTTCTGGGGTCGCCGCACCTGTCGGATCACCTTGAAAATGGTCTGGACGCGCTGGGAATATCGGTGCGCGACGAGGAAAGCAACCTGGTGACAGGACGGTAGCCCGGTTGAGATGTTGAGATGCCGATCCGGTCCGCTCAGATGTGCGAAACGACCTGCAGGTGCTGCGCCAGACGATCGACCTCTCCAAGGAACCGCTGCACAAGTCTCGGGTCATGCGGCGCAGGTGTAACCCCTGCCTGAATTTCGTTTTGTGACACCGCCTCGACCGCGAGTGAAACGGGAACGGACACCAGCCGCGCCATGGCGGTGCCGCGCGCATCCCCCCAGGCATCCATGACGTAAGTTTTGTGCCAGACCGGCTGACCGGCTCGCTCTGCCTTGAGATCCACACAAAGCACGACGCGATCCGGCTCGCCCGGTTCATAGGCATTTTCGGCCCAGAACTGGTCTGACATCTCCTGAAGGCGAGCCTCGCCAGCTGGTCCTTCAAGCGTCTCGATTTCAGCAAAAACATCCGCCCAGGCCTCGGCCCAGCCCTGCAGACGCAGCGTGCCGCGCACAAAGTCCCGAATGCGCCAGTTCGGCTCGAACCGATAGTCGGACAAAAACGGCAGAGAATCCCGATTTGGATAGACCTCGAAAACCTCCGGCGTCGGAAGTGGCGCCTCATAGGTTGTGATCGCGTCCCAAGGGCGCTGAACATTCAACTCCGTGTAGTTGCGTATTGAACGCGACGGGGACCGGAGCGCCTTGAGCACACCGACCGGCGACCAGCTGAATTTATAGCGAAACGCATTGGTGATCTTTGGAATGCCCCCGCAATAGGACAGGAAGGAAAGATCGTTCTCGGGGTCAAAAGCAGCAGAAGCGCGGTAGTCCGCCATCAGGTGATGCGCCATCAGATGGTCAATTCCGGGATCGAGGCCGATCTCGTTCACACAGGCCACGCCGCGCACCAATGCCTTGCCATCAAGCGCCCGCATTTCCGGTGAGATATAGGACGAAGACACAAAATGCGCGCCCTTGTTGATGCACATCTCGGCCAGTTTCGGATGCCATTCGCCGGGCAGCATGGACACGACAATGTCGCCTTCCGCCACGTCGGCCGAAAGCGTGTCAAAGTCAAAAGCACGAATCCGGTCGGTGAGATCACCAACCGCGACCTTGGCTTTCTCCGGCGACCGGTTCCAGACGCAAATGTCATGCCCGGCCTCGATGAGCCTGCGTAAACCGGGCACAGCAGACAGTCCTGTGCCGCACCAGTGAATGGTCATGTTGTCTCCAGCTCTTTCATGTGTGTCTCAAATGTGGTGCGCGCGCGCCCCCAGGCCCCGACGTCAACATCTGCAAGTGTGGTCAGAACAGGCAGAAGTTGAGCCGCAAAATCAAGCGAGGATTCCCTGGGCAAGATCGACGGCAGATTGTCGATTGCCATCACGTCCAGCACCGGCGTGTCGCAAACGCGTGTCACTGGCGCATCCCAGCTTGTCGTTGCGTGGTAGATCGGAATCGGATTGTATGCGCTGTCAGGATCGCAGGCGATGTCGCCGATCACGCGCAGTGCACGGGGCGCGTCGAGGGCGGCCTGCGGTACAAAGACCGGCGTTTCCGGCCGGGCAAGGATGCAGTTCAGAAACACGTCATGCGTCAGGATCTCGGGGAACGGGCCGCCACGCGCGGTTTCCGGTATGTCCCAGCCGGTGACCTCACTGCCCATTGCCTGACACAGTTTGGCCGCGCCTGTCCCGACCCGGCCAAGCGCGCCAATGATGATCACACGCGGCGCAGACGCTCCATTGTCGCCAAAGGCAGCAGCCAGCGCGGCCAGCAGGGCCGTTTCGCCCGCATAGACAGAAACGGCCGGGCAGGCGGTGCCGCCCGTCTGCGACGCCCAGGCAAAAAGGCTGATGGCTGCGCCGGCATATCCGGCCCAGTACCCGAAGGCGGCCAGTCTGCGACCGCTGTCGTCGACCAGATATTCCAGATCATAAAGCGTGCCGCCACCGGCCCGAAAACGGCGGAGCAATCGCTGACCCGCATGCTGCCCCTTGAACGCATGACCGAACATGATGTGCCTGTGCACCAGGGGCGTGCCATCATCGGGCAGTTCCTTCAGGCCAAAGATCAGGGCGTCACGCGGCGCGTCCGGCCAGCTGTGGGGGGCGACCATGCCACAGCCCGCAGCCGCATAGTCCGCGTCCGGAAACACACGGTTTGCGCTGGTCTCCACGCTGATCTCAAACCCTTGGGCAAGCAGATGTGTCGCCCCGTCTGGCGTCAGACCCGTGCGATCTTCGTTTGGCCGCTGTTCCGCGCGCACCCAGAGATGTGGCATGGCTGGTCCTCCTAACGCAAAAGACCATAGGCGCGCAGCGCCGCCGCAGACCGTCGTTCAGCGATACGACTGTAATGGGCGGCAAGCCTGGGAAAGCCGGTGATATCCACTTCGTCCCCTTCGAGCCACGTGCAGATCGCGAACAGCCACGGATCCGCAATCGTAAAATCGGCCCCCATGACATACGGGTCCAGCGCACAGCTGGCTTCGATGAAGGCACAACTCTCTGCCATGGTGCGCGGGACATTGCGGCTCATGTCTTCGTGGCTCGATGTTTCGCTGGCCCAGCGATAGCCGCGCCGCCGGTGTGCATGGTTTATGTGAAACGTCGATGCCAGATAGTAGCACACAGAGCGCATCTGAGCGGCCTGCCACGGGTCCTGGGGTACAAGGCGCTTTTCAGGTGCCAGCGTCGCAATGTATTCGGCGATTGCTCCGGTTTCGGTCAGAATGCCCTTGTCTGTCACCAGCGCGGGTACGCGACCCTTTGGATTGATGGCCAGATAGTCCGGCGATGTCTGTTCGCTTTTCTGCATATCAAGCGGCTGATGTTCGTACTCGACCCCGGCTTCTTCGAGCAAGAGCCCGGTTGCTACGGAAATTGTCGAGGGCGCATAAAAGAACTTCATTGGCGTATGTCCCTGCAAAATACTGGATCAGACATAGGTCCGCGCGTGAGTGCGCTCAGGCATGTCCAGATGTGGCGTCGCATTGAACCCGGCGAGCATGAGATTTTCGTGCACGTAGTTCAAGCGGTGGATCGACGAATTCGCGATCTGGAGCATGATCTTTGAAAGCGCCGGCGTCTCAAGAAAAAGGGCGTGGCGTATCGCCATTCCGATGACGCCGCCAGATGTGACCAGCAACACGCGCCCGGCGGCGGCGCATTGCTCCTCGACAAGCGCTTCTATCCGAGCAGCAAAGTCGGAGAAACGTTCTGGCGCGTCATCCAGCGCGTCATTCATCCAAAGCTCGATGACCTGTGGCAAGTAGCGGGCAAAACCTGAGGCCGAGTCAGGCACATTCAGCCCGTGCTGGCGCTTTGCGGCACCGCTCAGTTCGAAATAGGACAATTCGTTCAGTCTGGCGTCCTGCGAACACGACGCAAATCCCATGGCGCGCGCGGTCTCGACCTGCCTGCGCAAGGTCCCGGTGAGCACGCGGTCGAAGTGCGGGTTCGTCCCGGCAAAGTGCTCTCCCAGCCATGCGGCCTGTTGCTGGCCCAGGCCGGACAACCGGTCATAGCCTTGTTCGTCCGTGGCCGTGGAATTGGCCTGCCCGTGCCGTACGAAAACAAGTTCTGCCACGCCTTGCCGTCCTCGTCATACATCCTGTTCGCACCTTAGAATCTTATGCGGCAGAGGAAAGGGCCTGCGTTCAGGCAAGACGGTCCAGAGCATCGTCCAATCGGTCGTCGCCCCAGTAAAGCTCATCCCCGAGGACGAAGCTGGGTGCGCCGAAAATGCCGCGCTGCATGGCCTCTTCGACCTGCGCGCGCAAGGCCGACTTGATCCCGGGGGTCTGAGCGGTTTCCAGCAAATCCGGCGGCGCACCCGCGGCGCAAAGGCATGTTTGGAGAACCTGCACGTCAGAAATATCCAGTCCCTCCGCGAATTCTGCTGCAAACACGGCCTTGCAGAAGCCGGGCAACTGCCGGTCGTCGGGAATCGCCAGAGCAACGCGCGCTGCCAAAAGGGAATGTTGCGGAAACGGATCGGGTTTTGTCAGGGGCAGATGATACCTGGCGCAAAGGCGTGCCATGTCGCGCCACATGTAAGCGCCCTTGGCAGGGTAGATATTGAATGGTGATGTGTTCCAGCCCTGCGCGGCAAATACAGGGCCCAGAAGAAACGGGCGCCACTGAACCCGCACGCCTCGGTTTGCGGCCTGCGTTTCGATCCGCATTGCACTGAGATACGAGTACGTCGATGCAAAGTCGAACCAGAACTCGATCTGTGGCGTGCGATCGTTCCCGTTCATGGGGCGGCTCCTCTTCCCTGCTGTTCGGGCTTAAGACGGTCAGACACTTTACCTCAGGGGAAAGACTTGACCCCAAAGCATTGCATTTGCAGGGTTGAGTCCAAGTACACAAGGATACCGCCAAAGGACAACACACAGGCGGTCGGGAGGATACATATTGGCACACCCGCCTCAAGCGGGGGATGGACCACGTTCCATCCCGGCGCTTTTGAAGCGCAATGCCACAGAATCGGCAGATCGTGTGGCATACCGCGAGAAAGAGCTTGGAATCTGGCAAAGCTGGACATGGGCTGAAACCGAGCAGGAAATCGAGGCGCTGGCGCTTGGTTTGTTGAATCTCGGTGTGAACGAGGGCGACTTCATCGCCATAGTCGGTCGCAATCGCCCCTATTTTTACTGGTCGATGGTGGCTGCCCAATGCGTGGGGGCCGTGCCGGTTCCCGTATACCAGGACTCGGCCACCGAAGAGATGGCGTATGTGCTTGATCATTGCGGTGCGCGCTTTGCAATTGTCGAGGATCAGGAACAGGTCGACAAGATCATCGAGATTCAGGAGCAACTGCACCAGTTCGAACACATGATCTATGTCGATCCACGCGGCATGCGGAAATACGATCATCACAAGCTGCATCAGTTCAGCCACGTTCAGGATCAGGGCCGCGCCGCCCGCGAAGAATTCAGCGACGATCTGGACGCACGCCGCGCCCGGCTCGACTATTCCAGCATCTGCGTCATGCTTTACACGTCCGGGACAACCGGAAAGCCCAAGGGCGTGGTTCTTTCCAACCGCAACATCATCGAGGCATCCAGGTCGTCTTCCGAATTTGACAGGCTCACGCGCGACGAAGAGGTGTTGGCATATCTGCCGATGGCCTGGGTTGGGGATTTCATCTTTTCCATCGGGCAGGCCTATTGGTGCGGGTTCTGCGTCAATTGTCCCGAAAGCACGGACACGATGCATACCGACCTGCGAGAGATCGGGCCAACCTATTACTTCGCGCCGCCCCGCGTGTTCGAGGCGCAGCTGACCAATGTGATGATCCGGATGGAGGATGCGGGCCGCTTCAAGCGGTGGTTGTTCAACCGTTTCATGGCGCAGGCACGCCGTATTGGCCCCGCACGACTTGACGGCCATCCGGTGTCATTGTCCGACAGGTGTATCTACTGGCTGGGCAACGTGCTGGTCTACGGTCCGCTCAAGGACACAATGGGCTTTGGTCGCGTGCGTGTGGGATACACAGCCGGTGAGGCGATCGGACCGGAAATCTTTCAGTTTTACCGCGCGCTCGGCATCAATCTCAAACAACTCTACGGGCAGACGGAGGCGTCCGTGTTCATCACGCTTCAGCCGGATGGCGAGGTTCGCAATGACACTGTGGGCGTTGCGGCGCCCGGAGTAGAGCTGCGCATCGCGGACACCGGCGAGGTTTTCTACCGCAGTCCGGGTGTCTTTGAAGAATACTACAAGAACCCGGAAAGCACTGCCTCGACCAAGGATGAAGACGGATGGGTCGCCACGGGCGACGCAGGGTTCATCGATGACGAAACCGGTCACTTGCGGATCATCGACCGCGCCAAGGATGTGGGCAAGATGTCGGACGGGCAGATGTTTGCGCCCAAATATGTCGAGAACAAGCTAAAGTTCTTCCCGAACATTCTGGAAGCGGTCGTGTTCGGAAATCAACGCGCCGAATGCACCGCATTCATAAACATCGACCTCAACGCAGTGGGCAACTGGGCTGAGCGCAACAATATCGGCTATGCGTCTTATCAGGAATTGGCAGGACATCCCAAAGTCCTGGAGATGATCCGCGGCCATGTGGAAGAGGTCAATCGTTCGCTTGCGGAAGACCCGAAGCTTGCCCATTGTCAGGTGCATCGGTTTGTTGTGCTGCATAAGGAACTTGATGCGGATGATGGCGAGATGACCCGCACCCGCAAGGTGCGCCGGGGGGTCATTTCCGAAAAATTCGAGGACCTTCAGAGTGCGCTCTACGACGGCTCTGAAGAAATATTCACCCGAACCGAGGTGACCTACGAAGACGGAAGAAAGGGCGCGATCAGCGCGACACTCAGGATCGTGCGTGCCGAGACAACACGCATTGAACATCGGAAGGTGGCAGCGGAATGAGCAAAATCAAAGTGGAACTCAAACCATCCTACACGCAGGGCGGAGGCATTGCTGCAATCGGTCTGGTCGTGGCTTGGCTGATATCCTTCGTGGTGCCGGACACGTTGTCTCAGCTCGCGGTCGGAGCCGTCACAGGCGGGTTTGGCGTGGCAGCGGCTGGTCGCATCTGGCCCGGCCTTCCGTTGCGGCTCATGTGGCAATACGCGCTTGGTGTCATGGCGTATGGCGTGGTGGTGGGCTTGCTCGTCTGAGGGGTGCGGATGCTGGACAATCAGAGCGGATACACCACCGAAGACGGCCGCCAGATTGGCGGTGTGGTCATGGAGATGCGCAACATTACCCTGCGTTTCGGCGGTGTTGTGGCGATCAGGGACATCTCCTTTGACATCCGCCAGGGTGAGATCCGCGCCATCATCGGTCCCAACGGCGCGGGCAAGTCATCCATGCTCAACGTGATCTCCGGCTTCTATCGCCCCCAGGAGGGCGAGATCTGGTATCAGGGCGCCCGGCGACCGGCGATGAAACCCTATGAGGTGGCGCAGCAGGGCATCGCACGCACCTTTCAGAACATTGCGCTTTTCGAAGGGATGACGGTGCTTGACAACGTGATGACGGGTCGTATCCGGCAGGCCAGAGCTGGCCTTATTGCCCAGGCAATCTGGAAGGGCCGGGCCGAGGCAGAAGAGGTAAGGAACCGGGAAACGGTAGAAAGGATTATTGATTTTCTGGAGATTCAGCATATCCGCAAGACCCCCGTGGGCCGTTTGCCCTATGGTCTGAAGAAACGGGTGGAGCTGGCCCGGGCCCTGGCGGCAGAGCCCTCTATCCTGTTGCTGGACGAGCCGATGGCGGGCATGAACGTCGAGGAAAAGGAGGACATGAGCCGCTTTGTCCTTGATGTAAATGACGAATTTGGCACGACAATTGTCCTGATCGAGCATGATATGGGTGTGGTCATGGACCTGTCGGACCGGGTGGTGGTGATGGATTACGGCCGAAAGATTGGCGACGGAACGCCCGCCGAGGTGCGCGGAAATCAAGCCGTCATCGACGCGTATCTGGGGGTCAGCCATGACTGAAACAGGACGTCGGCGTTTTATCGGTATCGTGTTGGAGCGTTCGGGACAGGAGGTTCGGAATGCCTGATACGGTTCTTTTCGCGACCGAGGTCATGCTGAATGGTCTGATGGCGGGTGTGCTTTATGCGCTCGTCGCGCTGGGTTTCGTGCTGATCTACAAGGCTTCGGGCATCTTCAATTTTGCGCAAGGTGTCATGGCGCTGTTTGCGGCAATGACCCTGGTGGGCGTGATGAAGGGACAGGTGCCGTTCGCGCATCTCATCAATACCGTTTTTGGCACTGACATTCACTACTTCGGATGGACTGTCCCCGCGCTGCTGGCGATCTGTCTGACGGTCGTTGTGATGGTGGCGCTGGCCTGGGCGATCAATGAACTGATTTTCAGGCATCTGGTCAATCAGGAGCCGATCATTCTGTTCATGGCCACGATCGGGCTGGCCTATTTCCTGGAAGGGTTCGGGGACATGATGTGGGGCAGCGAGATCAAGACGATGGATGTCGGTCTGCCGCAGGGGATCAATGAGTGGATCGAGCAGACGACCTATACCGCATTTGACTATGGTTTCTTCATCAACAACCTGGATCTCGTGGCGACGGTGATCGCAGCCACGCTTGTGTTCGCGCTGATCGTTTTCGCGCAGTACTCCAGACAGGGGCGCGCCATGCGGGCGGTGGCCGACGATCATCAGGCGGCCCTGTCGGTGGGCATATCGCTGAACTTCATCTGGGTCATGGTTTGGTCGCTGGCAGGATTCGTGGCACTGGTGGCGGGAATTGTCTGGGGCAGCAATACCGGCGTGCAGTTTTCGCTGTCGCTGATTGCGCTGAAGGCGCTGCCGGTGCTGATGCTCGGCGGGTTCACCTCGATCCCGGGCGCGATCGTTGGCGGGCTGATCATCGGGGTGGGCGAGAAGCTCTTTGAATTCTGTTTCGGCATCGGACAGTGCTTTGGCGGGGTCATCAATCTTGGCGGGGCGACGGAGAACTGGTTTGCCTATGTGCTGGCGCTGATCTTTCTGGTGTTCCGGCCACAGGGTCTGTTCGGGGAGAAGATCATTGAGCGGGTTTGAGACTACGACTTCGCGATTGATTGCGAGTGCGCCAGTTTTGCTTGTCTGGGCGGCGCTTCTTGTAATGGTCTTCAGCGTTCTCGAAACAATTGCGAATTTCATCAGACTGTCGAACCTTGATGCGCTCGATCTCCCGACCTTGTTGATTACGCTGGTTTCCGCGATCCTTCGCAGTCTCGTCATGCCGGCGGCTTTGCTCGGGCTCGCAGCGTTGATCCAGACCTTGCGAGAAAGGGATCTGAAATGATGCGGTGCAGCACGCCAGACATACAGTCTCGGACGGGCGACCGCGTGTCGCTCTGCGCCACGACACCCGCCCGCCCGGGACCATCGCCAGGGCTAGTTATGGAGAAGGAGGGCCAAGATGTTTTATCGTGAGGCAGGCGATTTCAAGACGTCCTATGTGGCCGACAATCAGACCTTTCCGATCCGGTTCGACAGGTATCGCTATTACCTCGTGCTGGCGGTGGCGTTTCTGGTCGTGCCCTTTGTGATCAACGACTATTGGCTGAACGCGGTTTTCCTGCCGTTTCTCATCTATTCCATCGCGGCCATCGGGCTGAACATTCTTGTGGGATATTGCGGTCAGGTGAGTCTGGGAACGGGCGGCTTCATGGCGGTGGGCGCCTATGCCTGCTACAAGCTGATGACAGGGTTCCCCGATGTGAGCATCTTTTTCCACATCGTCCTGTCCGGCGGGATCACGGCGGCGGTCTGCGTGCTGTTTGGTCTGCCGTCCCTGCGGATCAAGGGGTTTTATCTGGCGGTGGCGACGCTGGCTGCACAGTTTTTTCTGGTCTGGATGTTCAATCGGGTAAGCTGGTTTTACAACTATTCGGCCTCGGGCCAGATCAACGCACCAGAACGCGCGATTTTCGGCGTGCCTGTCTCCGGGGCTGAAGTGGCGCCCTGGGCGGCCTATCTGTTCTGCCTTGTGTTCACGGTGGCCTGTGCC
>JBCCHI010000078.1:0-17818 GCA_039028815.1 Pseudomonadota bacterium
CTCGTGGGCCTTATCCGGACGTATTAGAACCGGCGCCCCCCCGGCCAGAGACCGGCACGCCGCGTGTCGGCATCGTTCCACAACCGCGTGCCCGAGATATCGCGGGCGGTGACCTCGCGCAAACCGCCGGGCTCGGCATAAAGCGCAATCGCGCCTGTGTCGCGCAGCGTGTCGGGATGTATGACGCGGCAGGGCAGATCGACGGGCAGATCGGCAGGCAGCGCGACGTTGAGCACAACAAGATCCGCAGGCGCGCACGCTGTCAGCGTGGCCGCCGCCCGCGCCCCGGTCAGCGCCAGAATGGGCAATGACACCTCTGCCCAACGGGCGTGGGCCGTGGCCTGATCAGCGGCATCCCCGTCATTTTCCAGCCAGTTTCGGGCGACAAAACCCGCCCCCTTGGCGCGCGACAGGGCACGACCGTCCTGCGTCATGACCCCCACCAGCGCCCCGCTGTCGGCGATCAGCACATCGGGCCGCCGCACATCAGCCCAAACCAGAAAGGCCACACCGACCGGTATGATCCCCAGAAAACGCAGACGGCCCTGCCAGAGGATCAGAAACAGCATGCCGAGCGCAATCGCCGGCAGAACGAACGGTCCCGGTCCGGGAACCGTACCGCGCGCGCCGTCCAGCGCAGAGATCCAGTGCGCCACCCCCAGTATCCAGTCCAGCCCCACCCCCATGATCCAAAGTGCAATCCAGTCAAGGCCAAGAGGCATCAGGCAGGCGGCCAGCACGGCCATCGGCATGACCAGAGCGCCCATCAGAGGCACGCTCAGCAGGTTTGCGACCAGACCGTAATGCGCAATCTGATTGAAGTGCGCCGCGGCAATCGGCGCAGTCGCCAGCCCCGCCACGCCGGACGACAGGACCAGCGCCAGAACCGGGCGCAGCCAGCGCGGCCCGTGGCTGAACTCGGCATCCCGGAACGCGGCAAAGACGGCAACCAGCGCCGTCGTGGCGGCAAACGACATCTGAAACCCCGGCCCCAGCAGCGCTTCGGGCCGCATCGCCAGGATCAGGCACGCCGCGAGCGCCACGCCCCGCAGGCTGAGCGCACGCCGGTCGGCCAGCACGGCCAGCAGCATCACGGACACCATGACAAAGGCCCGCTCGGTCGCCACGTTCCCGCCCGACAGCGCCAGATAGCCGGCGGCGGCCGCCATGGCGACCAGTGCCGCAATCTTTTTAGCCGGCAGCCGCAGGCCAAGCGACGGGATGGCCGCAAAGCCCAGCCGGACAACGGCAAAGACAAACCCGGCGAGCAGCCCCATATGCAGCCCTGAAATGGCCAGAAGATGCGCCAGATTGGACACCCGCAGCGCAGCCAGTGTCTCTTGGCCCATGCCAGATCGGTCGCCGGTCATGATCGCGGCGGCAAAGGCACCGGCATTGCCTGGCAACAGGCGCTGGACGCGCTCAGACACCGCCATGCGCGCCCGGAACAGGACCTGTCCGCCATCCGGCGGTGCCAGAACCATGACCGGCACGCGGGAATATCCGACCGCCCCGATGCCCTGAAACCAGGCGTGACGCTGAAAATCAAAGCCGCCCGGCTCGACCGGGCCCGACGGCGGGGCGAGATGCGCGGTCAGACCGACATGCGCGCCGGGCGCGGGAACATGTTCCGCGGCCAGCCCATGCAGGGCCACCCGGACCCGGCCCGGCGTGCGACCGGGGGCAGTGTCGCGCAGCACCACCTCGTCCAGCGTCAGACGTACCGCATCCGAGGCAGACCGGTCGATGCCCACGATCCGGCCCTCCACAGGACCGTAATAACGCCACCCCAGCACCGGATCCGCCAGAGCGTGGGCGCGCCATCCCGCCAGACAGAACCCGACCCCGATCAGCGCCGCCATCCAGAGCAGCGGCGCCCCCGCGCCAGCGGACCGGCAGGCGAGCAAAACCGCCACGGGAACAGCAAGTGCCACGCCGGCATAGGCCGCCGCACCCGGCTCTGCCGGGCACAGGAAGTACAGCCCGATCCCGCAGGCCAGCGCGACCGGCGACCAGGGAAAAAGATGACCGCGTTGGGCATGCCAGATGTCGGCCAGACGTCCGGTCCACGCCCACGCCTCGGCCCTCCCCGTGCCGTCCGGCGTACGGGCGGTGCCGCCCTGCCCTCCGCCGGCGTCTGCCTGAACCATGTCTTGTCTCCCTTCCGGCGGGCCGATAGACAGGCTGCGCGCCCGCTTGAGGGGTACGTCAAACATCGTTACCGAAAGGTTAATCGCGGATGCCGCCAGCCGATGCCCCGCTTCCGGTCGTGACCCGGTTCGCCCCCTCGCCCACGGGCTTCCTGCACATCGGAGGCGCGCGCACGGCGTTGTTCAACTGGCTCTATGCACGCAGCCGCGGAGGCCGCTTTCTGCTGCGAATCGAGGATACGGACCGCGCCCGCTCGACCCCCGAAGCCACCCGGGCGATCCTCGACGGACTGGCGTGGCTGGGGCTTGACCATGATGGCGACGCGATCAGCCAGTTCGCGCGCGCCGACAGGCATGCCGAGGTGGCGCAAACGCTTCTGGCGCGCGGCGCGGCCTACAAGTGCTTTGCCACACAGGAAGAGATCGCCGCGTTTCGGGAAGCCGCGCGCGCAGACGGGCGCTCCACGCTGTTTCGCAGCCCGTGGCGCGACGCGTCGCCCGCCGACCATCCGGATGCGCCGTTCGTGATCCGCATCAAGGCGCCTCAGGAAGGAACGACACATGTGCGCGACGCCGTGCAGGGCGACGTGCGCGTGCGCAATGATCAGCTCGACGATATGGTTCTGTTGCGGTCCGACGGCACGCCGGTCTACATGCTGGCCGTGGTGGTCGACGACCACGACATGGGCGTCACCCATGTGATCCGGGGCGATGACCACCTCAACAACGCCGCGCGGCAGATGATGATCTATACGGCAATGGACTGGCCCCGGCCCGTCTATGCGCATATCCCGCTGATTCATGGCCCCGACGGCAAGAAAATGAGCAAGCGACACGGCGCGCTTGGCGTGGACGAGTACCAGCGCCTGGGCTACCCCGCGTCGGCCATGCGGAATTATCTGGCCCGGCTGGGCTGGAGCCACGGAGATGACGAGTTTTTCTCCGATGCGCAGGCGCTGGACTGGTTCGATCTGGACGGGATCGGCAAATCCCCCGCCCGGTTCGACTTCAGGAAACTCGACAATCTCAGCGGACAGCATATGGCCGCGACAGACGATGCTGCGCTGCTGCAGGATGTGCTGGCTTTTCTTGCCACCACGGGGCAGGATCGCCCGGACCCTGACAAGATCGCAGGTTTGTCACGGGGGATGTACTGCCTGAAAGACCGGGCAAAGACATACCCGGAACTTATTGACAAAGCACATTTTATTCTTTCGGATCGACCTCTGGAGATCGACGCGAAAGCCGCGGCGCAGCTTGATACGGTATCCCGTGGCATACTGAAAGAATTGACGCCGCGCCTGCAAAATGCTAGCTGGACGCGGGAGGCGCTTGAGAGCGTGGCGAATGCGTCAGCCTCAGAGAATGACATCAAATTCGGCAAGTTGGCCGGGCCATTGCGGGCCGCGCTGGCGGGGCGCACCGCCACACCGAGTGTGTTTG
Source organism: Pseudomonadota bacterium (assembly GCA_039028815.1). GTDB lineage: Bacteria > Pseudomonadota > Alphaproteobacteria > Rhodobacterales > Rhodobacteraceae > Roseovarius. Next base: position 3,594 of record JBCCHI010000078.1, read on the forward strand.
ACATGATGCTTGTGCTTGGTCGCGACGAAACCATCGCGCGGCTGACTGATGCAGCAACCGCCGATCCGGGTGAGTGACACGAATTGAGGCTTGACCGCACCGGTCAATAGACAGGACGCTGGACACGGAGAGACTGGCAGACTTGACAGCGCGAACGTGACGGGAAAGACCGGTCCGCCCGCGTGTCGTGCGATGGGCGCCACCGCACGATCAGAACGACCGACAGGAGGGAACGACATGGCCGACGGCACGCAATCGAAGTTTGCGAAGCTCACTATTGACGATCAGGACTACGACCTGCCGGTCTATTCGCCAACCGCCGGCCCTGATGTGATCGACATCCGCAAGCTGTACAGCCAGGCCGGTGTGTTTACCTACGATCCGGGCTTCACCTCGACGGCAAGCTGCGACAGCACGATCACGTATATCGACGGCGACAAGGGCGAGCTTCTGCACCGTGGCTACCCGATCGACCAGCTGGCGGCAAAGTCGCACTATCTCGAGGTGTGTTACCTGCTTCTCTATGGTGAATTGCCGTCTGCCTCGGAACTGGAGGATTTCGAGAGCCGCGTGACGCGCCACACCATGCTGCACGAACAGATGCACTTTCTCTTTCGGGGCTACCGCCGCGACGCGCATCCGATGGCGATCATGGTCGGCGTGGTGGGCGCGCTGTCCGCATTCTATCATGACAGCACCGACATCCACGACCCCTGGCAGCGCGAGGTGGCCTCGATCCGGATGATCGCGAAAATGCCGACAATCGCCGCGATGGCCTACAAGTACACGCTGGGTCAGCCGTTTATCTACCCGCGAAACGAGGTCGACTACGCGTCGAACTTCCTGCGGATGTGTTTCGCGGTGCCCGCCGAGGATTACGAGGTTAACCCGATCCTGAGCCGTGCCATGGACCGGATCTTTACGCTGCATGCCGATCACGAGCAGAACGCCTCGACCTCCACGGTGCGTCTGGCCTCAAGTTCCGGTGCGAACCCCTTTGCCTGCATCGCCGCCGGTATTGCCTGCCTGTGGGGGCCCGCGCATGGCGGCGCGAACCAGGCTTGCCTGGAAATGTTGCGCGAAATCGGCACGGTTGATCGCATTCCGGACTACATCGCACGCGCCAAGGACAAGGATGACGAGTTTCGCCTGATGGGCTTTGGCCACCGGGTGTACAAGAATTTCGATCCCCGCGCGAAGGTGATGAAGCAATCCGCCGACGAAGTGCTGGAACTGCTCGGGGTCGAGAACAATCCCGTCCTGCAAGTCGCCAAGGAGCTGGAAAAGCAGGCGCTGGACGACCCGTATTTTGCCGAAAAGAAACTGTTCCCGAATGTGGATTTCTATTCCGGCATCATTCTCGAGGCGATGGGTTTCCCGACGTCGATGTTCACGCCGATTTTCGCAGTCAGCCGGACCGTGGGCTGGATTTCCCAATGGAAAGAGATGCTGAGCGACCCGCAGCTCAAGATTGGCCGCCCGCGCCAACTGTATCAGGGCGAGACGATGCGCGATTACGTGGAAATTGAAAAACGCTGATCCGGCAGGACGTGCCGGCAGGGCGCGTCAGCGTCCCTCGTATTCCGGCGGTCTGCCTTCAAGAAAGGCCAGAACGCCCTCCTGAAAATCGCGCGACCGGCCGCATTTGCCCTGCAGCCGCGCCTCAAGTTCCAGTTGCGTATCGAAATCGTTCTCCCATGCGCCGCGTATGGCGCGTTTCAGCTGCTTGTAGGCAACGGATGGTCCCCGGGCGAGGTGTTCGGCCCGGGCGCGCCAGTGCGCCTGAAAGGCGTCGTCGGCAACGGCCTCCCAGATCATTCCCCACTGATCGGCCTGACGCGCCGAGACCGGTTCGGCAAAGAGCGCCGCGCCCATTGCCTTGGCCGCGCCGATCTGCCGGGGCAGCCAGTATGTTCCACCTGCATCCGGGATAAGCCCGATGCGCGTGAACGCCTGCAGGAAATAGGCGCTCTCGGTCGCGATCACCACGTCGGCCAGCAGCGCAAGGTTTGCCCCTGCTCCCGCGGCCGGCCCGTTGACCGCGCTGATCGTCGGGATCGGGCTGTCGGAAATCGCCCGCAGCATCGGCACGTATTCATCGCGCAGCACGCGCTCCACATCCAGACCCGCCGCGTTGCCCCGGTCACTCAGATCCTGACCGGAACAGAATGCCTTGCCCGCCCCCGTCAGCACCAGAACGCGCGCCACCCGTCCCGCGCGCTGCACGGCATCGGTGATCTCGGCGCGCATCTGCACGTTCAGCGCGTTCATCTTGTCCGGACGGTTGAGCCGCAGAACCGCGATATCGTCTTCGACATCCAGCGCGATGGTGTCATAAATGGTCATGGTGCGCCTCTCCGATGGCTTCGGGGCAACTCAATCCCATAGCGTGCGATTTGCAAAGCGCGACTTTGCGTCACTCCTTGAGGATATCGCGCAGGCGGGCCTGTTCTTCTTCGGTCAGCCGGGCCGCGCTGTCATCAGCGGCGGACTGGGCGCGGGACTGCCGGCGCACAAACCCGATCCCGACACCCGTCGCGAACAGCAGCATGACAGGCCCGGCAAGCCACAACACCAGGTTGGCGCCGCCTGTCGTCGGGTTGAGAAGAATATATTCACCGTACCGCGCCACGATGTAGTCCACGGCCTCGGCATCGCTGTCTCCTGCCACCAGCCGCTCGCGCACCAGAAGGCGCAGATCGCGCGAAATCTGTGCATCGCTTTCATCGATGTTTTCACTGCGGCAGACCGGGCAGCGCAACCCGGCCGAGATCGCGCGCGCGCGCTGTTCAAGGGCCGGATCATCGAGCACCTCATCGGGCTGCACCGCCCAGACCGGCGCCGCGACAATCGCAAGGACACCAAACAGATATCTCATTCCGCGGGCACGCCTTGCCCGGGCGCGGCGGTCTTGCCCGCGCCCGCCGCCACCCGGTACCGCCTGTCGGACAAGGACAGAAGACCCCCCAACGCCATCAGAATGGCACCTCCCCAGATCCAGTTGGCCAGAGGCTTCCAGTAGGTGCGCAGGGCCCAGCCGCCATTAATCTGCGCGTCTCCGATCACGACATACATGTCCCGCAGAAACCCGATATCCAGCGCCGCTTCGGTCGTGGGCATCCCGGCGACGGGATAAAGCCGCTTTTCGGGCAGCAGCGTACCGGCACTGTGCCCGTTCCGGGTCAGCTCGATGACGGCCTGCGTCGAAAAGTAATTCGGGCCTTCGATGTCGCGCACATCGCCAAGCGTCAGCGTGTAGCCCGCCATTTCGAAACTGTCTCCGATGCGGGCGACCCGAATATCCTCGCGCTCCCAGGCCATCATTGCCGACACACCGGCGATCGTGACGCCAAAACCCGCATGGGCCACCGCCTTGCCCCAGTCGGCACGGGGCAGTCGCCACAGGCGCGACACCCTGCGCCCGCCGCGCCCGGTCCTTGACCACAGGTCCACCGCCGCGCCCGTCACCAGCCAGGCCGCCAGGGCCAGGCCCGCCGGGCCAAGCGCGCTGCGCCCGCTCTGCATGGCCCAGACCAGCGCACCGACCGCACAGGCCAGCACCAGCGCACCGGACAGGCTGCGCAGCACACGTCCGATCCGGGCTCTCTTCCAGGGCAGCATCGCCCCGACCGGCAAAAGCGCCCCCAACAGAACCATGAAAGGCGTGAACGCCATGTTGAAGAACGGCGCCCCCACGCTGAGTTTGCGGTCAAAGACCAGCTCGGCAATCAACGGCCAGACCGTGCCCACAAAAATCACAAAGGCCGAGACGGCCAGCAGAATATTGTTGGCGACAAGAAACGACTCGCGGCTGACCAGTCCAAAGACGCCCTTGGCCTGAAGGGCACCGGCCCGCAGCGTGAACAGGGTCAGACCCAGCATCATGAAGACCGCCGTGATCAGCAGCAGAAGCTGCCCCCGTTCGGGGTCGTTGGCAAAGGCATGCACGGAGGTCAGCACACCGGACCGGGTGATGAACGCGCCGATCATCGAAAACCCGAAGGCGATGATGGCCAGCAGGATGGTCCAGCTTTTCAGCGCTTCGCGCTTTTCGACAACCACGGCGGAATGCAGCAGGGCGGCGGCGATCAGCCAGGGCATGAAAGAGGCGTTCTCGACCGGATCCCAGAACCAGAACCCGCCCCAGCCCAGCTCGTAATAGGCCCACCAGGATCCGAGCGCGATGCCAACGGTCAGAAAAAGCCAGGCCGCCAGCGTGTAGGGTCGCACCCAGCGACCCCAGGCGGCATCGACCCGGCCCTCGATCAGGGCCGCCACCGCGAAAGAGTAGGTCATCGAAAGACCCACGTAGCCCAGATAAAGAAACGGCGGATGAAAGGCGAGGCCCGGATCCTGCAACAGCGGGTTGAGATCCTGACCGTCAAAAGGCGGCACCGGCAAACGCAGGAAGGGGTTGGACGTAAAGAGGATAAAGGCCATGAAGGCCACGCCGATCATCCCCTGTACTGCCAGCACGCGGGCCTTCAGAGTGGGGGGCAGATTGTCGCCGAACCAGGCCGCAAACCCGCCGAACAGGGTCACGATCAGAACCCACAGCAGCATCGAGCCTTCGTGGTTCCCCCAGACACCGGTGATCTTGTACAGCATCGGCTTCAGCGAATTGCTGTTGGCTGCAACCAGTTCGACCGAGAAATCAGAGACCACAAAGGCCCAGGTCAGCGCCGCGAACGCGGCAGCCGTCAGCAGGAACTGCAGGGTCGCGGCAGGTTCTGCCGCGGCCATCCAGCCGGGCCGGCGCCACGCGGCCCCGAGCAGCGGGACCACGGCCTGAAAACACGCCACCAGAAAGGCCAGGATCAGCGCGAAATGTCCCAGTTCGACAATCATGGGCCCATAATATGGGCTGGCGCGGCGCGTTCAATGCCAAGCCGACCAGCGCGGCGCAATACCACATGGGCGTGCCGCCGCGTCGCGGGTCATGTGTCAGGCGGTGCGGCGCTGCCAGTCGTCAAGTGCTGCGTTTTCTCCGGGCGTGATCGACGCCAGTGTCAGGCCCGCATCCGGGCCGGTTGCCGCGCTTCCGGGACTTTCGGCCGCCAGCACGCGCAGGCTGCGCAGGTTGTCCATCACCTGAGGCGCCCGGGCCATCGTGGCCGCGATCGAGCGCTGGAACGCCTGCCCCTTGGCCTGATGGCGCGCGCCGAAGTAAAAGCTGACGATCGCGCCCAGAAGCCACCACAGAGGCTCTGGCACAAGCGCGATGCCCTGCATCCGCGCGGCGAACCACACCGGATCGACCATCGCCGACACGAACAACCCCAGCGTGCCAAGCGCCATCGCCGGGCGCGGCACGCGATTGAGCCCATCGACAAAGCGGTCGTACCATCCCGCGCGTTCGCGCGCGAATTCCGACGAGAACTGCACCAGCGCGGCTTTCTGCACCTCGGTCGCGCGGGCATCAGCGTTTTCGGAGTTGACCCTGAACACCTCGGCCGTCTCGGCAATCGCGTTGCGCCCCCCGCCGAAGATCACGCTCACCAGCCGCTCTAGGATCCCCATGATGCAACCCTTTCCGCGAATGCCGCAGCGCTCAGATGATACCGCGGCGCCATGAATTCCTCTGCCCGTCGAATCCAGCCACCTTTTCCGCCGGCACGCGTCCTTGCGTATTTTCGGGATGCCGGGCGCCGGTCGGCCAGCCGGAAATAGTAGTTCCGGCGGGCGATCCCGTAGGCGTCGGCAATATGATCAGGCGCAGCCTGATGGGCCGCTTCCGCGGCGGCGGCGGTCTTTGGACCGATCACACCGTCGATCGACACGGACTGACCCATCTGCCGCAACAGCCGCTGCAGGATCTTCACCGCATTGGCGCCGGCATTCACGTACATGTCGAACACGCTGGCCTGCAAAATGTCCGGCAGGCGGTTGATGCGGGGCGCATTGAAATAGTGATCAATGAAGATTTCCTCGGCCTGCGCACGCGTCAGGGCGCGCACATCTGCGGCATCCACCCCTCCGTCACCGGTCAGATCCAGCCCCAGACGGCGCATCGTGTGAATTGTCACACCATACTTCGTGGCCCCGCCGGGATCGTCGGGGTCGTTCACATAGCCGCCTTCGCGGGCAACGATCTCGCGGGCAATTTCGGCAACGGTTTGCATGGCGCATCCCCAGCACTTCGGATGCACGCAAGGCTCGTCACAGGGCGTTAAGAATTGCTGACGGAACCGTCCGTTGGGTCACACCCGGCCGGAACAGCCTCGGCCGGCCGGTCCTGAAGAACCTCGGCGACCTCTTTCGGCGTATACTCTTCGTCATGCTTGGCCAGAATTTCGGTCGCGGTGAACACAGCGCCGTCATATGTGCCCAGACCGATCATGTCCTCGTCCTCTGCGAACAGATCGGGCAGAACGCCGCGATAGCGCACTTCGATCGCGCACCGGCCATCGGTGACATTGAAGATCACCGTCTCGCCCGCGCCGCGCACCAGACTGCCGGTTTCGACAAGCCCGCCGATGCGAAAGACCTCATCGGGCGCAGGCGGCGCGGCCAGAACCTCACTGGGAGAGCGAAAGAAGTTGATGCCGTCGCGCATGGCGTAACCGATCAGAGACGTCGCCGCCACCAACGCGACAACCGCCAGACAGATGATCTGAATACGGCGCTGTTTCTTGAGCGATTTCATCGTTCTGGAGGCCGGTCTTCATGGAAAGACGGGCGCGAGCATCAGACCCGTCGTCTCATCCTCACGTAGGATCAGGTTGGCGTTTTGCAAGGCTTGGCCGCTTGAGCCCTTGGTCAGGTTGTCAAGCGCCGCAATGACGATCACGCGCCCCTCTCTGCGATCGGGCACGACACCGATATGACAGAAGTTGCTGCCGCGAATATGCCGCGTCGATGGTGCCTCTCCCATCGGCAGCACCTCGACAAAGGGCTCAGTCGCATAGGCCGCCTGCAATGCGTCGTAGACACGCTGCGGCGCGCCGCGCACATAGCCGGTGGCAAGAATGCCGCGATTGGCAGGCACCAGATGCGGCGTGAACTGGATCTGCACCTCGCGCCCGGCGACCGCCGACAATTCCTGATCGAATTCTCCCAGATGCCGGTGCGTGCCACCCACGGCATAGGGATGGTAGCCCTCGGACAATTCGGCATGCAGCAGGTTTTCCCGCAACGCCCGGCCTGCCCCGGACACCCCGCATTTCAGATCGAGAATGATGTCGTCAAGGTCGATGACACCGGCCGCAACCAGCGGGCGCAGCATGTACTGACCGGTCGCGGCGTTGCAGCCCGTGCCGGCCACCAGACGCGCCGCGCGGATCTCTTCGCGATAAAATTCCGTCAGGCCGTAGACCGCCTCGCGCTGAAGCTCTTCGGCGGCATGTGGGTGCCCGTACCACGCCTCGTAGGCCGCCGGATCGCGCAGCCGGAAATCCGCACTGAGATCAACGATGCGCAGATCACGCGGCAGCTTTGCAATCACCTCCTGGCTGGTCTTGTGCGGCAAGGCGCAAAAGCACAGATCAATGTCAGAAAAATCAATCTCGTCCGCGCGCAGCAGCGGCGGCAGATCGAGGTGACGCAGGTGCGGAAACACAGCCGACATCTGCTGCCCCGCCCTGGCATTGGCAGACAGCGCGACGATGGTCAGCGACGGATGCGTGGCGATGAGCCGGACAAGCTCTGCCCCGGTATAGCCCGAGGCGCCAAGAATGGCGATTTTGTGGGACATGACAGCCCTCTTCAGTTGGTTTTCCGGTTTAGTGAGGAAGTGGCCGGCGCGCAACCGCACGCCCGGCCGGAACGTTCAGGCGGGATCGAACGCAATCCGTCGTCGGAGAAACAGCGTCGCCTGTGCGGATGTGGCGCGCGGATCTCCCGTCGTCAGAAACCGCGTTTCGCCAATCCGCTCGCCCTGCATTTCGGGGCGGCGTTCCAGATAGTGCGCAAGACTGTCAGCGACGAGTTGCGGTTGCGAATATACCTGGACGTCGGGTCCGAGCGCGTCGGCAAACACCTGTTCCAGAAGCGGATAGTGCGTGCATCCAAGTACCGCCGCCTCGGGTGCGGGCATCTTGCGCCTGAGCGCATCCACGTGGCTGCGCACCAGAGCCTCGGCAAGGATCATGTCGCCTTCTTCTATTGCGTCCACGACCCCCCCGCAGGCCTGCGCCTCGACATCCACACCGACCGCGCGAAACGCCAGTTCCCGTTGAAAGGCGCGGCTGCGCACCGTGGCCGGTGTCGCAAACAGCGCCACATGCTTCACGCCCACTTCGCGCGGCGGAGAATTGTCACCCCATCCGCGTTCCGTCAGGGCCTCGATCAGGGGCACAAAGACGCCCAGAACCCGTTTGCCCTCGGGCACACCGGCCTCCTGCATGCGGCGCAACGCGGCGGCAGAGGCCGTGTTGCACGCCAGAATGACCAGATGGCACCCGTCGTCCCAAAGCCGGGAGACATGGGCCCGCGTGAGATCGAAAATGTCATCCGCGTCGCGTGTGCCGTAGGGCGTGTTTGCGTTGTCTCCCAGATACAGTAACGACACATCCGGCAGGCGATCCTCGATCGCCCGCAGCACTGTCAGACCTCCAAGGCCGCTGTCAAAAACTCCAACCGTCATACGCGCCGCCCACATGTCATTGTGTGGCACCTACTCAAAGTTGAACCCGAGCGCATCCGGATCAACAGCTCCATCGCTCAGCGCATAGGTGCGATGGCGCAAAAACGCCATCAGAGCCTTGGTGTCGCCCTTGCGCGCCTCTATCTCATCGCGCCCGATCGGCGCGCCGATGGCGAGCGTCACGCTCGTGTCCACGCGTTTGCCGAATTCCTTGATCAAAAGCCCCATGCGCAACGTCACATGCAAGTGGCTGGCCACCTGAAAAAGGCGACTGTTATGGCCATCAAAGTAAATCGGCACCACGGTGGCATCTGATTTGGCGATCATCCGCGCGGTAAAGCTGCGCCAGCCGGGATCAAGCGGCTGTGCAAAGGGTCTGGCCCCGGTGCTGACGGTGCCGCCGGGAAAGATCCCGATGGCTCCGCCGTCCGCGAGATAGCTCAGCGCTTTCTTGCGTGTGGCCAGGTTCAGCGCCACGGCGTCTTTGGTTTCGTCAAAGCTCACCGGCAGAATGATCCGGTTCAGATCCTCGGCCTTGCGAAACACGCTGTTGGCCAGAATGCGAAACTCGCCCCGGGTTTGGCTCAGGATATGGCCCATGATCAGACCATCGAGGATGCCATAGGGATGATTGGCGATCAGAACGAGTGGCCCGTCGCGCGGCACATTGTCCAGAGACCCGCGCACCACATCCAGCGAGAGCCCATAGCGTTCCACCATGACCTGCCAGAAATCACGACCGGCGGCGACCTCGTCCTCGTAGCCCTCGGCGCGACGAATAAGGCGCATGCGGCCGGACAGGGTTTCCATCGCGCGGATCATCGCCCGCCCGCCTTTGGTCTGCGCGGAATAGGCATAGCTTATGTCACGAGCGACATGATGGTCCTGTTGCATCGGTCGTCTTCCACTCGAATCCCGTGTTTTATAGGTTTGTCCGGGGATTCTGGCCAGCACATATGAAGTTTTTGTGACATCTATTCAGCCGCCTGCGACAGCGAGACGCCGCCGGACCGGATGTCGGCCAGCAGCCCGGCGCGTGTTTTCGCGGCCCCGGCCCGCGCCACCTGCTTGACCGGCCCGAACCCGCGCACCGTCGTCGGCAACGCCGCAAGCGCCACGACGGCCTCGCGGTTGGCCTCGTTCAGACGCGGCAGAACCTCCGCCATATCGGCCTCGTACTCGCGGATCAGGGCGCGTTCCATGCGCCGCTCTGCCGTGTAGCCAAACGGGTCAAACGGTGTACCCCGCAGAATCCTGAACCGACGCAGAATGCGCAGCGGACGCGTCAACCATTCACCGAACCGCCGCTTCACCGGTCGCCCGTCCGGCCCCGTACGGCTTAAGACCGGGGGCGCGAGGTGGAAGGTCAGGGAAAAATCCCCGTCGAACGCCGCTTCCGCCTTGTCGCGCGATTGCAGCAGCAGGCGCGCCACTTCGTACTCATCCTTGTAGGACAGGACCTTGTGATAGCCCTGCGCCACGGCATCGCGCACCTGCACATCCGCCACGCTGTCCACCAGCCGCCGGTAACGGCGCGCCAGTCGCTTGCTCTGATAGGCGCGCAGATGCGCAGCCCGGAACGCAATCCTGTCTTCCGCGGTGTCCGGTATGTCCACGATGTTCGATGTCGCCCGGCGGGCGGCGGCCTGTGGATCATGCGCCGCCCAACGCCCGATGTCGAACGCCTGCACGTTGCGCCCGACCGCAGCCCCGTTCAGGGCAATCGCCTCGACGATGGCGTTGCGGCTCAGGGGAACAAGACCGCGCTGCCACGCAGCCCCCAGAACGATCATATTGGCAAAGATGGCATCGCCCAGTGTCCCGGTGGCCAACGCATGCGCGTCGAAGAGTTGCAGATCCGGGGACAACCGGGATGTCAGACTATCGGTCATTTCGCTGGTGGGCAGGCGAAACGAGGTGTCACGGGTGAAGGCGCCGGTGATGATTTCGTGGCTGTTGACCACCGCGCCCGTCTGTCCGGGCCGCGTCAGAGCCAGCGTCTTCGCCCCCGCACTGACAACCAGATCACCACCGATCAGCGCATGCGCCTCGCCCGTCGCCACGCGAATTGCGCTGATGTCGTCCGGGCTTCTGGCCAGTCTGCAGTGGATATGAACGGCCCCGCCTTTCTGGGCGAGACCCGCCATTTCCATCATGCCCGCCCCCATGCCGTCGATCTGCGCGGCCTGCGCCAGCAGCGCCCCGATCGTCACGACCCCTGTGCCGCCCACGCCGGTGATGACGACATTCCAGGTGCCATCAATCTGCGGCAGTTGCGGTTCCGGCAGATCCGGCAGATCAAGCGCGCCTGTGGTCTCGCGGCGGGGTGTGGCCCCCTCGATCGTGACAAAGGACGGGCAAAACCCTTTGATGCATGAATAATCCTTGTTGCAGCTCGACTGGTCGATGGCCCGCTTGCGGCCCAGTTCCGTCTCCACCGGAACGATGGAAACACAGTTCGACTGCACGCCGCAATCGCCACATCCTTCACAGATATCGGTGTTGATGAACACGCGCGTGTCCGGGTCGGGAAAACGGCCACGCTTGCGGCGGCGGCGTTTCTCCGCGGCGCAGGTCTGTACGTACACGATGGCGGATACGCCCTTGACGCCCTGCATCTGCCTCTGCACGTCAGGCAGCTCGTCCCGGCCATGCCAGCCGATGCCCGGGGGAAACTCGGATCTCAGCGGCTCTTCCTTTTCATCGAAAACCACCGCCAGCCGGGTCACCCCCATGGCCAGCAGCTCGCGCGCAATGCGGTCGGGTGTCAGGCCTCCCTCGTTGCCCTGCCCGCCGGTCATGGCGACAGCGTCATTGTACAGGATCTTGTAGGTGATGTTCACGCCCGCCGCGAGCGCGGCGCGAATCGCCAGAATGCCCGAATGGTTGTACGTTCCGTCGCCCAGGTTCTGAAACACATGATCCCGCCTGGAAAACGGTGCCTCGCCGATCCAATTGGCCCCTTCCGCGCCCATATGGGTGAAGCCCGTCGTCTCGCGGTCCATCCACTGAACCATGAAGTGACACCCGATCCCGGCATAGGCGCGCGCGCCCTCCGGCACCGTGGTGGACCGGTTATGCGGACAGCCCGAACAAAAGTACGGCACCCGCGTTGCCACCTCGGCGATCGAATTTGATTTATTAGCCTCGTCAATGCGTTGAAGAACAGACTTCACGTGATCTGTACCGCGCCCTTCCTCGACCAGAATGGTTCCGATCTTTTCGGCCACCATCACCGGGTCAAGCGCCATGCGCGTCGGGAACAGCTCTTGTGACCCAAGTCCGCCATACCCGCCCTTGTACCAGCCATAGACCCGCCGGCCGCGCCGGTCGTCAAAGATCGCTTCCTTGATCTGCACCTCGATCAGCTTGCGCTTTTCCTCGACCACCACGATCAGGTCCAGGTCTTCCGCCCAGTCGCGGAACCCGCGCATGTCCATCGGGAACGTCTGTGCCACCTTGTAGGTGGTGACGCCCAGGCGCTCTGCCTCATGCGCGTCAATGCCCAGCAGCTGAAGCGCATGCTCCAGATCCAGCCAGTTCTTGCCCGCCGCCACAAACCCGATCCTGGCCCCCGGACGGCCATGCACGCGTCTGTCGATCCTGTTGGCATGGGCAAACGCCTCGGCGGCAAAGCGTTTGTGATCGATCATCCGGGCCTCCTGCGCGATCCAGTGATCGCCCAGGCGAATGTTCAGCCCGCCCTCCGGCATGGCAAACTCAGGGGGGGTGAACGCCATGCGGTCAAGACGCCCGTCAACGACGCTGGTGACCTCTATGGTGTCTTTCATGGTCTTGAGACCGCACCAGACCCCGGCGAACCGCGACAGGGCAAAGCCATACAGGCCGAAATCCAGAATTTCCTGAACACCGGCCGGCGAAAGCACGGGCATGTAGGTGTCCACCAGCGCCCAGTCGGACTGATGGCACACGGTAGAGCTTTCGCCGGTGTGATCGTCCCCCATGGCCATGACAACGCCGCCTCTGGGCGACGTACCCGCCATGTTTGCGTGTCGCATCACGTCACCGGAACGGTCGACGCCGGGGCCTTTGCCATACCATAGCCCGAACACGCCGTCATACCGCCCTTCGCCCCGCAACTCGGCCTGCTGCGTCCCCCAGAGCGCCGTGGCGGCCAGATCTTCGTTCAGGCCCGGCTGAAACCGTATGCCCGCGGCCGCCAGCTCTTTGGTTGCCCGTGTCATCTGCAGATCAACCGCCCCAAGCGGCGAACCGCGATAGCCGGTGACGTATCCGGCCGTGTTCAGCCCCGCCGCCCGGTCACGCGCCGCCTGCATGAGCATGAGCCGCACAAGCGCCTGCGTGCCGTTCAGCAAAATCCGGTCCTTTTCAAGATCCAGACGGTCGGCAAGTGAAACAGGCTGATCGTTCATGGCTGTCTCCTGTTGCGGTTCGAAACCGGAAGAAACGCTCTGACACATCGTTGCTGAAGCATTATATAGGTGCGATATTAGGTCATAATTACTGACCTTCCAAGCAATATTTGTCGCAACCCCTCAGCATCCTGTCGCGCAGGTCCGGCAGACCTGCTATGGCGCCTCTTGTGTCGATTTCTTAGGGTGATTGGGACAATGGATTGGGACAAGCTCAGAATTTTTCATGCTGTCGCGGATGCCGGCAGTCTGACACATGCCGGCGACCAGCTGAATCTGTCGCAATCGGCGGTCTCGCGTCAGGTGCGCGCGCTGGAAGAATCGCTGAACGCGATTCTCTTCCACCGCCATGCAAGAGGCCTGATCCTGACCGAACAGGGCGAACTGCTGTTCGACGCCACCCGCGCCATGAACAAGAGACTGGACGCCGCAACAGCCCGGATTCGCGACAGTGAAGAAGAGGTGTTTGGCGAGCTGCGGGTCACCACGACAATCGGCTTTGGGACGCTGTGGCTTGCGCCGCGCCTGCCAAAACTTTTCCAGACCCATCCTGATCTGAACATTGATCTGATGCTCGAGGAACGCGTGCTGGATCTGCCGATGCGCGAGGCCGATGTCGCCATCCGGATGAAAGAGCCCAGCCAGGCCGATCTCATTCGAAAGAAACTGATGTCGGTCAACATGTGCCTCTACGCTTCGTCGAAGTACCTGGAAAGCCGGCCCGTGCCGCAAACCCCGGAAGAGTTGCGACATCATCGTCTGCTGTGTCAGAATCCGCGGTCCGCTCAGGTCGGCGCGGGTGCGCGTCTGGTGGGCGAGCTCATGACCTACGACATTCCCACATTGCTGACGGTCAACAACTATTTCGGGGTGCTGCAAGGGGTCCTGCACAATCTCGGGATTGGCGTCCTGCCCGATTATCTGTTTCGCGATTTTCCGGAACTCGTGCGCATCCTGCCAGAGGTCTACTCGGCGGACGTGCCCGTGTTTCTGGCCTATCCCGAGGAACTGCGTCATTCGCAGCGGATCGCCGCATTCCGCGATTTTGTGCAGGAAGAAATTGTGGCCTATCGCAAGGCGACCTAAAGCCTTTCGCCTTTGACCTGAAACTTCAGCTGACGGCGAAAGGCGCGCAGCTTCGGAACGATGCAAGGCGTTTCGCGACACTCCGTGAGTCAGGTTTGTCGCGAAACGCTTCAGGCGATCCGCACAGATTATCTGCAAGTTATGCGCGAGACGCATAACAG
>JBCCHI010000079.1:0-17715 GCA_039028815.1 Pseudomonadota bacterium
ACGAGCCCGCCGCACAGCTTATCGCGCGGAAACCGGGCCTTGTCGATCAGCGCAACCGAAAGACCCCGCGCGCGGGCGGTCACGGCGGCGGCGCTGCCCGCGGGTCCGGCGCCCAGGATGACGATGTCGAAACGCTCCATGTGCGCATGTGTTAACCGATCGTCCCAAGCGCGAAAACCCACGTCGGTCATTTGTTGGTATGCCGCCGGTGCGGTGGGCTTAAAGCGTTTCGCGAAAGACCTGACTCACAGAGTGTCGCGAAACGCAGCGCAATGGTCATTCGCTGCGCGCCTTTCGCCTTCAGCTGATGTCTCAGGGTAAGGGCGAAAGGCCGTGGGGTTTGATCAGGGATTGGCGACATTCCGGTCCGAACACCGGATCCGGGAAAGAGAACCGTCCACCCCGGGGGTGCCGAAGACTGCACGCCTCACCCGTGCTGCGGCACTACCGCGCCAGTACCGGATAGAACGCAGCTAGGCCTTCCAGAATGAATTCGATGCCGAGCGCGCCGACGATAATGCCAAGCAGGCGGTTCAGCACGTCCTGCACCAGTGGCGTCAGAAACCGCGACAATGCGCTGGCGGCGAGCAGGCCGAGCAGGATCAGGACCGAGACGGTCAGCACCACGCCTGCGACGATCATCTGGTGATCGACGTTTTTCGGGTGCGTCTCTGCGCCCGCGAACGGATCGAGGTGGACAAAGACCATGACTGCGCTGATTGCGCCCGGCCCGGCAAAGAGCGGCACCGCCATCGGAAAGATGCCGATCGCCACGGGGCTGTTCTGTGATCCGCCATGATCTCGCGCCGGGTCGCCGCGCAGGCCCAGCATCTCGAGCGCCATGATAAGGATCACGAGGCCGCCGAGAATCTTGAATGCCTCGACCGTGATCCCGAAGCTGGCCAGAATGGCAGGGCCGGCGAAGGCAAAGACCAGCAGGATCAGCAGAGTGGCGACCGACGCCGTGATGGCCGTGGTGACGCGCCCGGCCGCATTCAGGTGTCCGGTGCGCTGCAGGAACATCGGCAGGTTGCCGGGAATGTCCACGATGGCCACCAGGGCGATCAGCAGATGCACGTAATCGGCCCAAAGTGTCATCGGGTGCTCAGCACGCGCATTTGGAGTGGGTCAGGCGGTCAGGCATGCGTTGTGATCTCCCCGAGCACGCGCGAGTGTGGCACGCATTTCCACCGCGTCAAACCGGTTTCGCATCGCCGCCGCAGCCAAAACGCACGCCGGGCCTGTCCTTGCGCGGGTCGTCGGGCAGGCATTGTGCCGGAAAACCACCGCCGTCACGTCGGAGACGCGCCACCTGTCGTCGGCGCACCTTTGGAGCGACGGGGCGGGTCATGCCGGAGGCATGCTTTCAGCATGACGCCTGCGCGGCGGCCTTGAGTCCGCGCTGGGGAATCAATTGAGACAAAGAGGTCGGCTATCTGTGTTCTCGTGGTTAACGACCTCTTTCCAAGTACCTACTTCAATCACCGCTTCGCATAGTTTTTGTTTTTGTGCGAACCTTGGTAGTTCTAAAAGCCTATCGAATAGTGGGAAGTCAAAAACGTGCTCTGGACTTAGTGTTTTAGGGTACATTCTGAAAAACCAAACTTGAAATACCTGCGCTTCCATTGGCATCGGACGTCCACAACCCATGAAGTCCAGTCAGCCATTGAACAAAATGTAGTCGTTAGAAACATCTCCGAAGTCAACCATTTCCCTTTCAACATCGAATGGCTCGTTCTTGAAATTATGGCTATGTTTGATTACGCGGTAATGCTTGTTTCTCATTTGCTTCAAGTCTTTTAGTTGCATATTTGGAAACATAGCAATTACGTGATCTTTTAAGCTACTTTCTCTATGCTGCGTAGCTAGATATTCCGCGTGTTCGATTGCGTTTGAAGCTAATGCGTGGACGGATACAGGATCCTTGCTTTCCAAAAATAATTGCGTTGCTGTTCCAAGCAGTCGCCTGCAAATTTCTTCCCGTTTCACGGACAGCCTCCTGCATCTTGCGCCAAAAGACTACTATGCATTCTGAATCAAATGTGCATTGAAAGTGACTTCGAGAAAACTCTTCTGAGTAGATGTCGCGCTCCGGTTTGCAACGCCGACCAGCCCCGGACCCTCCCCGTCAAACCGGAGGTTTGCCTGCGGCAAAACGGAGGGGGCTTCACCCCCACCCAGGGTCGCGGGCTGGCCTTTGTTCTAGGGCGGTTTGGATCTTAAAAAACTCAACTTGGTTGGGCCTGCAATTCACTTATTGACCCGCTTTTGCCAACTCGTGACACGCCAAGGCGTGTGACGTCACCGCGCAAATTTCTTGTGCTTGAGACGCTTTGGTTCAACCGCATCCGGCCCGAGCCTGCGCTTCTTGTCTTCCTCGTAGTCCTCAAAGTTGCCCTCGAACCATTCGACATGCGCTTCGCCTTCAAAGGCGAGGATATGCGTGCAGATCCGGTCGAGGAAAAAACGGTCGTGGCTGATCACCACCGCGCAGCCGGCGAAATCCACCAGCGCATCCTCGAGCGCGCGCAGCGTTTCAACGTCCAGATCGTTGGTCGGCTCGTCTAGCAGGATCACGTTGCCACCCTCTTTCAGAAGCCGCGCCATATGCACGCGGTTGCGTTCGCCGCCCGAGAGCAGCGAGACCTTTTTCTGCTGATCGCCACCCTTGAAGTTGAAGGCCGAGCAATAGGCGCGGGAATTCATCTGGGCGTCCCCCAGTTCAATGATCTCGGCCCCGCCCGAGATCGCCTCCCACACGGTTTCGCCATCCTTTAGATCGTCGCGCGACTGATCGACATAGGCCAGCTGCACGGTGTCGCCATAGCTGACTTCGCCCGCGTCGGGCGTCTCCTGCCCAGTGAGCATTTTGAACAGCGTGGACTTGCCCGCGCCGTTGGGGCCGATCACGCCGACAATGCCGCCGGGGGGCAGCGAGAAGCTCAGGTTTTCAATCAGCAGCTTGTCGCCCATGGCCTTTTGCAGGCCCTCGACCTCGATCACCTTGCCGCCCAGACGGGGCCCGCGCGGGATGACGATCTGGGCGCGAGTGATCTTTTCGCGCTCGGACTGGTTGGCGAGATCCTCATAGGCCGCGATCCGCGCCTTGGATTTGGCCTGCCGCGCCTTTTGTCCCTGACGCATCCATTCCAGTTCGCGTTCCAGTGTTTTCTGGCGCGATTTGTCCTCGCGCGCCTCATGGGCGAGGCGCTTGGCCTTCTGCTCCAGCCAGGAGGAATAATTGCCCTCATAGGGGATGCCGCGGCCACGGTCGAGTTCGAGGATCCAGCCGGTGATGTCATCGAGAAAGTAGCGGTCATGGGTGACGATCAGGATGGTGCCGCGATAGTCGATCAGATGCTGCTGCAGCCAGGCGATGGTTTCGGCGTCGAGATGGTTGGTGGGTTCGTCCAGAAGCAGCATGTCGGGCGCCTCCAGCAGCAATTTGCACAGCGCGACGCGGCGGCGTTCCCCGCCCGAGAGCGATCCCACATCGGCGTCATCAGGCGGGCAGCGCAGTGCCTCCATGCTCACGTCCACCTGGGCGTCTAGATCCCACAGGTTCTCGCTGTCGATCTGGTCCTGCAGGGCGGCCATCTCGTCGGCGGTCTCGTCCGAGTAATTCATCGCCAGTTCGTTGAAGCGGTCGAGCTTGGCCTTTTTGGCGGCCACGCCCAGCATCACGTTGTCGCGGACATTGAGGTCTTCTTGCAGCTTTGGTTCCTGCGGCAGGTAGCCCACCCTGGCCCCCTCGGCGGCCCAGGCCTCACCGGAAAACTCGCTGTCGAGGCCTGCCATGATGCGCATCAGGGTGGATTTGCCCGCGCCGTTGACGCCGACGACGCCGATCTTGACGCCGGGGAGGAACGACAAATGGATGTTTTCAAAACATTTCTTGCCGCCTGGGTAGGTCTTGGAAACCCCCTGCATGTGGTAAACGTATTGGTAGGCGGCCATGCATCCCTCCTGTCCGGTGCGTTCGGCGTGAATGTGCGCCGGTTCTAGGTGGAAGGCGAGACGAGGGCAATGCCACCGCGCACGGGATTTTTAGTGGACTAGGTCCATAAGTTTCGCGAAGGTGGCGCAATGATCCGCCGGTTGCCCCTGCAGAGTCGCCCGATCGGTCGTGCCGTGCTGCGACTGGCTGCGCTGTGTGCGGTGTTGGTTGTGACCGGGTGCGGGTCCGGGGCGTCGCGCAGCCAGCTGGCCCCGCCGCCGAACCTTGTCGCGCTGGAGGGCGGCGTGGCCTATCCCGCCGCACAGGTTCCGACGCCTCTGCGCACCGCGCGCAGCGAGATCCTTTACGCGACAGACCGCAATCCGACACGTGCGGCTTCCGGCGCCGTGACGGGCTATGGCGAGGCGCGCAGCAAGCAGATGGCCTACGGGGCCAGTCTTGTCGCATTCGGCGATCTGCAAAGCTGGGACGAACTGGTTGCGCTGAGCAGCGGTGTCGCTCCGGACGAGACGATCGATCTGGACAGCGTGGCGATCCGCGAAATCTCGCGCTTTCCGGCCACGCCGCTGCCCTATCTTGAGGGCGGCGGGCGCTTGCAGACGACGCCGGAGGCCGCCGCCACATACGATGCCAGCGTCCGCGCAATGCGAAACGATCTGTCGCGGCGGCTGCGGGAGACCGGGCTGAACCGTGTCACGGTCTATGTGCATGGCTTCAACAACGACTTCGAGGACGCGGTGGGCACGATGGCCAACATCTGGCACTATTCCGGGCGCCAGAGCCTGCCGGTGCTCTATTCCTGGCCGGCGGGCAATACCGGGCCGCTGGCCTATTTCCGCGATACGGAATCGGGCGAGTTCTCGGTGTTTCATCTCAAGGAGTTCATGCGTGTTCTGGCCTCTGTTCCGGAGGTGGCGCGCATAGATGTGATTGCGCATTCGCGCGGGACGGTTGTGACCACGGTTGCGTTGCGCGAACTGCTTCTGGAAGCCAGGGGAGCGGGGCAGGATGTGCGCGCCCGGCTCAAGACCGGAACGCTGGTTCTGGCGGCTGCGGATCTGGATGTCAGCGTTTCGCAGCAGCGGCTTGTGGCCGAGCGGTTCGGCAATGCGTTCGAGCAGATCAACATTTACGTCAACCCCAATGACGGCGCACTGTTTCTGTCGGGACTCATCGGCGCATTCGATCGGGTGGGCGGCATCAGTCTGAACAAACTGACCGAGGCCGACCGCAGAGAGATTGCCGAATCCGGCAACGTGAACGTGATCATTGTCGAACGCGGCAGCCAAAGTCTGGGGCATACCTACTTTCGCGACAATCCCGCGGTGATGTCGGACATCATTCTTGCGCTTTGGACGTCTGCGCCGGCAGGCAGCGCGGCGCGTCCGCTGCGGCTGATCTCGCCCAACCTCTATGCGTTGCCGCCGGATTATCCCGGCGATGTCTCCCGTGTTATCCGGTCACTGGGCCGGGGAACATGAGGCGCGCCTCCGCGCGTCGCCGGTCGTGACGACCACCGCGCGAACGGACGGAAGCCCGGGGTCTTGAACAGCCACAACCGGGCTCTGTCAGGCGCAGCGCGGGAGCATCGGAGCGGCACTGCGGCCCCGGCATGCAAGGGGCCAGCCCCTCGCGCTCCACGAAGTATTTCGGGAAAGATGAAGTGGCAGGCGGATCCTTTCCGAGCGTCTCGCGGCGGGAAGGATGACATCCTTGCCTGGTTCATCCACGGTCCGCTGGGGTCTGCGCGCGCACATCCGCGGTTGACGGCTTGCGGGCATCGGATGGTGGCGTGCAAGGGTCAATGACGTGCGCGATGATCGGGCGCGACCCGGGATCTGCGCGGCAAGATCGCGCAACACCGGGCGAGCCGTGCCTGCGGATTTCGGGCGTCCGTTCGGCGCGGTCCGGTGCGACGGGGGACGGACTGCACCGCACAAGGCTGTTGCGCGGTCGCGACCTGTCTGCAAAGCTATCTGGTGCATTCATCTGGCATCCTGCAGGGAGACAATCCAATGATCAGACCCGCTGGTGTTGTTCTTGGCGTGATGGCCGGTCTTGTCGCGTCCGGGGGCCCTGTGGCCGCCGATCCGCAGGATATCACCAATGCCATTTTGTCGAACCGGTCCGGTGACTGCGCGGATTATGCCGGGCGCTACACGGCGTTTGTCGAGGACATCAGCCGGCAAATGCGGTTCGAGGCCGAGGTCGTGGTCACGGCCACTCTGGATGCCTGCACGATCGAGGCGAACGGCATCCCGAACCACGATTTCAACGGCCCGACCGCGCGGTTTGCCAATCAGGTGCGTGCCCTGCCCATAACGTTCCGCATCTCTCGCCTGCCGGCGCAGACCGATGCGCCGGAGCGACTGGCGCAGCGCAGCTATGACGCCATTTTGCTGAACGGAGCGCCGGTCGATCTGTTGTCGGCGGGCTGTTACCGGCCTGAAGGTCCGCGCGCGGATGAGAACGGGAATGTTCTGGCCGGGTGCCGGGACACCGATCCGTGGCTGCTGGATCCGCCCGCCTATGACGATCATTTCGGTGTCGATCTGCACAATGCGCATGCCCAGCCGGACGGGCGCTATCACTACCACGCAAATCCCAACGCGCTGTTTCTGGATCACGACCAGACGGTGCCGTCCCCGGTGATCGGGTTTGCCGCGGACGGATTTCCGGTGTTCGGGACATTCTTTGAAGACGAGACCGGAACGGTGCGCGCGGCCATCTCGGGCTATGTGCTGAAAACAGAACCCCGTCCCGCCCCGCCGGACGGCCCCGGCGGGATGCCGGACGGCACATATCTGGAAGATTACACGTTTGCCGGGACGGGTGATCTGGATGCATGCAACGGCATGACGGTGAATGGCCAGTACGGGTATTATGTCACCACCACATATCCCTGGGTGCTGAACTGTTTTGCGGGCACGCCTGATCCGTCCTTTGTAAAGCGCTGACATTATGTGTATCGGCGCGTGTTTTGCCGCGCGCGCAGGCTTTTTCGGCCGATGTCGCAAACGAGAGATCAGAGCGCGCGTCCGTGCGATACATTCAGCCCGATTGTATTGTCTGACCATCCATGACGGCCCTCAGCGAGAACACCCATAACCTCGAACGACGACACAGACAGGGCGTGCTGTTTGTCTTTGCCGCCGGCGTTCTTTGGTCGACGGTGGGGCTGGGCATCCGGCTGATCGAAGACGCCTTGGTCTGGCAGATTCTGCTGTACCGGTCGGTCAGTCTGAGCCTGTTTCTGTTTGTCGTGATCAGAGCGCGGACCGGCGAGAGCCCGTTTGTCCAGATCCGCCGCACGGGGTGGCCTGCGGTGATCGCGGGACTGGCATTGGTCGCGGCCTATTCGGGCGGGATCTATGCCATTCAGGTCACATCGGTGGCCAATGCCATGCTGCTTTTTGCGACCGCGCCGTTCATGGCGGCGGTGCTGGGCTGGATCGTGCTGAACGAGCGGGTGCGGGTTGCCACATGGATTGCCATTGCCGTCGCCATTGGCGGTATTGCCATCATGGTGTGGGACAAGTCCGGTGGCGTTGCGCTGCGCGGCAGTCTGGCGGCGCTGGGATCTGCGCTTGGGTTTGCGGTGTTCACCGTGGCGCTGCGCTGGGGCCGGGCCGGAGAGATGCTGCCGTCGGTCTTCTTGTCGGGGCTTTTCGCCATCTTGATCACGCTTGCGATGTGTCTGTATCTGCAGTTGCCGCTGGTTCTGTCGCCGCGCGATGGCGGCGTTGCCATGGCCATGGGCGTGTTTCAGGTTGGCGCGGGTCTGATCCTTTACACGCTCGGGTCGCGCGACCTGCCTGCGGCGGAACTTGTTCTGCTGTCGCTGGCCGAGGTGCTGCTGGGACCGGTCTGGGTCTGGCTGTTCCTGGGAGAGACTGCCGGCGCGAACACGCTGATCGGCGGCGGAGTTCTGCTGGCGGCGATTGTCGGCAACGCGATGTCCGGCGCACGCAGAAAGCCGCCTCCGCTGTCGCCCTGAGCGTTACGGCACGGCCGGGGGCCGGCCGGACGCAGCTCTCTGGATGACCGAGCGCCGCATTGATCGCCTCGGCGTCCGGCGCGATGCGCTGTTTCACGGGGCGCATCCTGCGCGCGTCGGCACGGTCGCGGACGCCTGCCCTCGCACCGGTACATCGGTTGCGCGCTCGGTCCGGCGGCCCCGGATCTGATCGGCAAACCGATCTGTGATGGCCTGATACAGGCCGGGAACCCCCCTGTGCCGATCCGCCGGACGGGTGCTTCGGGTGCCGGAAGGTCTGGACTCTCGGGCGTCTGCATTGTGAAACGAGAACCGGTGATGCCGGTCGGGGCGCGACGCGCGTGTGACCGCGCGTGACAGACGCAGGTGGCAAAGAGGACCACGGACGACGATGAACTTTGCGTTGCCGCATTGCCGGCGGGGGCAGGTGATCGGCCTGCTGGGCGGATCGTTCGACCCGCCCCATGCCGGGCATGTGCATATCAGCCGCGAAGCCTTGCGCCGGTTCGCGCTTGACCAGGTCTGGTGGCTGGTCTCGCCGGGCAATCCGCTCAAGTCGCGCGGACCTGCGCCCTATGCGCGCAGACTTGCTGCCTGCCGGGCGCTCGTTGATCATCCGCGCATTGCCGTCAGCGATTTCGAGGCACAGGCCGGCACGCGGTACACGGCGGAAACCCTCGCCCGACTGACCGCCGCGCGGCCCTGCGTGCGGTTTGTCTGGCTGATGGGAGCGGACAATCTGGCGCAGTTCGATCAGTGGCAGAACTGGCACACCATCATGGAACGCGTGCCTCTGGGCGTCCTGGCCCGGCCCGGACAGCGAATTTCGGCGCGGATGTCAAAGACCGCGCGGATCTACCGGGCGGTCCGGCTTCCGGCGCGCGCAGCCCGGCAACTGGGGCGATCCCGGCCGCCGTGCTGGTGTTTTGTGAATGTGCCGATGTCATCGTTGTCCTCGTCGGAGATCCGCGCACGCGGGGACTGGACGGGCGTGTCGGGCTAAGCCGGCGCCAAAGCGTTGCGCGGCGGACTCAGGCCACGGAAAATTCATCTCGGCGTGGATTGCCGCGCCACAGGCTCTGGGGCTAAATGCAACCATGACGAAAGGGATCTCTCGACGGTTCATGATGTCTTCGGCGCTGGCCGGGCTGGCGACGAGCGCCTGCGCGGGTGCGCCGTCGACATCGCTGCGCCCGCAGACACGGCCGGGCCGCACCACGACGCGCAACAATGCACAGGCGCGCGCGCTGATCGAGCAGTCAGGCCTGACAGGCATGGTCGGCTTTGCCGTGGCCGATGTGCGCAGCGGACAGATCCTGGAAGCCTACGACGAGGTGCGCGGGTTGCCACCGGCGAGCGTCGCCAAGGCGGTGACCGCGCTTTACGCTCTGGACACGCTGGGGGGCGGGCATCGGTTTTCCACGCAGCTTTTGGCCACCGGCCCGGTGGAAGGCGGTGTTGTCAAAGGCGACCTTATTCTGGCAGGCGGGGCGGACCCGGTTCTGGACACGGACGATCTGGCCGCGATGGCGGCCCGTCTGGAAGGGTCCGGGGTGCGCGCGGTCGAGGGGCGCGTGCGGCCCTGGGGCGGGGCGCTGCCCTTTGTGCGGGCGATCGACGCGGGTCAGCCCGAACATGTGGGTTACAATCCGGCAGTGTCCGGGCTGAACCTGAACTTCAACAGGGTGCATTTCGGTTGGAGCCGCAGCGGATCAGGATATGCACTGGCCATGGACGCGCGGTCGGGTCGATATCGTCCTGCGGTCAGTGTCGCGCGGGTCAGTCTCGCGGACAGGCGCAGCCCGATCTATTCCTATCGAGACGGCGGAGACCACGACAGCTGGAGCGTGGCGCGCGCCGCGCTTGGCAACAGCGGGGCGCGCTGGCTGCCGGTGCGTCACCCGGAGGCGTACGCCGCCGAAGTCTTCGCAAAGCTTGCGTCCTCGCGGGGGGTCAAGGCCAGTCCCGGCGGAGAATGGAACGGCGCGCCAAAGGGCCGTGCGCTGGTGGCGCATCAGAGCCCGCCGCTGACCGACGTGCTGCGCGAGATGCTCAAGTATTCCACCAATCTGACGGCCGAGGCGGTTGGCATGAGCGCTTCGGCTGCCCGTGGCGGGCGGCCCCGGTCGCTGTCGGCATCGGGCAAGGAAATGTCCCGCTGGGCCAGTGCCGATCTCGGCATGACGGACGGGCGGCTGGTCGATCATTCCGGGCTGGGTGTCACGTCGCGTCTGAGCGCGGGGTCGATGGCGCTGGCCATGGTGCGCGCGCATGAGGAAAATGGCGGTGCCGGGCAGCTTCAGCCGCTGATGAAACCTTTCCAGATGCGCAATTCCGGCGGTGGCGTGGATGCCAATCACCCGGTCAGGGTGCAGGCAAAAACCGGGACGCTGTACTTTGTCAGCGCGCTGGCGGGTTATGCCACGGCACCATCCGGCAAGGATCTGGCCTTTGCCATACTCACCGCCGACGAAGGCCGCCGCCGGGGGCTGAACCCGGCCAGCGGCACCCGTCCCGAAGGATCAGTGACGTGGAACCGGCGGTCCAAGAAACTGCAGCAGACCCTGATCGAACGCTGGGCGCGGCTCTACGGATAGGGCCTGCAAAAGCCGCCCGGAACGCTGCGAGTCCTGCCGGGCCAGACCCGCGCCGCATGATGACGGGTCCGGTCAGGTCGGCGGTCCGTC
Source organism: Pseudomonadota bacterium (assembly GCA_039028815.1). Classification (GTDB taxonomy): domain Bacteria; phylum Pseudomonadota; class Alphaproteobacteria; order Rhodobacterales; family Rhodobacteraceae; genus Roseovarius. The sequence continues at coordinate 10,643 of JBCCHI010000079.1, forward strand.
CGGTACCGGGACGCGCGGCGAAAGCGGAGCGGTCCGGGCGACGGCCTCTGTCAGGCGCGCCACCGGTCTGCGCGCGGCTCTATCCCCGGTCAATTTTCGTGGCGAGATGGATCAGGCTCTCGGAACCCAGCACGCCTCTGGCGTCCCCGATGAGGTCGAGCGTCTCGTCAAGGTCTTCGGTGGTCTCGGCTTCGATCTCGACAATGAGATCGAACCGGCCCGATGTCGTGTAGACGCGCACCACGCCCGGCAGCGATTTCAGACGCGCGAGCACGGTTGGCTGGCTCCGGGCTTCGATTGAAATGAGTGCGGAGGCGCGCAGTCTCGCGCGATGCGCACTGCCCAGCCTGACCGTGTAGCCCATGATCACGCCACTGCGTTCGAGCCGTTCGAGCCGCGCCTGAACAGTGGTACGGGCAAGCCCCAGATGGCGGGCCAGAGTGGCCACGGGCATCCGCGCATTGTCCCGCAGCAGCGCGATCAGCTGTGTGTCAGTTTCGTCTGATTGATGTATCATGTCGTCATATTGATGAAAGATTTTGTCATAAATAACATAATGACGTCACAGTTTGACAGTGATTTTGGTCAATTCTCAGAAAAGAAAGCGTTTTGCGAAGACCCTGCTGCGCAGAGTTTCGTGCTGCGCTGCGAAAGACTCGGATGTTGCGCGCGTTTCGTCTTGGGTGATGTTCCAGATACAGGGCGAAGCGCTTCAGCGAATGTTTTGGAGCCGCCATGCATGCCTCTGCCCCCTGGACGACCCCGGACAGCCATCTGCGCCGCACGCAGCCGGATGCACCGGTGCTGTACTTTGCCCCCAAGGTTCTGCAAGCCACGGCGCGGCGGTTTCTGACGGGCTTTCCTGGGCTTGTGACCTATGCGGTCAAGGCCAATCCGGATCCGGCGGTGTTGGCCAATCTTTGGGCCGCAGGCGTGACCACCTTCGATGTGGCCAGCCCGGCCGAGATCGCGGCCGTTCGCGAGATCGCACCGAATGCCGTTCTGCATTACAACAACCCGGTGCGGTCGCGCGCCGAGATCGAGGTGGCGCGTTCCTATGGCGTGGCGTCTTGGTCATTGGATGACGCCACCGAACTGGACAAACTGGTCGATTTGCCCACGGGGACCGAAATAGCGGTGCGGCTCAAATTGCCGGTCGAGGGCGCAGCCTATGATTTCGGGTCAAAGTTCGGCGCCACGCCGGACTGCGCGGTGGCGCTTTTGCGCGCCGTGGCCGCGCGCGGGCTGACCCCGGCCATGTGCTTTCATCCCGGAACGCAATGCGCCAGCCCCGAGGCCTGGGGCGCCTATATCGTATCCTGCACACAGGTCGCGCGCGCGGCGGGCGTCCGTCTTGCCCGGCTCAATGTGGGCGGCGGCTTCGCCGCGCATCGCGCGGCAACGGCCCCGGATCTGCAGGCGATTTTTGACCACATTCGCAAAGAGGTGGCGCGCGTGGCCGGTCCGGAGGCCCCGGCGCTGCTGTGCGAGCCGGGGCGCGCGATGGTCGCCGACTGCATGTCACTGGCCACACGGGTCAAGGCGGTGCGCGCCGATGACACGGTGTTTCTCAATGACGGAATCTACGGTGCGCTGGCAGAGGCGCGCGATATCGGCGCGGTGGCAAGGTTTCGCGCACAGGCCAGTGACGGAACGGCGCGCCGCGGTGCGCGCTCGGCGCGCGTTGTGTTTGGTCCGACATGTGACAGCATTGATCGCCTTCCCGATCCGCTGGAACTGCCGGACGATCTCAAGGAGGGCGACTATATCGTGTTTGACGGCATGGGGGCGTATTCTTCGACGCTGGCCACGCGGTTCAATGGCTTTGGCCCCGATGCACCGGTTACGGTGGACCGGCTGACCTGAGCCGGGGTTGCACCCACGCCGGAGAGGTTCGGCAAAGGCGGGGAAACACCGGGAAGGCGCGTGTGTCTTGACCCGGGTGTACGCCCGGGGTCAGGATGAGACGCGACCAGAGCGCGCCGATCGTGCAAAGACCCGTTCAGAACTTGTGAACCCGGCGCCTGTAATGTGACTGCGACCTCACGCAGATTTTGCCATGCAGTGACCGCGCGGAGGCCACAAAGCGCATATATGACAGATCAGCCTGGCAATTGATCGCGATCCCTGATCGCGGAATGGATGGGTCGAGCCGATCGGAATGGGATGGACAACGCAGATATTGAAGCGCCTCTCCGGATGGATGGGCAGGCGGCCGTTCCGGCGGCCCCGGATACGACGCGCCGCGCGCGCCTCTGTCACGCATGTGATTATCCTTGACGGCACCATGTCCTCGCTCGCGCAGGGGCATGAAACCAATGCGGGCCTGACGTACAAGCTGCTGCGCGATGTGCCGGGGGCGTCGCTTTCGATCTACTACGAACCCGGCGTGCAGTGGCCGGACTGGCGGCATACCGGTGACGTGATGCTCGGGCGCGGCATCAACCGCCAGATCAAGCGGGCATATGGTTATCTGGCCTCGCGGTACCGCGCGGGCGACCGCATCTTTCTGTTTGGCTTTTCGCGCGGGGCCTATGCAGTGCGCAGCCTTGCCGGCGTGATCGACCAGGTCGGGTTGCTGAAACCTCATTTTGCCACGCCGCGCCATATCGAGACAGCCTATCGCCACTACCGCCAGGAGCCGGGGCGTGACGTCGCCCGCAGCTTCACCGCGCGACGCTGCCACGCGCAGGTCGAGATCGAGATGATCGGCGTCTGGGACACGGTGAAGGCGCTTGGCGTCACCTTGCCGGTTCTCTGGCGGTGGAGCGCGCCGCATCACGCCTTTCACAACCATGAACTGGGGCCGCATATCCGCCACGGCTATCACGCTCTGGCGCTGCATGAGACACGCAAGGTGTACACGCCCGTGCTGTGGCGGACCGGGCCGGATACGCCGGGCGCAAGCGGTCGCATCGAACAGGTCTGGTTTCGTGGCTCTCACGGGGATGTGGGCGGACAGCTTGACGGGTTCACGCCGGCCAGATCGCTCTCGAACATTCCGCTGGTCTGGATGCTGCGCAAGGCCGAACAGCTCGATCTGCCGCTGCCGGTCGCGTGGGAATCGCGGTTTGCCACGGACACGCAGGCCCCGTCGGTGGGCACATGGCGCGGCTGGGCGCGCATCTTTCTGTTGCGTGGGCCGCGCACGGTTGGCACCGATCCGTCCGAGCGAATCCACGACAGCGTGGAACAGGCTGCGCAGAGCCCGGTTTCCGCGATGCGATTGCCCTTTCTGACACCACCCGCATCCTGATCACGGCGTCATGATCAGGCAGGTCGAACTGCCGGTGGCGTAGAGCTTGCCATCCTCCACGCCCCGCAATTCGCCCTGTGCCACGGCAGTGCGCCGTCCGGCATGGCTGATTGTACCGATGGCCCGCGCAGCCGTGTCCATCGGCAGGGCCCGCGTGATGTTCACCTTGTATTCGAGGGTCGTGTAGATTTGTCCGCGTTCCAGCAGCGTCATCACCGCGCACCCCATGCAGCTGTCCAGAATCGCGCCGTACCAGCCGCCATGCACGCCGCCCATCGGGTTGAGCGCGCCCAATCCCGCGGCCCCCTCGAACACGACGCGACCCTGATCCGCCTCTGCCAGTGTGAATCCCAGCGAGGCCCCGATCGGCGGCACGGCCAGCCGTCCGGCCAGAATATCCTGCATGAAATCCAGACCACTGCGCGACAGCAGCGCGTCACGATCCGGCAGCTGGTCTGCAGACGTTGCCTCGAATCGCATTGCGTTCTCCTTTTGTCTGACCCAATTCGTGCCCACGGACACAGGTCACCCGCCCGTGTCATCCAAACGCCGCGGCCCAGCCGATTTGACCGCTCCGGTGTTTTCGCTAAGCTGACCCAAGGTCAGTGTGATCGTCAAACGCGACAAGTCAAACAGACGCGACGATGATCACCAGGGAGGACTGCTATGTGTCACGTTTTCGCCGGTCAGGATCCGGCGCGTTATGCTTGCGCCACGCGGCGCCTGAGACTGAATGGTCAAAGCACCTCGATCCGGCTGGAACAGGCGTTCTGGGCCATTCTCGATGAGCTGGCAGAGATTGAGGGCGTCAGCACGCCCGCCTTTCTGTCCACGTTGCATTCAGAGGTGCTGGAGCTTTCGGGCGAGCCCACGAACTTTACGTCGCTGCTGCGCTGCGCCTGTCTGAAGTATCTCGAACTGAAGGCGACGCGCGCCGAATCTGTTCTGGCTGCGGAATAGCGTCGGTTCGTCCGAACCGCCGTGCCCGGCGATCATGGCCTTGCGGCGGCGCGGTCACTTCTTTTGTCCGGTATCGCGAACGCGCGGCCAGTGACGGCGTGCAACAGCAGCGCGAGACCCACGCGCATCAGGCGCGCGTCGCAGGGTAGTAACCCGATACTACCCGCGATTGTGCCCCTCTTTCATCATGGATGAACGTCCATGACGAAGGGAGGCGTCTTTGGCCAAGAGTATTCATTCAATGATCCGCGTGCTGGACGAGGCCCGTTCGGTTGACTTCTATCGCCGTGCCTTCGGGCTGGATGTGGCGGACCGGCTTGATTTTCCGGACTTCACGCTGGTCTATCTCAGCAACCCGGAGACCGAGTTCGAGGTCGAACTGACCGTCAACAAGGACAGGACAGAGCCCTATGATCTGGGGGACGGGTACGGTCATCTGGCGGTATCGGTCGACGATCTCGACGCCGAACACGCCCGGTTTGAGAGCGAAGGCCTGGCGCCGCGAAAACTGGTGGAGTTTGCACCCGCAGGCGAACTGGTGGGTCGCTTTTTCTTTGTCGCAGACCCGGACGGGTATCAGATCGAAGTTCTGGAACGCAGTGGCCGTTTCAAATGAGACGCAGCCGTTTCAACGAAATGGGAGGACAACAATGAGACTTTCAAGACGATGCATGTTGATGGGAACCGCGTCTGCTGCGGTGCTGGGGGCCAGTGCGCTGCCCGGCGAGGTGCAGGCCAGCGTGATCAGGGTGGGCGCAAACGGCGCGGACAAGCCGCTGCTGGTGCGCATGGTGCAGGTGGTCTATCCGCATGATTTCCCGGTCGCGTGCTACGAACGCACGGCCGATGCCATTATCTCCGCCGCGGATTCGTCGGCGGCACAGGCCCTGATGTTTGCCACAGGTATGGCGGATCTGCGCGACGCGGGATTCGCGGACATGGATGACGCAGCCGCGCTTGCGCATATGAAAAGCATCGAGGACTCGCCGTTCTTCCAGCTGGTGCGCGGCACCACCGTCGTCTCGCTTTATAACGACCACGAGGTCTGGGACATTCTGGGCTACGAGGGCGCGAGCTTTGATCAGGGCGGCTACATCGATCGGGGATTCAATGACCTCGACTGGTTGCCGGACCCACGTATCACCGAGCTTTGAGAGAGGAGACGATCATGAACGCGATTGCACAAGACGAAGCGGCCGTTGTCATCATCGGCTCTGGCGCCGGTGGCGGAACGATGGCCTACGAACTGACCAAGGCGGGCATTCCCGTCGTGCTGCTGGAAGCCGGTCAGCATTTCAGTCTGGAAGACTGGGTGAACGACGAATGGGAAGCTTTTGGCCAGATGGCGTGGCTTGATCCGCGCACCACATCCGGATCCTGGCGTGTCTCGCGCGACTTCCCGGGCCTGCCCGCGTGGCTGGTCAAGGCGGTCGGAGGCACGACAACCCACTGGGCGGGCGCGACGCCACGGTTTCTTGACTATGAGTTCAAAGCGCTCAGCGCCTATGGCCCGGTCGAAGGCGCGACGCTGCTCGACTGGCCGATCACGCTGGAGGACATGGCCCCCTATTACGATGCCGCTGAAAAGGCGATGGGATCGACGCATGTTCACGGCCGTCCGCCGCTGCCGGCCAACAACAACTACAAGGTGTTCGCCAACGGCGCCGACCGCGTGGGATACACCAGATACGCGACAGGTCCCTACGGCACCAACGCCGAACCCTATGACGGGCGTCCCGGCTCGATTCAGGACGGCTTTAACTTTCAGGGCGACAAGCACGGCAGCAAGTGGAGCACGCTTGTACGGGAAATCCCGCGCGCCGTGGAAACGGGGCTGTGCGATCTGCGCCCGAAGTCGCATGTGGTCAATATCAGCCACGACAAGGAAGGCCGTGCCAATGCGGTTGTCTATGTTGATGCTGACGGCAACCTGCAGAGCCAGGCCGCGCGGGTGGTCTGTGTGGCGGGCAACTCGATCGAGACGCCGCGCCTGCTGCTGATGAGCGACAGCGCAATGTTTCCGAACGGTCTGGCCAACAGCTCTGATCAGGTCGGCCGGAACTACATGCGGCACCTGACGGGGTCGATGTATGCCTGGTTCGACAAACCGGTCAACTTCCACCGCGGCGAGACAATGGCAGGCATCATCAAGGACGAGGTGACGCACAACCCGGATCGCGGCTTTGTGGGCGGTTACTACATGGAGACGCTGGCGCTCGGGCCGGCGTTCCTTGCGGCCTTCATAGAACCAGGCGGGTGGGGACCGGAATTCGCCAATATGATGGACAACTACCGGAATATGGCGGGTATGTGGATCGTGGGCGAGGATATGCCGCAGGCCACCAACAGGATCACACTGTCGGATACCACGGACCAGAACGGTATGCCGGTGGCGAACGTGCATTTCGACGATCATCCCAACGACATCGCGATGCGAGACTATGCCTACGAAAAGGCAGAGGCGCTGTACAACGCTGTCGGTGCGGTCGGAACACACCGAACGCCGCCCTATCCATCCACACACAATCTTGGCACCTGCCGCATGAGCGAGCGCCCCGAAGACGGCGTCGTCAACAAGTGGGGGCAGGCGCATGATGTGCCGAACCTGTTTGTCTCGGATGGCTCGGTCATGACGACGGGTGCCGCCGCGAACCCGACACTGACGATCGTGGCGCTCGCCATTCGTCAGGCCGAACACCTGGCGGAAGAACTCAAGAGCGGCAATCTCTGAGGTATCTGCCTGCCAAAGGGCTGGCCCGGTCTCTCCCTCCGGGCCGGTCCTCAGTGGACCTCGACCGGACTGCTCCGAGACGCAGACCGGTCTTTTTTTGTCGATGGCGGTGACGCGGTCGCAATA
>JBCCHI010000080.1:0-17563 GCA_039028815.1 Pseudomonadota bacterium
ACCGAAATTGTTGCCCGCCTCGATCACCGCGCGATAGCCCGCGATATTGGCCATCGACGACAACGCGTCCATCTTCTGCGCCCGGCTGATGCGCGGCACCATTTCCATGGCAATGACCGTGGCACCCTTGTCGGCGGCCAGTTGCATCTGCGCCTCGTTGCCCCCCGGATCGAAGAACGAAATCAGCGTCTGGCCCTTGGTCAGGCGCTTGATTTCGGTCTCGGTGGGCACCCGGACCTTGGCCACGATATCGCAGGCCTTCCACAGCGCGGCGGCCGATTTGATGATCTCGACACCGGCCTCCCTGTACTGCGCGTCCGAAAAACCCGCTGCCGCGCCCGCGCCGGCCTCGATCGCGCAGTCATAGCCCAGCTTCTGCAATTGCAGCGCCGAGTCCGGCGTCATGGCGACGCGGGCCTCGCCTTCGATTACCTCTTTGGGTGTTCCGATCTTCAAAGTCTCATTCCCCCGTCTGTTCTGCGGTCGTTGCGTGCTGTCGCCTGCCGGTCATGAAAACCGCCCGGCCGGGCCCCGGCAGATGCCTGTGACACGATTCAGCCGCGGCCTATGCCACATCTGTTCGCAAATGGGAATGTAGCCGTTGCGACAGAAGGTCAAATCCATCGGCGCGTGCGCGTTTCGTAGGCGTCATACGCCGCACCGAAGGCGGCGCGGCAGCGGCGCTCCTCGATCGCCACAAAGCGCACCCCGATCAGCCGGACGAACACCGGCACCAGCGCCAGCGACACCACCGCATCCCAGCGCAGGATCAGCCCGGTCAGGATCAGCGCATCGCCCAGATAGATCGGATTGCGCGACAGCGCGAAAACCCCGGTCGTGACCAGCACCGAAGGCACCCGGTGCGGGACAGGGGTCGTGCGCAGGCGCAGCATCTGCCACAGCGCGGCGCAGATCATCAAAAGCCCCAGCGCCACCAGAACACCGCCCACCGCCCCGGCCCAGTCGCCAAAGACCAGCCCCAGGCTCAGATACCGCGCCTGCACCCAGGCCAGCAGCAGCGCACCGGCGAGCCAGACCGGCGGAGTGTCGATCCATTTCAGCACCTGCGGCATCATCGCCTCTCAGCCTTGCTTCATCTTTCCAAAAATACTCAACTCCACCCGTGCCAACACAAACAGGAGCGGCCGTGATGCTCAACGGCAAACACGCGCAAGGGCGACCGGCAACGGCTCGGGGCCGCGATCCGGCCTTTGCGAATCGCGCAGGGCCGACGCACCGCGCGGCACGGTCCTGCGAGGAGCTGGCCCCTCGCGCTGCACGGCGTACTTCCGGTAAGATGAAGCACGGGAACGGCACCGGAACAGGGGGCAGCATGACTGACATAACGGAAGATCGGGCCGCAATCGTCTGGCAGCGGCGGATTTCGGCGGACACGCCGGGCGGCGCAGTCCGCACGATCCCGAAGTCACGGCCCGTCCTGCGCGGCGCATCCGCCTGCATCGCCCGCAGGCCGGCCCGGCGGGTTCAGCGCGCTGAACCAGGGTCGTCCGGACATCGGCCTTCGTGCCCTGCAAGCGCGCGCCGGTCCGCGCCGTCATGGCAGGGGCATTCCCCACAAAATGCTGATTTCAAACCGGAATATGGCATCCGCGGCCTCGTGGCTCTGCGCGCCCTGCTCCGGCACGGCGACCGGCCAGCCCTGCATCGCTGCTGGCGGGCTGACCTGACATGATGGCGCGCGCCGCCTTCAACGCCTTTTGCGCCGCGCTGCCGGCCACAACCCATGTCGTGCAATGGGGCGGCGCGGATGTCTGGAAAGTGGGCGGCAAGGTCTTTGCGATCGCGGGCTGGAACCACGGCGCGGATGCCTACACGTTCAAGGTCAGCGATCTGGCCTTCGAGGTGCTGCCGGACATGCCCGGCCTGCGGCCCGCGCCCTATATGGCCTCGCGCGGTCTCAAATGGGTGCAGCTTTATGACGACCCGGGCCTGTCCGATGTCGCGCTGAAAGAGCATCTTTGCGCCTCCTACGACATGGTGGTGTCCGGCCTGACACGCAGGATACGGACCGATCTCAACATCTGAGGCGCGCCGGTTCGCCCTTGCGGAACGGCCCGCGCGACACCGACGGACCGCGCGGGCCTTTTGTGCCGCGTGACATGCGCCGCGCCGGATCGCACCGGTCGTCGCTCTTGCGCATTTTCGTCATAATTCTCAATGGTTTTTCAGATTGAGACCGTTTTGCTGCCACGATCTGCGCGTACCTTCAGGGCGTGTCACGCAGATCCGCGCGCCGCGCGGCGGTGCGCGCAAGGAGCCGGGCCATGCCGATCTACACGGTCAACCTCTACAACAGCGACCCGCTGTTCATCCTGTCGCAGACCCCCGGCGCGACCAGCGCCTGGACAGGAGAGGCCGTGCCGGGCGGCATCGCCACGATCACCGACACGGAGACCGGGATCGAAGGCCAGACACTGGACAGCAACGTGGCCGGCGGCGAAACCGCGACCGGCGATGTGACGGTGGGCGGCAACAGCTCGACCGGCGCGGCGGTCTATGCCGAAGAAAGCTGGCGGCTGCGCGACACGGTGACGGGAGAAGAGTTCAACCTGATCACCCTGCGCGTGGATGCCGGCGATGCAACAGGGTACTATACGTTGTCCGAGCTGCCGCTGGTGGCCGGGCGCGACTACGAGATCGTCAGTTTCACCGACGACGCCGATGTGCTGGCCGGTGACCCCACATTCAACATCGACAATTTCGTGCAGCCCGGCCTCGAGGTGGAAGGCACCGGGGGCGACGATGTGATCGACGGCACCTATGTCGACGGCGACGGCAACAGCACCGGCACCGGCGACGATCTGGTGCGCGCGGGCGGCGGCGACGATATCGTCACGGCGACCGACGGGGCGGACACGATCATCGGCGGCGGCGGGGCCGATACGCTGTCGGGCGGGGCGGGCGACGACGTGATCGCCGGCGGCAATGACGGCGCGGCGCCTGTCGTGTCGGAAACGCTCGACTGGTCGGCGGCGGGCGCGGACGAGGCTGACATCTCCGGCGGGTTCACCCAGACCACCGGCGAGATCGAGGTGCGGGTCGGCTTTGTCGATCCGGGCAACAACGCGGCCACGTTCACGGTCGAAAGCAGCGACACCCAGTATGTCGATACCGGTGCGGGCGAAACCTTCAGCACCACATCCAGCGCGGCGGTCTTCGGCAATGGCGACGCCGACACCGCGGAGATCACGATCGAGTTTGCCGCTCCGCCGGGCAGCGCCTATTCCGGCAGCGTGCAGAACGTGGCCTTCCGGATCAACGACATCGACAGTTTCGCGGGCAACCATACCGATATCGTGACGGTCACCGCGTTTGATGCGGCCGGCGATCCGGTGTCCGTCACATTCACCCCCGGCGGCGACGATACGGTGGTGGGCAACACGATCACCGCGGGCGGCGCGCTCGACGATCCCGGCGACGCCAACGGCTCTGTTCTGATCCAGATCGCCGGGCCGGTGGCACGCATCCTGATCGACTATGACAACGGCCAGACGGTCACCCACGGCATCAACATCACCAATATCGAATTCGATGCCGTGGCGCTGGCCGACGGCGCGGACGTGATCGACGGCGGGGCCGGAGACGACACCCTGTCGGGCGAGGCCGGAGACGACGTGCTGACCGGCGGCACCGGCGCCGACCAGATGTCGGGCGGGGCCGGAAACGACACATTCAACCTGGCCGAGGGCGACACCGCCACAGGCGGGGATGGCGATGACCTGTTCGTCCTGACCGATCTGGGCGAGGCCGGCGCGGGCACGATCACGATCACCGGCGGCGAAGGCGGCGAGACCGCTGGCGATACGCTGCAGCTGACCGCCGATGTCAGCCAGTCCGACATCACCTTCACCAACACCGACGACGGCGCGGGCGGCCTGTCGGGCAACTTCACGATGGCCGACGGGACACTCGTCACATTCTCCGAGATCGAGACAATCATCTGCTTTACCCCCGGCGCCCGGATTCTGACACCCGGCGGCGCCCGGCCGGTCGAGACGCTGCGCGCCGGCGATCTGGTGATCACCCGCGACCACGGCCCGCAGCCAGTGCGCTGGATCGGGGCCAGCAGTGTGTCCGGCCGTGACCGCTTTGCCCCGGTCGGGATCACGCCGGGCGTGCTGGAGGGCGCGCAACGGACGCTGCGCGTGTCGCCGCAGCACCGCGTGCTGGTGCGCGGATACACCGCTCAGCTTCTGTTTGGAGAACCCGAGGTTCTGGTGGCCGCGCGTCACCTTGTCGACGGCGTGCGGGTGCGGCGCATGCCCTGTGCGGCGGTGACCTACATCCACCTGCTGCTGGACCGGCACGAGGTGATCTTCGCCGACGGGGCGGCCACAGAAAGCTTTCACGCCGCCGATCTCGGCCTGTCAGCCCTCTCGCCCGGCGCGCGCGAAAGCCTCTTTGCCGCCTGCCCCGCGCTGCGCGCCGACCCCTCGGCGCATGGTCCGACCGCGCGCCCCTGTCTCAGGGCGCATGAGGGCCGGCTGCTGCGCGCCGCGCCGCCCGCCAGCACCGCCGCCTGACCACGGCACCGTGCACAGCCCCCGGCCGGATGCCCGGCGGTATCTTCATCTTTCCGGAAATACTCCGGGGGTCCGGGGGCAGCGCCCCCGACGCGTCAGGCCGAGCGCATCGCCGGGCGTGGCGCGGCGTGACCGCGCGGGCCCGCCCGCTTTGCACGCCAGTCGCGCGCCGCCTGACCAAACCGTTCGAACAACGCCCGGCTGACGGGATCGGCGGCGGCGTTGTATTCGGGGTGCCACTGCACCGCCAGGGCAAAGCCCGGCGCATCGCGCACATACATCGCCTCCGGCGTGCCATCGGGCGCAAGGCCATCGACCACAACGCCCTCTCCGGGGACCATCACGCCCTGTCCGTGCAGCGTGTTGGTCAGCACCTCCTGACGGCCCAGCAGCCGGTGGAACACGCCGTTCTCGGTGAACCTGACCGTGTGGCGCAGCGCGAATTTCTCATCCAGCGTGCCCTCGGGCGGCATGCGGTGATTGTCCCGGCCCGGCAGATCGCGGATTTCGGGATGCAGCGTGCCGCCCAGCGCCACGTTGACCTCCTGAAAGCCGCGGCAGACCCCGAAGACAGGCTGGCCGCGTGCGATACAGGCGCGCACCAGAGGCAGCGTGATCCGGTCGCGTGCCCGGTCAAAGGCGCCATGCGCCTCGGTCGGGTCATCGCCGTATTCCTCGGGGTGGACATTGGGCCGGCCGCCGGTCAGCAGAAACCCGTCGCAGATCTCCAGCAACTCGGGCACCGACACGAAATCGGGGTCGGACGGCACGATCAGCGGCAGAGCCTCTGCCACACGCGCCACCGCGTCGGAGTTCATCGTTCCGCCGGCATGGACCGGATAGCTGTCCTCCAGCAGATAGATGTTTCCTATGATTCCGATCACCGGTCGCGACATGCATGACCCCTGAATTGTCCCTTTCCCTACAATACTAGACAATCTGGATAAGAAAACCTCAACCCCGGCACAGGTCTCCGCGCGTTTTCGCGCAGCCGGCAACGCGATGGTAAACCCTCACCCCCAGACTTTCCGCCGCAGGCGGGGGCGCACGGAACGGCGCGGGTCCCCCTCACGGCATCCCCGGGGGGCACGCCAGGCCGCCGCCTGCACCACGGCCGGGTCAGCGCCCGTGTCCGCCATGCATTGAACCTGCCGCCGGCGCGCCCTACGGTCTGCGCGCGGTCCCGACCGCCGCAAAGCACCCCCCTGCCGAAGGATCCGCGCCAGATGAAAGACGCCGCCCCCCAGACCATCCACCTGGCCGATTACCGCCCGCCTGCCTATCTGGTGGAGGAGGTGCATCTGACATTCCGTCTGCACCCGTCGCGGACGCGGGTTCTGTCGCGGATCGCGTTTCGCCCCAACCCGGCCTCGGCCGACAGGGCGTTTTTCCTGCACGGCCGCAACCTGCAACTGATCGAGGCGCGCATCGACGGCGCGGTGGTCGCGCTGGTGCCCGACGAGGACGGGGTGCGCTGCGCCGTGCCCGACGCGCCCTTTGTCTGGGAGGCCGAAGTGCAGATCGACCCTGCCGCCAACACGGCGCTGGAGGGTCTGTACATGTCGAACGGCATGTATTGCACGCAATGCGAGGCCGAGGGGTTTCGCAAGATCACCTTCTATCCGGACCGCCCCGACGTGATGGCTCCGTTCACTGTGCGGATCGAGGGCGATCTGCCGGTTCTGCTGTCCAACGGCAATCCCGGCGCGGCAGGCGCGGGGTTTGCCGAATGGCACGACCCCTGGCCCAAGCCCTCTTATCTGTTTGCTCTGGTGGCGGGCGATCTGCGGGCGCATCCTGGCGCCTTCACCACAATGTCGGGCCGCGAGGTGGCGCTGAATGTCTGGGTGCGGCCAGGCGACGAGGACAAATGCGACTTTGCCATGCAGTCGCTGATCACCTCGATGAAATGGGACGAGGAGGTCTATGGCCGCGCCTATGACCTGGACGTCTTCAACATTGTGGCGGTCGATGATTTCAACATGGGCGCGATGGAAAACAAGGGGCTGAACATCTTCAACTCCGCCGCCGTGCTGGCCAGCCCGGCGACCAGCACCGATGCGAATTTCGAACGCATCGAGGGGATCATCGCGCATGAGTATTTTCACAACTGGACCGGCAACCGGATCACCTGCCGCGACTGGTTTCAGCTGTGCCTCAAGGAAGGTCTGACCGTCTTTCGCGATGCGCAGTTCACCGCTGACATGCGCTCGGCCCCGGTCAAGCGGATTTCTGACGTGATCGCCCTGCGCGCGCGGCAGTTTCGCGAAGATAACGGCCCGCTGGCCCATCCGGTGCGCCCCGCGAGCTTTGTCGAGATCAACAATTTCTACACCGCCACGGTCTACGAAAAGGGCGCCGAGCTGATCGGGATGCTGAAGACGCTGGTGGGCGATGCGGCCTACAGGCGCGCGCTGGATCTGTATTTCGACCTCTATGACGGAACCGCCGCCACGATCGAGGACTGGCTGCGGGTGTTCGAGGACACGACCGGCCGCGACCTGACCCAGTTCAAGCGCTGGTACGAAGACGCCGGAACGCCCCGCCTGACGGTCACCGAAAGCTACGAGAACGGCACGTTCACGCTGCAGTTCGAGCAGTCCACGCCGCCGACGCCGGATCAGCAGGACAAGCTGCCGCGCGTCATCCCGATCGCCGTCGGGCTGCTGGGCCCCGATGGCGCCGAAGTGCGGGCGACCGAAATCCTGGAGATGACCGAGGCACGGCAGAGTTTCCGGTTCGAGGGGCTTGCCGCGCGCCCGGTGGCCTCGGTGCTGCGCGGGTTTTCCGCCCCGGTCATCGTGCAGCGCGAGGGCGACGCGGACGCGCGCGCCTTTCTGCTGGCGCATGACACCGATCCGTTCACCGCGTGGGATGCCGGGCGCGCGCTGGCGCGCGACGGGCTTCTGGCGATGATCCGGGACGGCGCGGGGCCCGACCCCGCCTATCTGGAGGCGGTCGCGCAACTGGCCGCCGACACGCGGCGCGATCCGGCATTCCGTGCGCTGGCGCTGGCGCTGCCCGGAGAGGATGATCTGGCACAGGCGCTGCACGACGGCGGATCCGTGCCCGATCCGCAGGCGATCTGGCAGGCGCTGGACACGCTGCACGACGCGCGGGCGCTGCACATGCAGCGCCTGGCGCAGGAGCTGTATGACGACCATCAGGTCCGCGCACCCTACGCGCCGGACGCCGCACAATCGGGCGCGCGGGCGCTGGCGAACACCGCGCTGGCGATGATCACGCGGCGCGATGGCGGGGCTGTGGCGCAGGCGCAGTATGACGGCGCGACCAACATGACCCAGCAGCTGGCGGCGCTGTCCTGTCTGATCCGGGCGGGCGCCGGGGCGGCGGCAACAGACGCGTTTTACGACCAGTGGCGGGCCGACCGGCTGGTGATCGACAAGTGGTTTTCCCTGCAGGTGATCCATGCCCGGCCCGACGCCGCCGCAGCGACCGCCGAGGCGCTGACCGCGCATCCGGATTTCAGCATGACGAACCCCAACCGGTTCCGGGCCACGCTGGGCGCGCTGGCGGGCAATGCGGCGGGGTTTCATCATGCCTCGGGCGCGGGGTACCGGCTGCTGGCGCAGTGGCTGATCAGGCTTGACCCGGTCAACCCGCAAACCGCCGCGCGCATGTCGGCCGCATTCGAGACCTGGCGGCGCTATGACGCGGACCGGCAGGCGCTGATGGCCGGGGCGCTGGACACGATCCTGGCCACGCCGGGGCTCAGCCGGGACATGCGGGAAATGGCAGGGCGCATCCGCGGTACCTGAGACCGCAGACGGCACAGACCGGGCAGAAAACCGGGCGCGGGGGCGCGGTTACCGGTCGCCGCCCGATCGCGTCAGACTGGCGCTGCGCTCTTTCGGGCGTTTTGTCTCGATCGGCTGACAGTAACTCTGGCTCAGGGTCCAGGCCTTCATGTCATTGCGCTTGCGCGAATTGTGCAGCGGCCCCCAGTCGGCGGCGACACCGCGCATGCCGCGCGACACGACGCCATCGCGCGGCACGGTGCGCGACATGATTCGCACGGCACAGCTGAGATTGGACGTGGGATTCTTGAGCGCCGCACCGCTGCGCGCCTCGCAGCCGTAGAGCCGGGCCGTTGCCGGCGCGATCTGGGTCAGGCCGAACCAGCGTCCGCCGCCGCCGACCGCCGTGGGCCTGTGGGTGCTTTCATGCTTGGTCAGCGCCGACAGGAACCCCACCCAGAAGGCCTTGCGCTGGTCGGCATCGGCCTCGGTATAGGCCGGGCACCAGTCGGCAATGTCGCCGGGCACCATCGCAGGCAGCGCGCGGCCGTGCTGGCGCAGCGCCGACAGCGTGGCCAGCGTCCATTTGTCTGATCCTCCGACATGATCCCAGCGCGCGACGGGCAGCGTCTCGATCACGTCCGGGGCGTTCTTGGTCGAAGAGGCGACGGTTCCGTTCTGGTCCGCAGTGTCAGCCAGAGTGGGACCGGAAAGCAACAGTGTTGCAATAATGGCAGCTTTTTTCATAACGCGGCGGTCTTGCCCGGAAACCCGGCAAAAATCAATCCGCACCGTACGGCATCGGCGGGTTTCCCCCAATCTCACCCCGGCAGCGCCCCTTTTTGGCCGGAATGCGCGGCCAGTCTGGCTGTGTAACGTAACGAGTATCCAGGTTCATGTTTCGCCTATCCGACACCTGGCGCGGGCCGCGATCGCGGCTGGAACGCCTGTCCACCCTGTTTCGGCGCGCCGCGCCTGCGGTGTCTTCGGGGGCACGATCCTTTCAGGACATTGATACGCTTGCCCGGCGCATCCATCTGCCTTCGCTTCCGGTCACGGATGAGGAAATGGCGCGCGCGGCCTGTCACGATCGCGGGCAGCGGCTGGTGCGGCAGGGCGCATGGCGCGCCTTGTCAGAGGCGATTCGCGAGGCTGATGCCGCGCGGCAGACCACGCCGGGCGGAGAGCCGGAGGCGCTGCTGATGGCCTGTGGCGCGCGCAGCGACGTGGTGGCGGTGGCCGAGGACGCGCTGCGCCACGGGCGCGACCCCGATCCCGAGGGGCTGGCGCGGATGACCGAGGAGGCCCGCGCGCGGCCGCAGGACCATGCCCCGGCTCTGGTGGTCGCGCTGGCGCATATGGACATCGCGGAACGCTGGCTGCGGCTGATGGGGCGGCGGGCGCCGCATATGGCGGAGGCGCGCGCGACCTACCACCTTGTGCTGGCCACCGAACTGCTGCTGCCGTTCGAGGCGCAGGCCGGCACCTGTCCGGCGCTGGCCGCCGGGTTTGCCCGCCAGGCCGCCATCACGGAACGCCCCGCGGCACGTCTGAGCGACCGCTACGAACATCTGATCACGCTTGACCCGCAGCCGCAGGCCCATATGCGCGCCTACGGGCGGGCCCTGCTGGACGCGCCGGATGGCGGAAGTGCGGCGCTGGAAGTGGCCGCGCGGCGCATGGCGTTGCGCACCGAGACAGAGTGGGGCTGCGCGGGATATGTCTGGGTCTATCTGGACGCGCTGGCGCTGGACCCTGCCCCGCGCGACCTGATCGACGCCGGGTTCTTCATTCAGGGGATGCGCGACATTCTGGACCGCAGGGACGAGCCGCATGTCGTCAATCAGCTGGCCGCCTTCTGCGCGATCACCCTGGCCCCCAGCCGCGACATTCAGCTGACCCCGCATGCGCAGGCGGCCAGCGCGCGCATTCACGGGTTTCTCGACCACATTCTGCGCCATCACCTCAGCGAGCTGCATCCGCTGATCTGGGCGCAGGCGCTGCTGACATCGGGACAGATCGACCAGCTGCCGCCACGGCGCGCGCTGGTGGCGAAAGGCAATCAGGTGGCGCTGCGGATCATTGCCGCGCGGCTGGCGGATGACATTGTTGCCGCCGGTGCGGTGGCATTTTCACGCACCGGCCTTCAACTCAGACCGGCGTTCGGGGATGTCCCCTCGATCCGGTGATCGGCGGGAATATTGGGCTGCGCATAGTCCTGCGCGGTGCCCCGGCGTGCAAAGACCGACGCATGAACCCGCGCGTGCGCCGGGACATGCCGGCGTTCGAACAGCGGCAGATAGACGCCCAGAAGGCCCGCGCGGCGCGTCAGGCTGGCCCGGGTGCGCAGGCGGGGCAGGAACTCGACCATCCGCCAGAGAACGTTGAAGGCCGGATTGGGCCGGGCCAGCGGGTCGGGACCGACATAGCGGCCGTCCGATCCCGTGCCGTCGACCAGCCGTCGCACGGCTTCCGCGTCGTAATGCAGGCCCAGCGCCTGCGTCTCGTCGATCATCCAGCGCAGCGGGATCTTGGCCAGCGCGCTGGCCTTTTCGGGATAGCCGCCGCCGATATCGCCGTGCACGCCGGAAAACCAGACTTCGCGGGCATCCTGCGGGCGTGCCGCGCCCGGTGTGTCGGGCGTGTCGGGTGTGTCGGGTGGTTCGGGCGGGAACGGCCCGCCCCAGTCGGGCTGATCCTCGGGCCAGAGCGAGGGCATGTACATGCTGCGCCGTTCGTCCAGTGCCACCGCGTGGCGCACGGCCGCGACCGAGGGGTTGCGACTGGTATGGGGATGGGTGCGGATGCGCGGCCAGAGACCGTCAAGCTCGATCACCGATCCGACCGTGTCAAACAGCGCAAGACATCGGATCGCGGGCCGGGCGGGGTTCAGCATCCGGGAAAACAGGCGCAGTTCGGCAAAGGCATCCCTGCGCCCCGCGGGCGCATCGCTGATGTCGAGTCCTTCGGTATCGTCAATGGTCTTGTAAGCGCGATAGGCGTAATCCAGCAGGTTGAGGTTGCGCCGCTCGATCAGACCGAGCGCGTTGATGAACCCCGCCAGCATCCGCGCCGTATAGGCGCCCCGGCTGAAGCCGACGATGTAGATCCGGTCGGGGGCCACGGATTGTCCATCGCCGGGATCATAGTGCTCCACCAGAAATCGGTAGGCTTGCTTGACGTTGACGTCGATGCCCCAGCCGGTCAGCAGGCCCCAGAGCTCTTTCAGTCTGCGGCAGTGGTGCAGCCAGGCGTTTTCATCGCCGAACGTGCCGACGCCGGGGTCGTAGAAGACAAGCTGGCGCGCGGATTTTTCAAGCGTCCCGTAGAGCCGCAATATGTTGGTGCGGTTGCGCGCGACCTCGTTCGATGTTCCGTCGCACAAAAGAACGATGTTTCTGGGCATGGCTGGCGTCTCCTGCGGTGGGGTCCGCACTGTGGACCGGGCGGCGCCGTATCGGGTGCGGCAAATCCGTTGCCACCGGATGAACCGACCGTGCGCCGGCAGGCCGGACACCTGCGCCCGGCGCGCACGCGCCGGGCCATTGCGCAGAGCCGCCCGCCGCGGCGTGTCCGGCAGCCTGCGCCGCGCCGCGCGGGCTGGCAAGCGCCTTTGCCGGCACCGGCAGGCCGGTGCCGACCGGAACACCCCGCCCGGCGTGTTTGCCCGACCGCCCGACATCCGGCACCGGGCGGCCCTTGTCGGGACAGGAACGCTGGCCTAGAAGGCGGACAGGGCCAAAGCGTTCCGAACGGATGGAGACAGAGATGCTGGACCTGACCTACGAGCCGCCGCGCGCGAAAGTGATTTCCGGGGCCAGGCACGACTGGGAGCTGGTGATCGGCATGGAGGTTCATGCCCAGGTCGCCTCGAACGCCAAGCTGTTTTCGGGCGCATCAACCGCGTTCGGTGCCGAACCCAATGCCAACGTCTCTTTCGTGGATGCCGCCATGCCCGGGATGTTGCCGGTCATAAACGAATTCTGCGTGGAACAGGCGGTGCGCACCGGTCTGGGGCTGAACGCCCGGATCAACCTCAGATCCGCGTTTGACCGCAAGAACTATTTCTACCCCGATCTGCCGCAGGGCTATCAGATCAGCCAGCTTTACCACCCGATCGTCGGTGAGGGCGAGGTTCTGGTCGACATGGAGCCCGGCGTCGCGCGTCTGGTGCGCATTGAACGCATTCACATGGAACAGGACGCGGGCAAGTCGATTCACGACATGGATCCGCACATGTCCTTTGTCGATCTCAACCGCACCGGTGTCTGCCTGATGGAAATCGTCAGCCGCCCCGACATTCGCGGCCCCGAAGAGGCGGCGGCCTATCTGGGCAAGCTGCGCCAGATCCTGCGCTATCTGGGCACCTGCGACGGCAACATGCAGAACGGCAATCTGCGCGCCGATGTGAACGTCTCGATCTGCCAGCCCGGCGCCTATGAAAAATATCAGGAAAGCCAGGATTTCAGCCATCTGGGCACACGCTGCGAGATCAAGAACATGAACTCCATGCGGTTCATCCAGCAGGCGATCGACTATGAGGCGCGTCGCCAGATCGCGATTGTCGAGGCGGGCGGCGCGGTCGAGCAGGAAACCCGGCTGTACGATCCGGACAAGGGCGAGACGCGCTCGATGCGGTCCAAGGAAGAGGCCCACGATTATCGCTACTTCCCCGACCCCGATCTGCTGCCGCTGGAGATCGAGCAGGCCTGGGTCGATGAGATCGCGGCGTCGCTGCCGGAACTTCCCGACGAGAAAAAGGCGCGGTTCGTGGGCGATTTCGGGCTGAGCGAATATGATGCGGGCGTGCTGACCGCCGAGGCCGAGAATGCCGCCTATTTCGAGGCGGCGGCCGACGGGCGCGACGGCAAGCTGGTGGCCAACTGGGTGATCAACGAACTGTTCGGGCGGCTCAAGAAAGAAGATCACGAGATCACCGAAAGCCCGGTCAGCCCGGCGCAGCTTGGCGGAATCGTCGATCTGATCGCCTCGGATGCCATTTCGGGCAAGATCGCCAAGGATCTGTTTGAAATCGTCTACACCGAGGGCGGCGACCCGGCCCGGATTGTCGAGGCGCGCGGCATGAAACAGGTCACCGATACCGGCGCCATCGAGGCCGCGGTGGACCAGATCATCGCCGACAACCCCGCGCAGGTGGAAAAGGCCAGGGTCAATCCCAAACTGGCGGGCTGGTTCGTGGGTCAGGTGATGAAGGCGACGGGCGGCAAGGCCAACCCCAAAGCCGTCAATCAGATCGTCGCGCAAAAGCTGGGACTGTAACGGACCGGAACCGAAAAATTGAAACGCATGCTGTTTTTCGCCTGTGCGGCGATTGGCCTTGGCTGTGGCGCTGTCGCGGATGAACTGGACTGGGAAAATACATGTGATCCGGGTGAACCTGCGGAATGTCTTCAACTCGCCTGGCACTATGAAACGGGGTACGCGCCTTTCCCCGAGGATATGGATCGCGCCGAAGCTTTGCGTCAGATCGCGCAGGACGGACTGGCCCAGGCCTGTCTTGCTGGCGGGCATATTGACTGCGAAGAGTTAATCGGCACCGCCCGGTCCCTGAACGACGAAGAGTTAACAGAGAAAGCCCGGCTTGGCGGGCTTGCACGGGATGCGCTGGAACGCCAGTGCGGGTCCGGAAGCGCTTTGGCGTGCATGACGCGGTCACAAAAATCCTGGCATCTGAGCGACCTCGGAGCCTTGCCTGAGATGAGTGAGGACGCCATGAAAGCCGAACGCCTGGGCTGGCGTGCGATATCTCGCGTCAAAGCGGAGGCAGCGATCGTCCGGCTTGGACCGGAGTGCGCCAGCGGTGACGGTGCAGCTTGCATCAAGCTGTCTGTGAACCGCTTTCTTTTGGGCGAGGATCAGGCGGCAGGGCAAGCGTTTGTCCGATTGATCCAGGAGTGCGAGACGGCCGAGATTTCAACATGCAAGGCCACACTCGCCGCGCTTGAGACAGCGCTCGGCCCTTTCGATCAGGGATTTTCGGCACCTTTGGGACGGTTTCGCCCCGGGACCTTCGATGCTGCATGCCAAAACGGCTTTGGGCGTATGTGCTGGTTGTCGGGGACCATCCATCAGCGCGCTCAGTATAGCGGAGTTCAAGCCGGCCCGGCGAAGCTTGCGCCGTCAGCCGAGGCATTGTGGATCAAGGGGTGTGATCTGGGGCATGCCTCCAGTTGCGGCATGCTGGGTTTTCACGAACTTGAAACATGGCGCGCTCGGGAAGAGCGCGACCCGGAGCAACTGGAACGTGCCACCACATGGTTTTCTCACGGCTGCGATCTGCAAGGCGCCTACTCCTGCCACATGCTGGAGCATATCGGAAAAGTCTGACCGTGACCTGAACATGACCCAGGGCGTGTCGCGACAGACCTGATTCACAGAGTGCCGCGAAACGCATTGCCTTGTTGATGTGCTGCGCGTCTTTCGCCTTCGGCTGGTGTTTCGGAGTAAAGACGAAAGGCTTTGGACGTTCAGGCTGAACGCGCGACGAATGCCGAACGAAAAGGTGATCTTATCCTTGTTTCCAAGTGCCGCACCCGGACTGTCGGCGGCATCACCTTGCAGACGGCCCAAGCGCGTCCGGCCCGCAGGGATGCCGGTCAATGCACTTGCGACCCCTTCGGAGATCGGCAACCATGCGGGCAAGACTGCACGAACAGCCAAAGCGTTTTGCGCCAAACCTGAAACGCAGAGTGTCGCGAAACGCAGTGCATTGTTCATATAAGACGCGCCTTTCGCCTTCGGCTGATGGTTCAGGATAAAGGCGAAAGGCTTAAAAAACAGGGAGAAGACCATGAGACGATCGCCACTTGCGCGCCTGGCGTGTATCGCGGGGGCGCTGACAGTGTTCACGGCGGAGGCGCAGGCACAGTCGGATATCGTGCGCGATGCCGAGTTCTACATTCTGGAAGAACAGCATCGCGACAGATGGGCCGAAGAAGACACCGCGCTCGACGCGGCGCTTGCGTCGTTTCGCGAGACCAATGGCGGCAAGCCCCCCAATATCGTGTACATTCTGATCGACGATATCGGCTTTGGCGATCTGGGCAACCGGACACTGAACGCCGTTCGCGGGTACGAGACGCCGGCCATCAACGAAATCGCCGACGAGGGGATGCGGCTGGCGCGGATGTATACAGAGCCGTCCTGCACGCCGACCCGCGTGGCGATGATGACCGGGCGGCAGCCCTTTCGCAACGGGATGGGCAACACCTCTGTCGACATTTCCGGCTTTGGTCTGGCCGGAAAGGAGGTGACGCTGGCCGAAGTGCTGTCCGATGCGGGATACAACACCGCGCATATCGGCAAATGGCATATGGGCGACATCAAGGAAGCCTGGCCCAACTTTCAGGGGTTCGACTACGCCGCCTTCCCCATCCATCAGCAGGGTCAGCTGACGATTTTCAATGACGACGCGGCCAATGAAGAGGTGTCTGTCGCGCTCGGCGCCAACAATTTCGAGCCCCGTTACGTGCTCGATGGCTGGTTGCGCACCGATCCGGCCTCGATGGTCGTGGGGGTCGAAGGCGCGCGCGATCAGAACGTGCTTGAGGTCGACATGGAGCCGGGCGAGCGCTGGACCGAGGCCAAGTACCACGAGATGAACGTGCGCTACCAGAGCCAGGCGATGGAGCAGCTGCGCGAGCTGGCCGCCGGCGACGCGCCGTTCTTTCTGAACTACTGGCCGCTTTACCCGCTGACCGGACCGCGCACCACGACAGAGCAGTACACGACGCCCAACGGCGGCACCTATGTCGAAAAGATGAAACTGGTCGACAGGTGGATCGGTGAAATGATGACCGAGATGGACACGCTGGGCCTGACGGACAACACCATCGTGATCGTCATGGGCGACAACGGGCATTTCACCAAGTATTCGCCGCAATCGGGTTACACGCCGATGATCTTTCGCGGTGGCAAGGGCGACACGACCGAAGGCGGCGTGCGGGTCGATGCCTTCGTGCGCTGGCCGGGCATGATCGAGGCGGATTCGATCGCCAACGACATCGTTCACGTCACCGACCTGTTCACCACGCTTGCGCGGATTGCGGGCGGCATGGACGGGATCCCCCGCGACCGGATCATTGACGGGATTGACCAGACATCGCTGTGGCTGAACGGCGACACCCATGGAAGGCGCGACTATGTTTTCCTTTACAATATCAACACGCTGGAAGCTGTCGTGAAGGAGCACATCAAGCTTGTGATCCCCGGTGGCGGGATCGAGAACGCCATTCTGGCGGATTTCTACCACCTGTTCCGCGACCCGCAGGAAAAGTACCCGGTCTCGACCGAGATCGGCGCCTGGGGCGGGGCCAAGATGGTGCGGATGATCCAGCGCCACATCAAGCGCAAGGACATGTATCCCGACGAAGGTCCGGGGCTTGGCATGCCCTATGAAGGGATCGACAACCTGCGGCCGGAATCGCAGGCGGCTGTGCAGGAATTCCTGTTCATGTTGCAGACCCCCGGCAAGTGATCCGCACCGCGACGGAACACCGCGGCCCGGCATCGCAGCGGTCGCGGGCGGCGGCATCCGGAATCCGGAGGGTCAGTCGCGACCGGCAGGGTGCGCGTCTCCGGCCCTGCGCTGCCGTTTGCCGGGACGCGGGGCGCGCGTGGCCACGCATGCGGGCTTGCGGTCGGGGGCCGGCGCGCCGACACTCGTGACCGGGACCGGCCCGGCCTTCAACCCGCGGGAGGAACGCCGCCGGAAACCCGGCTGTGCGCGGGCAGGATCGGCAACGCGGTCCGTGGCCTCTGCGACGGCACGCGGGCCGTCAGATGGGCGCGCGGCGCCGGATAACGGATCACGCAGGTGCAGGTGGCGCGGGATCCTGTTCTGCCCGGCCCCGCGCCCTGCCTGGCCAGCGTGCTGCGCAGCGTGCCGACGGGGGTGAGGTTTTGCGCACCGGACAGAGCGGCGCTGCGGGCGAGTGCAGATCCGGTTCGGTCGGCCAGGCCGTCAGCCGGAGCAGCCTGACGGCGCCCGCGGTCGGCGTTGCGTCCGTGTTCTTCATCTTTCCCGAAATACTCCCGGGGAGCGCGAGGGGCTGGCCCCTCGCAAAAAATGCAGCGCGAGGGGCTGGCCCCGCGCACCCGCTGCCCGCGGCCGACCGGCCCAGGGCGAAACAGCGGAGCGACCGCACATAATTCGCTTGTCGCGCGAAACGGCCCATGTCTAAGGTTGTGTCATTGCGAACGCGCGGGACGCGCATGTTGAACGGGGTGAAGCTATGGAAG
>JBCCHI010000081.1:0-17515 GCA_039028815.1 Pseudomonadota bacterium
GCACGGGGCGATCTCCACCTCCTATGACTATCCGGTCAAGGTCGAGGGTCGCTATGTCATGGACCCTTCACCGATCCCGAAATTCGACAATCCGAAAATGGAGATGGCGGCGATTCAGCTGTTTGGGGCCGGGCGTGAACAGCGGATCTATGCCCTGCCGCCCTACACGCGCGTGGTCAGCCTCGATTTCGACGACTACCCGTTCGAGGCCAGCAAGGCCGATCACCCCTGTGGTCTTTGCGGGGCAGAGGACAGCTACCTCGACGAGGTGATCGTGGATGATGATGGCGGGCGCATGTTCGTATGCTCCGATACCGATTACTGTCGCGCACGGTGCGAGGCTGCGCAATGATCCGGCTTCATCTTTCCGGAAACACTCCGGGGGAGCGCGAGGGGGCAGCGCCCTCTCGCAAATCGTGCACAGGTGCCGGGCGGCGGCTCAAAGCAGATAAAGGATGGATGTGACCCGGGTGTTTCTGCATGGCGCGGGGCTGAATGCGCAAAGCTGGGGCGTGGTCCCGGGAGTGGCGCTGAACCTGCCGGGTCACGGCGGGCGCGGCCGTGCGCCCGAGGCCACAGCGGGATGTTTCGCCGCACAGATCCAGGCCGAGATACCGCAGGACGCAGTTCTGGTCGGCTATTCACTGGGTGGCATGGTGGCGATGGCATTCGCCGCGCTTTACCCCGACCGGTTGCGCGCGCTGGTGCTGGTGGACACGCCGGTTCGCGCGCCACTGAAGTTTATCAGCTGGTACACCCCCTATGTCGCGCCTCTGGTGACCCGGGTGCCGGGGCTGACGGCAATCGGACGCGCTGTCGGCAGCCGGATTGAAAACCCGCAGGGTCAGGCGTCGTTTCGCCGCCATATCGGGGCAGGCGATCCCGCCGGCACGGCGGATGCGTTGATTGTGGCGGGCGGGTTTGATGGCGAGGCGGTTTTGCGCGAACTCACGCTGCCGATGCTGGTTCTGTGCGGTGCCCGCAGCCTGCTGACCGGAGAGGCCTATCGCGCAAAGGTCGCGGCCGCCTGCCCGCAGGCCCGGTTTGTGGTCATGGACACCGGCCACCACATCCCGTTTGACGATGCGCCCGCCCTGCAGGCCGAAATCGACCGTTTTCAGGAGACCCTGCCATGACCTCTCAGGCGCAGCCGCTGTTGTCCGTGCGCGCGCTCACCAGATCCTATGGAACGCGTCTGGGATGCGCCGATGTCGGCTTCGACCTCTATCCGGGCGAAGTGATGGGGATCGTGGGCGAAAGCGGGTCCGGCAAATCCACCTTGCTGAACTGTCTGGCCGGAGAGTTGCCACCGGATGCCGGTGAGGTCCTGTTCGACACCCGCGAGGCAGGGCTGCGCGACACGCTGTCCATGAGCGAGCCCGAGCGCCGGATGCTGCGGCGCACGGACTGGGCGTTCGTGCACCAGCACGCGCAGGACGGGTTGCGCATGGGCGTGAGCGCGGGCGGCAACGTGGGCGAACGCCTGATGGCGGTGGGCGCGCGGCATTACGGCCAGATCCGCGACAGAGCTATTGACTGGCTGGGCCGGGTGGAGATCGCAGCGGACCGTATCGACGACCGGCCGACCTCGTTTTCCGGCGGCATGCAGCAGCGCTTGCAGATCGCGCGCAATCTTGTGACCGGGCCGCGTCTGGTCTTCATGGACGAACCGACCGGAGGTCTGGATGTCAGCGTTCAGGCGCGGTTGCTGGACCTGCTGCGCGGGTTGGTGCGTGAAATGGGGCTGAGCGCCATCATTGTCACTCATGATCTGGCGGTGGTGCGGCTTCTTGCCGACCGGCTGATGGTGATGAAGGACGGGCATGTGGTCGAGACCGGGTTGACTGATCAGGTGCTCGATGACCCGCAGCACGGCTACACACAGTTGCTGGTCTCCAGCGTGCTGCAGGTCTGACCGGTGTCGCGGGCGCACACAGTAGGCAGGCATGATGCGGGGCCTGTCGCCCCGCCGCGGACCTCGCCCGCGACGGTCATGCCCGATTGCGTTGAAATCCTGACAGGGATCGCCGGATGCGGACGCGCCGGGGGCCGGGTTGCGTCTGCCGGTCTGCCGGACAGTGCGACAGGTGTTGAACGGCTGTTTTCCAGAGAAAAGATGTGGCAATGGGCAATGCGATGATCGAAATCATGGGCGCGGCAAAGCGGTTCACGCTGCACAATCAGGGGGGCGCGGTGATCGATGTGATCAGGGATGCCACGATGACGGTGCAGAAGGGCGAATGCGTGGCGCTTGTCGGGGCCTCCGGAGCGGGGAAGTCCACCCTGATGCGAATGATCTATGGCAACTATCTTGCGCAGGCGGGGCGGATCACGGTTGGCGGGGTCGACGTGGCGCGCGCCGCGCCGCGCGAGATCCTGGCGCTGCGCCGCGAAGGTCTGGGTTATGTCAGCCAGTTTCTGCGCGTCGTGCCGCGTGTGCCCACGCGCGAGGTCGTGGCAGAGCCGCTGCTTGTCCTGGGAACGCAGCGGGATGCGGCACTTGCCCGTGCCGAGACGTTGCTGGAGCGACTGAACATTCCCCGGACATTGTGGGATCTTAGCCCGACAACATTTTCCGGTGGTGAACAGCAGCGCGTGAATATCGCACGCGGCTTTGTTCACGACTATCCCGCGCTGTTGCTTGACGAACCGACGGCCAGTCTGGACGCGGTCAACCGTGAAACGGTGCTGAGCCTGATCGGGGATGCCAAGGCACGTGGCGCGGCGATCGTCGGGATCTTCCACGATGCGGACGCGCGTGCACGGGTCTGCGATCGCGATGTGGACGTGTCGGATTTCGGTGGTGCTGCGGCATGAGCGGTCTGGACGGCAAGGGCACTTCGCGGCCGGGGCCGCTTCTGGCCTTTGCAGGACCGTCAGGGGTGGGCAAGGACAGCGTCATGCAGGCTCTTGTCGCCGCGCATCCCGGGGCACGGCTTGTGCGGCGAGTGATCACGCGGAACGGCCGCTCCGGTGGCGAGGATTTCATCGCAGCCGATCCGCCGTCCTTTGCGCAAATGGCGGCGGCTGGCGACTTCGCCCTGCACTGGACGGCGCATGGTCTGAGTTACGGGATTCCGTCGTCGATCACAGCTGATCTGGCCGCCGGCCACGCGATGCTGGTCAATCTGTCACGGTCGGTGCTCCTGGACGCTCAGGCCCGGTTCAGGACTCTGACGATCATTCACCTTACTGCGCCACATGAGGTGTTGGCGGCGCGGCTGACCGGACGCGGCCGTGAAAGCCGGACTGAGATTGCAGCGCGTCTGGCGCGCGCGGACTATGCTCTGCCCGAGGGGCTGCGTAATGTGCATTGCGTATCGAATGCCGGCGCGATTGAAGAGACGGTCGACCGGTTACAGCGCCTCATTCAGCCGGACAGGGCGCAGCGGTGTACAAGATGAAACCGGCCTTGTGTGTCTTCGCCCGTCAGGCTGAGCGCGTCGACTGCAAAGGGGCGTGGCAGAACCCGAGCGAGCGGCGCATCCAGCATCTGCATCAGTGCGGGCAGGGCCGGTTTCGGCAGCCTTCCGGTGAGCGTGACGTGGAATCGAAACTCTTCCATCACATAGGGATAACCCCATTCCAGCAGCAACCTGTCCTGTGCGGGCGTCAAACCGGCAGCGCGCCGCCGGGTCAGTTCGTCTTCGGTCAGCGGTGCACGAAACGCGTCCAGAGCGCGGACTGTTTCGGCGGCCAGATGGCTGAGCGCCGCGGAGTCGCCGTCAGGCACCAGCGCCAGAAAACGTCCCAGCGGCGCGAGGTGCAGGCCGTCGAGCTGAACCGGCGCCATCTGCGCAGCGAAGGCGTCCAGTGCCGTCGCCAGCCGCGCCGCTGTTCCGGGGTTGTTCAACGCAAAGGGCGGCTTGATCGTGGCGTGCAGCCCGTATTTTCGCGGGGCTGCGGTGATCGCGCTCCAGTCATCCGGCAGAGTTGCGAGTTCGGGTGGACCCGCGGATCGGCCGGTCGCGATGTCCCAGCCGAGCCAGGCCGCACCGAACGCCGCGAACGCGCCCTGTGGCGGCGTGAAATAGATACCGTAACGCCGGAATTCCATATCGCACCCGATTGCCGTCAGACCCATTGGTAGCCTCGACATGACACAGAACTTCACACTCGCCAATGCCACGCTTGTTCTGGCGGACCGGACCGTAACCGGCCGGATCGAGATCGAGGGTGACACGATTGCCGGTCTTGACGAGGGCGGTACCGTGCCGCCGGGCGCCATCGACTGCGCGGGCGACTTTGTTGCCCCTGGGCTGGTCGAGCTGCACACCGACAATCTGGAGCGGCACATCCAGCCCCGGCCCAAGGTGGACTGGCCGCACAATGCCGCCATTCTGGCCCATGACGCGGAACTGGCGAGCGTGGGCATCACCACCGTGTTCGACGCCATGCGCGTGGGCTCTATTCCGGGCGCACGAGGGCGTTACGTGAAGTATGCAAGGGGCCTGTCGCGTGAACTGATGGATTTGCGGCGGAACGATGCGCTGAAGATTTCACACTTCCTGCATCTGCGCGCCGAGGTGTGTTCAGAGACGCTGGCCGAGGAAATGGCCGAGTTCGATGAAGCCGACCGGGTGGGGATCGTCAGCCTGATGGACCACACACCGGGACAGCGCCAGTTTCGCGACATGAGCAAACTGGAGGATTACTATAAAGGAAAATACGGCATGAGCGATGCGCAATACACCGCTCATATCGCGCATCTGCACGTTCTGAGCGCAGCGAACAGCGCGCGACACGAAGCGCTGGTGGTGGCCGAGGCGCGGCGCTATGGCGCCGTTCTGGCCAGCCATGACGACACGACTGAGGAACAGGTCGAGGTTTCTGCCCGTCATGGTGTCGTCATCGCGGAGTTTCCAACGACTCAGGACGCTGCCAGAGCCAGCACTGCGCGCGGCATCGCCGTGATTATGGGCGCGCCCAACCTCATTCGCGGAGGATCGCATTCGGGCAATGTGGCGGCCTCTGAACTGGCTGAGGCCGGGTGTCTGGATATTCTGTCGTCTGACTATGTGCCGTCTGCGTTGCTTTACGGGGCGGTGCGGCTGGGCCAGGACTGGGGCGACATGGCCGCGGGTATCGCCACTGTCACGCGCAATCCGGCGCGCGCGGTGGGGCTGGAGGATCGCGGCGAAGTGACGGTCGGGCGGCGGGCCGATCTGGTGCGCTTTGCGGTGAGGGGCGGCGCCCCGGTGGTGCGCGCGGTGTGGTCCCGGGGTGGGCGTGTGGCGTGACGGGGCGCATGCCGGCCGGCGCTGGCGTCTTCGTGAAGGCCGTGTCATGAGTATTTGAAGAAAGATGAAGACCGGAGCCGTGCGCCATGCCCTATCTTTTCGATTTGCCGCCTGTGCCGGCCCTGCCGGTCGAGGGTGACGCGTCGCTGTTTCCGGTCCGGCGCATTTTCTGTGTCGGGCGAAATTATGCAGCCCATGCGGCGGAGATGGGCGCAGAGGTGGATCGCGAAGCGCCCTGGTACTTTACCAAGTCAGCGCATGCGGTGTGTCCGTCCGGGGCCGAGATCGCCATTCCGCGTGGCACGCAGGAGTGCCATTACGAGATCGAGCTCGTGGTGGCGCTGTGTGCGGCGGTGGCTCCGGACAATCCGATGGCGGCCGTGTTCGGGTATGGCTGCGGGATTGATCTGACGCGGCGCGATCTTCAGGCCGCTGCCAAGGCGGCGCGCCGCCCGTGGGACACGGGCAAGGATTTTGACAACGCCGCCATTCTGGGGCCGCTGACACCCGGCCCGGCCTGGCGGGAAACCGGGGATCCGTCGATCTGGCTCGACCACAACGGCGCGCGTGTTCAGCAAGGTCGGCTGTCGGATATGGTATGGTCCGTTCCGGAGCTTCTGGTGCATCTTGCGGGGCTTTATGACCTCTGTGCGGGGGATCTGATCATGACGGGGACACCGGCAGGGGTGGGTCCGGTCGCACCGGGCAGCCATCTGACGGGTGGTGTCACGGGTCTGTCGCCGGTACATGTGACGTTCCGGATGCGCTGATTGCGCACAGCGGGCGCGATTTTGGGGTTGCAACTCTGCGCGCGGATCGCCTCAATGCAAACGGATTTTCGGCACGCGCCTGCCGTTTCATGCGCGCATCCCAGGAAGGAGAAGGCCGACCTATGAGATTGCTGACACGTTTGGGCCGCGCATTGCTTGCGTCTGCAGTATGTCTTGGTGCCTGTCCCGTACTGGCACAGGATGTGACCCTGAAGATGCATCAGTTCCTGCCGCCGCAGGCCAATGTGCCCGCCCTGATTCTGGAACCCTGGGCAGAGCGCGTTATGGCGGCATCGGACGGGCGCATACAGATCGACCATTACCCGGCGATGCAACTGGGAGGCAAACCGCCGGAACTGGTCAGTCAGGTGCAGGATGGGGTGGCCGATATCATCTGGGTTGTCGCGGGGTATACGCCGGGGCGGTTTCCGCAACTGGAGGT
Organism: Pseudomonadota bacterium; assembly: GCA_039028815.1. Classification (GTDB taxonomy): domain Bacteria; phylum Pseudomonadota; class Alphaproteobacteria; order Rhodobacterales; family Rhodobacteraceae; genus Roseovarius. Next base: position 6,453 of record JBCCHI010000081.1, read on the forward strand.
CTTTGAGCTGCCCTTCATGATGAGCAACGCCGAGGAGACGTCGCGTGCGTTCTGGAACTTTGCCGAATCCAACATGATGGACTCTGATTTCAGGGATCTCAAAATCCTTGGCGTCTGGGTGCACGGGCCGGGGATCATTCATTCGTCGCGACCGGTGCAAGAGCTGTCCGATCTCAACGGATTGAAGGTGCGCGGCCCGACGCGGATCATCACCGGCATGCTGGGCGAACTGGGGGCGACACCGGTAGGCATGCCGGTGCCTGCGATGCCCGAGGCGCTCTCGAAGGGTGTGATTGATGCGGGCGTGATCCCGTGGGAGGTCACCACCGCGCTTAAAGTCCCGGAACTGGTGGAAAACCACACGACCTTTGGTGATGATGCGCTGTACACCGCAGCCTTTATTTTTGCGATGAACAAAGACAAGTACGAGGCGCTGCCCGAGGATCTCAAGGCGGTGATCGATGGTGAATCCGGTGCTGATTTCTCGGCGCTGGCCGGCAAGATCATGCAGGACAACGACGCCCCGGCGCGCAAGCTGGCCGAGGACCGTGGCAACACGGTGATTGATCTTGATCCGGAACAGGTGGCCGAATGGAAAGAGGCGGCAAGTGCCGTCGAGGCCAACTGGATCGCCGAGATGAACGACAAAGGCTTTGACGGTCAGGCGTTGGTCGATCAGGCGCGTGCTCTGATCGAAGAGGCGGGGCAGTAGCCGCCGGAGGACGGGCGCCGCGCGGACCAGACGGGCGGTGTTGTGACGGAGGCGTGGATGTACTGGACGGTCGGGCAAAGGGCGGTCTGGGCGCTGGCGCGTATCATGGCTCTGCTGGGCGGGATCGTGCTGACCGGATTGATCCTTTTGACCTGTGTGTCGGTCGTGGGCCGTGGTCTCAATGGCTTCCTCAATGACCACGTTGCCCAGACCGTGATGCCCGATTTTGCGGACTGGGCGCTGGCGCAGGGCATCGGACCGGTTCTGGGGGATGTGGAACTGGTCGAGGCCGGAATGGCGTTTGTGATCTTTGCGTTTTTGCCACTCTGCCAGCTGAGCGGGGCACATGCGCGGGTGGACATCTTCACGCAACGCCTGCCGCTGGGGGTGCGCCGCTGGCTCGCGGCTGTCACGGATGTCGTGTTCGCTGTCGTGTTGGTCCTGATCGCCTGGCGTTTGTCGGTTGGTCTGGCCGAGAAGCGGCACTATGTCGAGACGACCTTTATGCTGCAGCTTCCGGTCTGGTGGGCTTATACGGCCAGTCTGGCAGCCGCGGCGATCGCGGGATTTGCCGGCGTTTTCGTCGCGCTGGCCCGTCTGGTCGAGGCGATGAAGGGCGGCGACGTGATTGATCCGGACGGGGACATGGCCGGGTGAGCGATCTTCAGATTGGTATCGTGTCCTTTCCGGTTCTGATGACGCTTATCTTTTTGCGCGTGCCCATCGGGCTTGCAATGCTGCTGGTGGCCATGGGGGGGCTTTATGCGCTCACGGACGGAATGAACGTGGCGTTCTCTCGTCTCAAGCATGAGAGTTTTTCGACCTTTTCGAGCCACTCGCTGTCGATCGTGCCCATGTTCCTGCTGATGGGGCAGTTTGCGACTCTGGGCGGCATGAGCCGGGCACTTTTTCGCGTGGCTGAGGCGTTTCTTGGTCACCGCAAGGGCGGAGTGGCCATGGCCTCTGTCGGAGCCTGCGCGGGGTTTGGCGCGATCTGTGGGTCTTCTCTGGCCACGGCAGCCACGATGAGCCAGGTCGCGCTGCCCGAATTGCGGCGCTATGGTTATTCGGGTGGATTTTCCACTGCGACGCTGGCCGCGGGGGGGACTCTGGGCATTCTGATCCCGCCCTCCGTCATCCTGGTGATCTACGCCATTCTGACCGAGCAGAACATCGCAAAGTTGTTTCTGTGTGCCTTTGTGCCGGGCATTCTGGCGGCCCTTGGGTATATGCTGACGATTTCGGTTTATGCGCGGCTGCATGCCGGTGACGCGGGCGCGCGCCCGAGGGTTCCTTCGGCGGATCGGATCCGCGCGCTGGTCGACGTCTGGCCGGTGTTGCTGGTCTTTGGCCTGGTGGTGGGGGGCATTTATGTGGGATGGTTCACGCCGACCGAAGGTGCGGCGGTGGGCGCGGCAGGCACCGGGCTGATCGCGCTGCTCAACGGTGGGCTGACGTGGCACACTCTGAAAGAGAGCTTTTACGCCACGGCCCGCAACACCGCGATGATCTTTTTCATCATTCTCGGCGCACAGTTCTATAACGGGTTTCTGGCTCTGAGCCAGGCGCCGCAGGCGCTGTCGGAATGGGTGCTGGGCCTGGGCCTTGGGCCGTACGAGATCCTGATCGCGATTTTGATACTGTACCTGATTTTCGGCTGCCTTATGGACAGTCTGTCGATGATCCTGCTGACCGTCCCGATTTTCTTTCCGATCATCAGCGTGCTGGAATTCGGCATGACGCCCGAGGAAGTTGCGATCTGGTTTGGCATTCTGGTGCTGATCGTGGTCGAGGTCGGGCTGATCACGCCCCCTGTGGGCATGAACCTCTTTGTCATCAATGCCATGGACCCTGGCACGCGCATCACAGCCACCTATCGCGCGGTGATGTACTTTGTAACATCAGACATCATCCGCGTTGCCATCTTGCTTGCATTTCCCGGGATCACGCTGTTTCTGCTGCGATGGCTGCATTGAAATGCGCGAAACTGGGTTGAAGGGTGATCAAGTCGTTGCGGCTTGTTGCCGGATCGCAGAGCAAAGCCGAAACGTACGCGAAACGCGAGCGTTGCGTGCGTGTTCAGTGGACGCTGTGCGTCAGCTTCAGCCGGAAATGCATTTGGCTGCGGTGCGGCAGGGCGGTTGCGCTGCGTTCAGAACCGGTCATCCCGAACGACCGGATGCTATCGGACCGGACAGCGGTGCATTCTGCCGCTCAGGACATCTGAGTGCTCAGGTCAGACTGACACGCGTGCAGCGGTACCTTTCATTTTTGGCGAACGGCAGACATGTACCGCAACAGTCAACAAGTGTCAGTGACGCGCACAGCACTGCGCGTCGGATCTTGATGCACCATGTATATTTGCCGTCTGTGCACGGGCGTGTCGCCAAGCTTCATGAACGTACCGCATTCAGGGCCTTGCGACGGGCCCCGGTACCGAATGCTTGTGACGGCTTGAGTGGCTGACCCGGTCAAAGGAAAGCGGCTGTCCGGCTACAGGAGCTGCCGTGGCAAAACCCGCGTTTGCGCCAGCGGCGGGCATGGGCAGAACTGACTGTTCGCCGGATGTCGTACTGTACGCTGCTGTTTGCGGCGTTCCGTGTTCAGGATCGTCCATGACGCAGTGCTTCACTGCTCAGAGTCATGACGTACTGCACCTGCGCGTCCCCTACCCGAGAGGAGGTTCAGGGTCGCGCAACGCTGTACGCCTGGTTTCGGACGCCGCGTCCGCTCAGCCCTGAACCTTCCAGCTGTAGTCACCAGAGGTGAAGCCGCCATTGCCATCGTGGCTGTATGTCGAGCATGTCGTTCCGGCTTCCTTGGACCACTTCACGCAAAACTGTCCATTGCTGAACGTCCATTTCCCCGTGTCTTTGCCGTAGCTCGCATCGTCATAATTGGCCGTGCCATCGGCCTTGTAGCACTGGGTGCCCTCGCTGGCGCCGGTATAGGCCACGCATTTGCCGACATGGGTTGCGTTGAATTCCGCTTCGGTCAAAGGATCTGCCTGTGCCATCCCTGCGGCGAACATCAATATGCCCGCGGGAATCGACAGACGCGTCGACTTCAGACTTTTTCCGATCATCCGGTATCTCCCTGCTGCGCTTGTCACGCCTGCATGCCATCTTTTTGACTGAATGTCCATTCAATAAACAGTTATTCAATGAATGAGCATTCAGTATGCTTGTGATTAACCATCCGTTGTGGTGCAAATGAGCGCTATCTTGCCCGCGATGTGCGATGCCTGCGCGCCCGGGACCTGGCTGTCGCAACACATTTCTCCAGCGCAAGGAGCGGACGTTAACATTAACCGAACACCGATCTCGTGACGGGCGATCGACCGAACCCGGTTACATGGATCGAAGCAGGTGTTACCGCCATGTCCGTCGCGCAACGGATGCCCGGGCGGATCACACGGAGCAGCGGTTTCTCGCGCGGATCTGAACGATGGCGCTAAAGCGTCCGGCCTTTAACCTGAGACATCAGATAAAGTCCGGGCGCGTGCAACGTTCTTGTTTTGCGCTGCATTCGGCCAGAAGCTGTGATTCAGGTTTTTGGCCGAATGCTTTAGCTCAGCAATCGCCGTGCAATCACCTGTGCCTGAATCTCCGCCGCGCCCTCGAAAATGTTGAGAATGCGCGCGTCACAGAGCACGCGGCTGATGCCGTATTCCAGCGCGAAGCCGTTTCCGCCGTGAATCTGCAGCCCGTTGTCCGCCGCGGCCCACGCCACGCGGGCGCCCAGCAGTTTCGCCATGCCTGCCTCCAGATCGCACCGGCGGCCCTCGTCTTTCTCCCAGGCGGAAAAATAAGTCAGCTGGCGGGCGATCATGATTTCCACTGCCATCATCGCCAGTTTGGAAGCCACGCGCGGAAAGGCGATCAGCGACTTGCCGAACTGTTTGCGGTCGATTGCGTATTGCATCGAAATATCGAGCGCCGATTGCGCCACGCCCACGGCGCGGGCGGCAGTCTGAATGCGGGCGCTTTCGAAGGTCTCCATCAGCTGCTTGAAGCCTTTGCCCTCTTCGCCACCCAGCAGGTTCTCGCCTTTGACACGGAAATTGTCGAACCCGAGTTCGTATTCCTTCATCCCGCGATAACCCAGCACCTCGATCTCGCCGCCGGTCATGCCCTCGGTCGGGAAGGGATCGGCAACATCGCCGGGTGTTTTTTCAGCGAGAAACATCGACAGGCCGCGATGATCGGTGCTGTCGGGATTGGTGCGCGCGAGCAGTGTCATCACATGGGTGCGCGCGGCATGGGTGATCCACGTCTTGTTGCCGGTAATCCTGTAGTCGCCGGCATCATCCCTGACGGCGCGGGTGCGCAGGCTGCCGAGGTCCGAGCCGGTATTGGGCTCGGTGAAAACGGCGGTCGGCAGGGTTTCGGCAGAGGCCAGCCGCGGCAGCCACTTTTCCTTTTGGGCCTCAGTGCCCCCGGCGAGGATCAGTTCGGCCGCAATCTCGGACCGTGTTCCGAGCGATCCCACGCCGATGTAGCCGCGGCTGAGTTCCTCCGAAACCACGCACATCGACGCCTTGGACAGGCCAAAGCCACCGTATTGTTCGGGGATCGTAAGGCCGAAGACGCCCATTTCGGCGAGTTCCGAGATGATCTCCATCGGGATCAGTTCGTCCTTCAGGTGCCAGTCATGGGCATGCGGCTCGACCTTTTCGACGGCAAAGCGGCGGAATTGCTCGCGGATCATCTCAAGCTCGTCATCAAGCCCTGTCGCGCCCACGGTGATTTCGGCTGCGCGTTCCTGCATCAGCGCCACCAGGCGCATCCGCGTGGCCTGCGTGTTGCCGGCCCGGGTCAGCGTCATGACCTCGGGCGTCATCAGCACACCCGTGTCATCCTGCGTCAGACCGATGTCCTGAAGCCGCAGGATTTCGCCCTGGCTCATCGGGATGCCGCCGCAGATTTGCCAGAGGTATTCGCCGAACGCGATCTGATGGATGAGTTGCTCTACCTCGCCAAATGTGCCCGCCTGATCGAGCCGCTCGGCCCAGGCCTGCATCTGGCGCAGGGCCTCGACATAGGTGGCAAGCCAGGCCAGCCCGTGAGCCGCGGTCTGACTGGCCTCAATCGCCGCGCCTGCAATGCGCCCGTCGATCATGACCTCGGCGCGCAGCGCGTCGCGCGCGCGCTCCAGAACGGTTTCGGCGGGGGCTACGGCAGCCTTGGTCAGGGACAGCAGATCGTCGAGAATGGTCTGTTGCGGGCGAGCGATTTCCTGTCCGTCATGCGCCATGCGCCATCTCCATCAATTTGGTCGGTTCGTCCTAGCGATCTTGCAGGTGCAGCGCAACTATTTTGCAACTGAAGTGCGCAAATTGATCTATTCTTGCGCCAAGGTGTCGCGGCGGCTCGAACGGAGCCGGTGTGCCGCCTGCGCGATGATAGCAGAAAATTCAGTTTCTGCCGTGTCCAAACGTCAAAATGAACGTAAGAACCGCATATGGAACATCTGTTCGGAACTGAGTGGGCCGGGGTTCTGGCTTTTGCCTTTGCCGTTGCGTTCTGCGCGGGCGTGGTCAAGGGCATTGTCGGGTTTGCGATGCCGATGGTCATGATTTCCGGATTGAGCAGTGTGATGCCGCCGGATGTGGCGCTCGCCGGTCTGATCCTGCCGACGCTGGTCACGAATCTGTGGCAGGCGTTACGGCAGGGTATTCGGGCCGCGCTGGGGTCTTTGCGGCGATTCCGGGTGTTTCTGATCGCCGGTTTCGTGTTCATGATCGCTGGTGCGCAGCTTGTGCCCGTGCTCAGCTCGGGCGCGATGCTTTTGATCCTCGGCGTCCCTGTCACCGCATATGGCGCGATATCGCTTGCGGGCCACAGTCCCAGGCTTCCACCCAACCCGGGACCGCGCACCGAGGCGGGTATCGGTGCGGTGTCAGGTTTTCTGGGAGGGATCTCCGGCATCTGGGGGCCAACGACGGTGGCGATGCTGACCGCGCTTCAGACCGAAAAACGCGAACAGATGCGAATACAGGGTGTGATCTATGGCATGGGCGCGATCGTTCTGACGATGGCGCATGTCGGATCCGGCGTCCTGCACTGGCAGGCTGCCGGGTTTTCGACCTTGCTCATTCCCGCGGCCTTGCTTGGCCTGGGGCTGGGCTTCGCGCTGCAGGATCGGATTGATCAGGTGATGTTCCGCAGACTGACGCTGGCGGTTCTGGTCATCTCCGGTCTCAATCTTGTGCGCCGGGGGCTGGTCTCGTTGTGAAGCAAACACATGAGGTGCGTCCGGGCCTTTTCCCCGTCTGCCTTATCGGCTAAAGCGCGGCCAGCGCGCGGCCTGCCCGCCGTGCCGCCCGAGGGAGCGTGCCATGAAATTCACCCTGTCCTGGCTCAAGGATCACCTGGAGACCGATGCGACGGTCGACGAGATCACCGAGGCGTTGACCGATCTTGGACTTGAAGTCGAGGAGGTCAGCAATCCGGCCACGCGGCTGGCGGATTTCACTTTGGGCAAAGTGCTGAAGGCCGAGCAACACCCCGATGCCGACAGGCTGCGTGTGTGCCAGGTGCTGACCGCCGATGGAGAACGACAGATCATCTGCGGGGCACCCAATGCGCGCGAAGGCATCACCGTTGTCATCGCCAGCCCCGGAACCTACGTCCCTGGCATCGACACCACGATCAGCGTCGGCAAGATCCGCGGCGTCGAAAGCCACGGCATGATGTGCTCTGAGCGTGAGATGGAGCTGTCGGACGAGCATGATGGGATCATCGAACTGCCATCCGGCGACGTGGGAGAACGCTTTGTTGACTGGCTTGCGGTGCATGATCCCGCAAAGGTCGACCCGGTGATCGAAATCGCAATCACGCCCAACAGACCGGATGCTCTGGGCGTGCGCGGCATTGCGCTTGATCTGGCGGCTCGGGGTCTTGGACAGATGAAGGACCTGCCCAAGGCGCATGTCGAAGGTCAGTTTCCCAGCCCCATCGGCATTGATATCGACCCTGACACAACAGACGGCTGTTTTGTTTTTGCAGGCAGACTGATCCGCGGCGTGCAGAATGGGCCCAGTCCTGATTGGCTTCAGACACGGCTGCGCGCCATCGGGTTGCGGCCGATATCGGCGCTTGTCGATATCACGAACTTTTTCACCTATGACCGCAACCGTCCGCTGCACGTGTTCGATGCGGACAAGGTGAACGGCAGCTTGCGTGTCCACCGCACGCGGGGCGGGGAAACTCTGGTTGGTCTTGACGAAAAGGACTATGTCTTTTCGCCCGGACAGGTCGTGATTTCCGACGAGTCGGGTGTCGAAAGCATCGGCGGCATCATGGGTGGTCTGGCCACCGGATGTACGCTTGGGACCACGAATGTCTTTCTGGAAGCCGCGGTTTGGGATCACATCCAGATCGCGCATACGGGCCGGGCGCTCAAGATCAATTCGGACGCGCGCTACCGCAACGAGCGGGGCATAGATCCTGCGTTCAACATGGAGGCGCTCGACCTTGCGACGCAGATGATCCTTGAGCTTTGCGGCGGAACGCCATCGAACCGGGTCGTTGCGGGCGCCGTGCCCGATGTCAGTCGCGCGTACAAGCTTGATCCCGCCCGTGTGCGATCACTGGTGGGTATGGACATTCCCGAGGCGGATCAGCGGCAGACGCTGACGCGGCTGGGCTTTCAGATGGATGGCAGCATGGCGCATGTTCCAAGCTGGCGGCCCGATGTGCAGGGAGAGGCAGATCTGGTGGAAGAAGTGGCGCGCGTGGCGTCGCTGACCCGGCTTGAAGGCAGGCCAATGCCGCGCACGACATCCGGCGTGCCCCGGCCCGTCCTGAACGTGGCGCAAACGCGTGCGCGCGCTGCGCGGCGGCAGGTCGCGGCAATGGGCTACAACGAATGCGTGAGCTACAGTTTCATTGACCGGGACAGCGCCGTGCTGTTTCAGGGCGGCGGCGATGACACAATGCTCGCCAACCCGATCAGCACCGAGATGAGCCACATGCGCCCGTCGCTGTTGCCGGGATTGCTGCAGGCGGCATCCCGCAATCAGGCACAGGGTTTTGCGGATCTTGCGCTGTTCGAGGCGGGACATGTTTTTTCGGGCGGAGAGCCGGGCGACCAGCACTTTGAGGTCTGCGGCATCCTGGTGGGACAAACCGGTTCCAAGGATGTCCACAAGCAAACGCGCAGCGTCGATGTGTTTGATGCAAAGGCCGATGTCGAAGAGGTGCTGAGCGCGATCGGTGCCCCGGCCAAGGTGCAGATCCTGCGGGATGCCGCCTCATGGTGGCATCCCGGGCGGCACGGACGGGTTTGTCTTGGGCCCAAAAAGACCCTGGCTGTGTTCGGTGAACTGCATCCCAGGGTGCTGCGCGCGATGGATGTCAAGGGGCCGGTCATGGGGTTCACCGTGTGGCCGGACGCTGTTCCGGAGCCACGACAGACGGGCACAACACGCGCCGCGCTTCAGGCCAGCAAGCTTCAGGCGGTGGAACGCGATTTTGCGTTCGTCGTTGAGGACCATGTCGAGGCTCTGACACTTGTGAATGCGGCGGCCGGTGCGGACAAAGCCCTGATCGACACGGTCCGTGTCTTTGACGAATTCATCGGCGGCAGCCTTGGCGCGGGCAAGAAGAGTCTTGCGATCTCGGTGCGCCTGCAGCCCGTGGAGACAACACTCAAGGACGCCGATATCGAAGCGGTATCGGAAAAGATCGTCGAGAAGGTGATGAAGGCCACGGGCGGCGTTCTGCGCAGTTGAGACGCGGCCACCACACGTCGCCCGATCTGCCCGGACGCGACAGGCTACGGGTTTCAGCGGATCGGCCAGAGTTCGGTCAACCGCATCGGCACTGCGTTCAGCGCGCGCCGGGACCAGAGTGTTGTTTTTCCAAGACGTCTGACACGCGCGCGGTTTTTCTTATTGACGCTGTTTGCATGTCTGAAGACGACGTAAGAGCGCTCTGGCAAAGCGCGTGCCGGAAAGCATGGCGCGCGGACATCACAAAGCACCGGTGACACAATGCAAGATGAGATCCAGTCTCAGAATACCCGGCTGGGCATTCTCAGCGCATTTGGCATTCTTGTGATTTGGTCGGGATTTCTGGTGTTTTCCAGGGCAGGCGTGCAAACCAGCTTGACCCCGGGGGACATCACGATGCTGCGGTTCGCGCTGGCGGGCGCGATCACGGTGCCGTTCCTGTGGCGCTGGTGGCCACGGCAACTGCCCTGGTGGGGGGCCGGTCTGATGGTGCTGTGCGGCCCGGGTGCCGTCTACTCGATGCTGACATACGAGGGCCTGGCCCAGACATCAGCGGCCTATGGCGGCATTTTCACAAATGCATCCCTGCCGCTGTTTACAGTCCTCGTTATCGTGGCGGTCACCGGCCAGTGGCCTGCGCGCGCACAGCTTGTCGCGATCGGAATTGTGGTGGCCGGCGGCGTTCTCTTTGCGGCGCCGGGGCTGATGGTGACCAGCGAAAACAAGGCCATCGGCGTTGTTTTGTTGATGGCAACTGCTGCAATCCTTTCTGTCTACACGTTCTGCCTCAGATACTGGCGGATCACGCCGCGCCAGGCGCTGGTGTTGATCAATGTTCCAAATGCGGCTCTGATCCTGCCGCTCTGGGCTTTGTTTCTGCCGTCGGGATTGTCCGGAGCGGCCCCGGAGATGATTGTGGGACAAACCCTGTTTCAGGCACTCGGCCCGGGATTTCTGGCGGTCATACTCTACGCACTGGCGGCCGAACATCTGGGTCCGGCGGCAACGGCAGGGTTTTCCGCGGCGGTGCCGGCAACCGCCGCACTGTTGGCCGTGCCCGTGCTGGGCGAGCATCTGAACCTTGTGGAATGGACGGGGATTGGTGTGGTGACGCTGGGACTGCTGCTACTGGTCCGCGCCCGTCGCTGAAGGGGGAGGTGCCTCGGGCGCCGGGCGCATCCTGTCGCGCAGCAAGTCGGCCAGAAGATCGAATGTCAGCCGGATGCGTCGACTGGTCTGCAGATCGCGATGGGTCACCAGCCAGACAGGAAACGTCATCCGGGCGAGACCGGGCAGCAGACGCACAGCATCGGGAAACTGCGCCGCGATGTCGTCGGCCATTGGCAGTATGCCCAGACCCTTGCGCATCAGGGCCCAGGCGGTGATGCCGCTTTCCGAACCCGCGCGGAACTGGTCTTGCGCGACACTGATCCTGTAGTGCGCAAGTTGCGAGATGAGGGCGTCATCGTCGCCAAAACTGATGAAGTCATGCTGGTGCAACTCATCGGGACGCGTGGGGTTGCCGCGAGCGGCAACGTAGTCCTGCGAGGCATAGAGATGGGCTGATGCATCGCCGAGAAACCGGGCGATCAGATCAGGCTGGTCGGGACGGAC
>JBCCHI010000082.1:0-17232 GCA_039028815.1 Pseudomonadota bacterium
ATGACGTCACGCAGGTTGCGCGCGCAGAAATTGTGCGTCGCGAGTTTATCCAGACCCTGACCAAGACTTTTGCAAATCTCACAACCGGCCTTGCCGTGTTCGACCGACACCGAAGCCTCGCGTTGTTCAACCCCGCCCTGATGGATCTGACGGGCCTGTCAGCCTCGTTTCTGTCTGCCCAGCCGGCGATGACCCGGTTTTTCGACCGGCTGAGAGATCAGAAGGTACTGCCGGAACCCCGCAACTACGAATCGTGGCGCAATCACATTGATGAGATCATCACATCGGCCTCGGACGGCCTGTATTTCGAAGACTGGTCGCTGCCCAACAATGTAACGTACCGCGTCACGGGGCGTCCTCATCCTGACGGTGCAATCGCCTTCCTGATCGAGGACATTTCAGACGAAGTCGCCCTGACGCGGCGGTTCCGAAACCAGATTGATGTCAGGCAGGCCGCTCTGGACGCCTGCGATCAGGCGCTGACAATCATCGGACCGACAAATGTCGTTCTTCTGTGTAACAAACCCGCCTCAGTTCTGCTTGGGATTGACCCTGACTCGTCTTTTGCCGAGATGTCTGTTCAGGACTTCCTTCAGGCGTGCGCGGAACGTTTGCCCGATGACAAGTTCTGGGCGAACGCAGAGACCAACATTCTGAAGCGAACGCGATCGCACGCAGTTGTGGCTGATGTTGCGGGGCGTCCACACACCTGCTTGATCACGCCAGTGCGCGGGAATTCCAGTTTGGTCTCGATCAGCAGCGACGCGAAGTCGGACACGATGGAAAGCGGGTCGTTGAAGATGCTGCACGCATAGGCGCGGCCACTTCTCTGTTGCAGCGACCCGCTGGCGCGATAGTGTCCCGCTATGGTCGCGCGAACGACGAGCCTGCTTCTTGAGAGCCCCGATGCCACGGAGCGGTTCGCGCGTCGTGTTGCACAGGATCTTCGACCGGGCGACACCCTGCTTTTGTCCGGACCGGTGGGCGCTGGAAAATCACATTTTGCACGAATGACAATTCAGACGCTCCTGACAGAGCCCGAAGACATCCCGTCGCCAACCTACACTCTGGTGCAAACATATCCCGGGCCGTCCGGTGAAATCTGGCATGCCGATCTGTATCGTCTGTCAGACACGCTTGAGATTGTCGAATTGGGCCTGTCCGACGCGTTTTCGACGGCGATCTGTATTGTTGAGTGGCCAGACCGGCTGGGCACATTGGCCCCGAACACCGCACTCCGTCTTGCATTCTCGGCGACCGATCGGGAAACGGAACGTGAAGTCCAGCTGTCCTGGCAGGACGGTGCATGGGACCGGCGACTTTCTAATGTTCTGAGTGATCATGCGCACGACTGAGATTGATTTGTTCCTGCGTGACGCCGGGTGGGAGAATGCGTCCATCGCGCCTCTCGCCGGCGATGCATCGCGCCGCAGATACATGCGGGTGACCGACCCCAGGACGAACACACGCGCAGTGTTGATGGATGCGCCGCCGGAGACCGGTGAAACACTCGCGCCTTTCGTCACAATGGCGCGCTATCTTCGGTCAGTCGGTATGAGCGCACCGGATGTCCTGGCCACCGATACCGAGCACGGATTTCTTTTGCTTGAGGACCTTGGCGACGACCTCTTTGCGCGTGTGGCAGAGCGTCAGCCGGACGTTGAGTCAACACTTTACGAGACTGCAACCGATCTTCTGGTTCACGTCCACGGCATACCGCCGTCCGTGACTCTTGCTCGATATGACGGCCCGGCCATGTCCGAACAGTCGGCACTGATCCTCGACTGGTATGTGACCGCAATCAACGGCGCAGTGTCATCAGACGCTGCAACAGAGTTCAGGGGCAAGATCGCCGAACTTGTCACCAGACACGCCGAAGAGTGCAAAGTGCTGACGCAACGCGACTACCATTCCGAGAACCTGCTTTGGCTGCCGAACCGCAAGGCGTTGGAACGGGTCGGGTTGCTGGATTTTCAGGACGCGACATTCGGGCATCGCGCGTATGATCTGGTTTCACTGCTTCAGGATGCACGCCGGGATGTCTCTGCTGATCTGGAAGCAACGATGAAAAATCGGTACCGAAAGGCGATTTCAGAAGAACGGGACGCATTCGACGCCGCCTATGCGGTCATTGGTGCGCAGCGCAGCTTGCGTATCATTGGTGTCTTCGCACGGCTTTGTCTTCGGGATGGAAAGCAGGGCTATGTCGACCTTATTCCCAGAGTGTGGGGACAACTGCAGCGCAACCTCTCACATCCGGAGTTGCAGGCCCTCGGTCTTCACTTGTCCAAAGTTCTACCACCGCCATCTTCCGAGGCTCTGGCCATCTTGAGATCAAAATGTGCGACCAGCCTGATGCCGTCCTGATGTTTGCGGCCGGGTTCGGCACGCGTATGGGTGCCTTGACTGCGGACCGGCCCAAACCCCTGATCCAGGTGGCAGGCAGACCGCTTATCGATTATGCTCTGGACGAGGTGCGTGCACACGGCACATCCCGTATTGTCGTCAATCTTCACTACAAGTCAGAAATGATCCGGTCGCATCTCGCAGAAGAGAACATACTGTTTTCAGAGGAAACTCCAGACATTCTGGAAACCGGGGGTGGCCTGCGCGCAGCGCTGCCCCTGCTCGGGCAGGGGCCGGTTTTCACAATGAACACGGATGCGATCTGGTCTGGCCCCAATCCCTTGTCTATTCTGTCGCAGGCATGGAGACCCGACAAGATGGATGCCCTTTTGCTTTGCGTTCCGTGCGCGCGTGCCGAAGGCCACGAAGGAGCGGGGGATTTCCTGATGTCGGAGGATGGACGCGTGGCACGCGGACCCGGAGCGATCTATTCCGGTCTGCAAATCATTCGGCCTGAACGTGTAAACGATATCGAGGACTCTGCGTTTTCACTGAACCTCCTATGGGATCAGATGATGCGCTCGGACCGTCTGTATGCCGTATCCTATCCGGGCAGGTGGTGCGATGTGGGCCGGCCGGAAGGAATTGCCGTCGCCGAAAAGATGCTGGCGGCGTGACATGTTTGAACGCTTGGACAAACCGCGATTGTTCGGCGTGCCACCAGGTGCGGATTTCCCTGCAACACTGGTCGAGGGGTTGCGCGCGGCGTTCAGAACCAAACCTCCCGAGGCGCTTGCCCGTGTTCAACTGATTGTAAACACACGCAGAATGGCACGGCGCATTCGCACGTTGTTCGACGAAGGGCCGCCATGTCTTTTGCCGCAACTCAGTCTGATCACCGAGTTTGGCGAGAGCTTTGCGCACGGAGACGTGCCGGAAGCCGTTTCTTCACTTCGCCGCAGACTGGAGCTCAGCCGCCTGGTCACGGCGCTGATTGACGCCGAACCGGACATCGCACCGCGCAGCGCGATCTTTGATCTCAGCGCCAGCCTGGCCGCACTCATGGATGAAATGCACGGTGAGGGCGTTACGCCAGAGGCGATCGGGCAGATCGACACAGGCGACCAGTCAGGTCACTGGAGCCGTATTCAGCGGTTTCTGGGCCTTCTCAAACCCTATTTTGAGCTGGGGCCTGACTCTCCTGATATCGAGACCCGGCAGCGTCTGGTGATTGAGCACTGCGCGCGTCTTTGGGCGTCACGCGCGCCCGAAAATCCGATCATCCTGGCAGGATCGACCGGGTCTCGGGGCGCCACGCGCTTGCTGATGACAGCCATTGCAAGACTGCCGCAGGGCGCGGTCATTTTACCGGGCTTCGACTTTGACCAGCCGCAAGAGGTCTGGGACATGCTGATGTCACCGGACGCGACTCAGGATCATCCGCAATATCGTTACGGCGCCTTGTTGCGGGAACTTGACCTCACGGCATCCGATGTTTCGAGGTGGCGGGATGCAAAGCCGTGCAACCCGGCACGCGCACGCCTTGTATCGCTGGCGCTGCGCCCTGCGCCAATCACTGATCAGTGGATGCGGGATGCGCCAGGTCTGGTCGCTGAGATTCCGCAGGCCACCGGTGACATATCGCTGATAGAGGCTCCCGCACCGCGCGCCGAGGCATTGGCAATCGCCATGCGGTTGAGACAGGCCGCGGAAGACGGCGAGTCCGCCGCTTTGATCACACCCGACCGAACACTCAGCCGCCGTGTGACCGCCGCGCTGGAACGCTGGCGCATTCGACCGGACGATTCTGCCGGCGTGCCACTGCACCAGTCCGCGCCCGGTCGATTTCTGCGCCATGTATCCGAACTGCTGTCCGGCCCGGTCGACGCCGCATTGCTGCTGACGGTTCTTAAACATCCATTATGTTTCCGAACGCCGGAACGGGGCGAGCATCTGCGTCTGACGCGCGAACTGGAACTCTACATTCGAAGGAAAGGATCAGCGGTCCTTTCCGCGGACATCGTTCGTGACTGGGCGTCTCGACGAGAGGAACCGATTGCACAATCCTGGGCCGCGTGGATCGGTCAGCACATTCTGACGAGCAGACCCCCTGGGCCGATGCCCGCGACGGACCGTGTCACTGTGCTGGTAGCAACCGCAGAAGCGTTGTCGAACGGGACCGATGCGGTTCAGACCTGTGCGCTTTGGCAGGGCGAAGCGGGCGCCGAAGCAAGGCGTTGCGTGTCGGATCTGTTGCAGAATGCAGATGCCGCAGCACCGCTTGGCGCACGCGATTTCGCGCAGCTTTTCTATGCAGAACTCAGCCAGGGTTCGGTTCGGCAATCGGTCGAGGTGCATCCCGACATCCTGATTTGGGGCACCCTGGAGGCAAGGGTTCAGGGTGTCGATCTCTTGATTCTCGGGGGGCTGAACGAAGGGGTCTGGCCGGAAGAGCCGGCGCAGGACCCGTGGATGAACCGGACGATGCGGCGCACGGCCGGCCTGTTGCTGCCTGACAGGCGTATCGGCCTCTCCGCTCACGACTTTCAGCAGGCCGTTTGTCACAATTCGATCTGGTTGACGCGATCGGTGCGATCGGATGATGCGCAGACAGTGCCTTCTCGCTGGCTGGGCAGATTGAAGAACCTGCTGTCAGGAATGGAACGTGGAGAAAAGGCACTTCAGGAGATGTGCGATCGCGGGTCGCACTGGCTGGACCTTGCAAACAAGCTTGAGAGCGTCCAGCCGGTTCCCAAGGCCGCGCGTCCTTCACCCGCGCCCCCTGTCCATGTGCGCCCCCGACAGCTTTCTGTCAGCGATGTCCGCTCGCTTTTGCGAGACCCTTACGCGATCTATGCAAAACACGTCCTGAAGCTGCGTTCTCTGGATCCACTGCTGCAACGCCCCGATGCCCGCCTGCGCGGGACGGTGCTGCACTCTGTTATGGAGCGTCTTGTCGCTGACCTCATGTCAGGGTCTTCCGCGCCAACGGTCGAACTGGTTCTGAAGTGCACGAAAGATGTGCTGGACGTCTCCGTGCCCTGGGCCGGGGCACGCATCAGCTGGATGGCAAGAATGGCGCGGGTCGCGGACTGGATCGCCAGGACCGAGGACGCGCGCCGCGCGCGGGCGCTACCGGCCAGACTGGAAGCGACGGGAAAGATCGAGCTTGAAGAAACAGGCTTTGTTCTGACGGCCAAGGCGGATCGGATCGACGTGACCGACACAGGCGACCTGATCATTTACGACTACAAGACCGGCACGCCACCGTCCAGGGCGGCACAAGAGTATCTGGACAAGCAGCTGTTGATCGAAGCCGTCATTGCCGAGAATACGGGGTTTGACACACTTGGTCCCAGACCCGTCCGAGAGGCCGTTTATGTGGGTCTTGGTACTCCGCCGAAAGAGATCAAAGCGCCACTCGACACATGCCCTGTTGCGAAAACGCGCGCAGATCTCGTGACGCTGACGGAAAACTACCTGAAGTCCGAAACTGGCTTTACCTCGAAAAGAGCCGCCGAGACGGTGCGGCGTGACGGCGAGTATGACCAGCTTGCACGCTATGGAGAATGGGATCTGACAGACACGCCAAAACCCGTGATCCTGAAATGACACAGGACGAAGCGTCACACCGTCAGATTTCCGCCGCCGATCCGGATCGCTCGACATGGCTGTCCGCAAATGCCGGATCGGGCAAGACAAAGGTTCTGACGGATCGTGTCACGCGTCTGCTGCTGGAAGGCACGGACCCGCAGAACATCCTGTGCCTGACGTTTACAAAGGCGGCGGCGGCGGAGATGCAGAACCGTCTTTTCAAACAGCTTGGTTCCTGGGCAATGCTGCCCGATCAGCAGCTTGATGATGCGTTGAGAACCCTTGGCGTCGATCCCGATATGGGCAAGGCGCGCCGCGTGCAGGCCCGCAGATTGTTCGCACGATCAATTGAAACTCCGGGCGGGATCAAGATTCAGACCATTCATTCGTTTTGTTCGGCTTTGCTGCGTCGATTTCCGCTCGAAGCCGGCATACCGCCCCAGTTCAGCGAACTGGATGATCGCTACGCCGCGCTTCTTCGTGACGAGGTTTTCGAGAATCTGGCTGCTGATGAGCCTGATTTGGTGTACGGGCTGGCGCAGACGTATACGGGCGACTCGCTTGACGAACTGATCGCGGAAATCATCCGCGCCCGTGACAGTTTTCCTGCAGATGTCTCCGAACGCAAACTGTCACAGGTCCTGGGTCTTTCTCCGGACCAGTCCCGGCAGGAGCTTTTTGACGAGGTTCTTCTGGGTGATGAGAACGAAATGCTTACCCGTCTTCAACAGCTCACCGCTGGCGGAGGGCCAAAGGATGCCGGGTTAAGCGCAGCGCTGAGCGCGTTGCTGCCCGTGACGGAACAGGATCTCCCGGCGCTCGAGGATATCTTCCTGACAAAGTCAGGTGCAAAAGAGCCGTTTTCAGCCAAAACAGACTCTGTGCCAACAAAATCCATACGCCTTGCGCACCCGGAACTGACAGACCGGCTCAATGCATTCATGTCCCGACTCGAGCAGGCGAGGCCCACACGACTTGCGCTGGACATGCGGGACCAGGCCACGGCGCTGCACCGGTTCGCCGGCGTCTTTCTCATGGCGTACGCAGAGGCCAAGCTGGATCGCGGGTTTCTTGACTTCGATGACCTGATCCAGAGATCGCATGCTCTCTTGACCAGCCGGCAGGCGGCAGAGTGGGTCCTCTATAAGCTTGATGGCGGCATCGACCACATCCTTGTCGATGAGGCACAGGATACAAGTCCCATGCAGTGGAAGCTGATCGAGCGGCTTGCCGAAGAATTCACCAGCGGTCAGGGCGCGCGCGCCGGTCGCGCACGAACCGTTTTCGTGGTTGGTGACAAAAAGCAGTCGATCTATTCGTTCCAGGGCGCGGATCCGAATGCTTTCGACCGCATGAAAGGACAGTTTCGCGACCGGTTGTCAGCAACCGAGACCCCGTTGCAGGACCTGGAGATGGAATATTCTTTCCGGTCGTCCAGCGTCATTCTGTCTGCGGTGGATGCAGTTTTTGCCGATCGTGCGTCCAGCGGCTTCAGTCAGAAAGAGCCACACAAGGCGTTCTGGACAGAACTGCCCGGCCGTGTGGACGTGTGGCCACCTGTCGAACATCAGGTGAGCGACGGAAAAGTTGACTGGACCTTACCGCAGGTCATGCTGCAGCCCGATGATCCGCCCAGTATTCTGGCGCGCCGTATCGCCGCCGAGATCAAGACGATGATCGGTACAACCTTCCGGGATCGCGACGGTAAGGTCCGCGTGATAACCGAGGGCGATTTTCTGATCCTGGTTCGCAAACGCAGCGGAATTTTCCCCGAGATGATCCGCGCCTGCAAGGAGGCCGGCCTCAACATTGCCGGGGCAGACAGATTGCGGGTCGGGGCGGAACTGGCGGTGCGGGATATTCGGGCTCTGTTGTCCTTTTTGGCAACGCCGGAAGACGATCTTGCACTTGCGACAGCGTTGCGGTCCCCACTGTTCGGCTGGTCCGAACAGGAACTTTTTTCGCTCGCCCATGCGCGTGGCGAACGCTACCTGTGGGCAGCCTTGCGGCAAAATGCAGATCTGCATCCATTCACAAAGCAAGTGCTGGATGACCTGAGATCGGCGGCGGACTACCTCAGACCCTATGACGTGATCGAGCGTGTTCTGACCCGCCACGACGGGCGGACGCGCCTGCTCTCAAGGCTCGGGCCCGAGGCCGAGGATGGGATTGATGCGCTCCTGGCGCAGGCCATGACCTATGAACAAAGCGCCGTCGACAGCCTGACCGGGTTTCTGGTCTGGATGGAAAGAGACGATCTGGAAATCAAACGGCAACTGGATGATGGCGGTGACCGGATCCGCGTGATGACCGTGCATGGCGCCAAGGGACTTCAGGCGCCTATCGTCATTCTGCCGGATTGCGCTGCGGTCACATCGCCACGGATGTCGAAACTGCTGATTGATGACGGGATCGCGGTTCTGCGGCCCCGAAAAGACGCCGCACCGACCAGAATCTCGGACATTGAAGAGATGGAACGATTGGCAAACGCGGCAGAGCGCGATCGGCTGCTCTATGTCGCCATGACCCGCGCCGAAAACTGGTTGATCGTTGCTGCTGCTGGCAAATTGGACAAGGCGAGCGATGACTGGCATTCGCGCGTCCGACTTGGCCTGGAGGTTCGCGGTGCGACAGGTCTTGAAACACCTGTTGGTCAGGGTTTGAGGCTTGAGCAGGGACCGTGGAACCTGGCGCCTCCGGGCCATGCCGCACGCGCTCTGCAACAGCCCGCCATGTCCGATCATTTTCTCCGTGTCGCTCCGCAACCAAAGCAGAGTGCCGCAACCATTGCGCCGTCCGATTTGCCGGGCGCCAAAGCGCTTCCCGGCGAAGATGGACTTGACGAAGATGCGGCAAAACGCCGGGGGCGTCAGATTCACAGACTTCTGGAAGTTCTCCCGGACATCCCGGCAGGTCTTTGGGCCGAGACCGCGAAAGATCTTCTTTCGCGAGGCAAGGATGCCGCAGGCGGGTCTGAGTTGGAGTTTTTGTATGCCGAGGCAGAGAAAGTGCTGACCAAACCCGGCCTTCAGCATCTCTTTCACCCAGATGCCCTGGCCGAAGTTTCGATCACGGCCAATGTAGAACCTCTTGGCGGTGCAAGAATACACGGCACAATCGACCGTCTGATCGTTGACGCGGACTCCATACTCGCCGTTGACTTCAAAACCAACGCGATCGTGCCGGACAGCCCCGAGGACTGTCCCGATGCGCTGGTGCGGCAGATGGGGGCATATGCCCACGCCCTGGCGGAGATATACCCGGAGCATACGATCGAGACAGCTTTGCTGTGGACGCGCACCGCCACACTCATGCCACTGCCACAAGCTCTCGTGACCCGCACACTCAACACGCGACCGGTCTCTTGACGCGTCTGGCGACGCTTCATACGTTCGCGCCAAGCCTCAGAACAAGGAGATCGCCATGGCGACCGTAGCTGTAACCGATGAGACCTTCGATTCCGAAGTCAAAGACAGTGATATACCTGTCGTTGTTGACTTCTGGGCGGAGTGGTGTGGGCCCTGCAAGCAGATTGGCCCTGCTCTTGAAGAAATTTCATCCGAAATGGATGGCAAGGTGAAAATCGTCAAGGTCAACGTGGATGAAAACCCGAATGCTCCTTCGCAGATGGGTGTTCGCGGCATTCCCGCCCTGTTTATCTTCAAGGGTGGCGAAGTCATCTCGAATCGCGCAGGCGCGGCACCCAAAGCTGCACTTCAAAGCTGGATCGAAGAGTCGATCTGAGCCCTGCGTGATCGCTGCGACAGGGCCGCTGCAGCGGCCCTTTTCGTTTCCCGATGGCCTCGCCGCACGCGGGTTGGCTCATTTTGTTTACGGAGAAGACATGCCTGATGATGTTCCAGGATGGCACGGCACTACAATAATCGGGGTCAAACGGGGTAGGGACGTCGTCATCGCCGGCGATGGTCAGGTCAGCCTCGGGCAGACCGTGATCAAGGGCTCCGCGCGCAAAGTCCGCAGGCTTTCGCCCGGTGGCTACGACGTGGTGGCCGGCTTTGCGGGATCGACCGCGGATGCATTCACGCTTCTTGAACGGTTGGAATCCAAGCTGGAGGCAACCCCCGGACAGCTTCAGCGTGCCAGTGTGGATCTTGCGAAAGACTGGCGCACGGACAAGTACCTGCAGAAACTCGAAGCAATGCTGATTGTGAGCGACGGATCGGAACTCTACGTGATCACCGGCGCGGGCGATGTGCTGGAGCCCGAGCACGGCGTCGCGGCAATCGGGTCCGGCGGAAACTATGCGCTCGCCGCGGCCCGGGCCATGTTGGACACCGAAAAAACAGCCGAACAGATTGCCCGTGATGCAATGTCGATTGCGGCCGACATCTGCGTTTACACAAACGGCAATCTCACGATCGAAACCATTTCAGGTTAGTCATTCAAGCAGCTTCGATATCTCTTTGCCGCGCCAGCGCATGTGCATGCCGATCAGCCCCAGAACCGCGCTGACGACGACGATGTAATAGGGCAGCCGGATGTCGAAACTCATCAATCCACCGCCGATGAGAGACATCACGCCACCGGCAAGACAGAAAACGGCTGTTGTCACACCCATAACCCATCCCTGATCGGCCTCGCTCACGCTGGACGAAAAAAGCCCCAGAAGCGTGGGGTACGACACGCCGAAGAAAAAGTAGAAAAAGAAAACGGGGACGTAGCTGAGCACTCCGTTCGGGCTGAACGCAAAGGCCAGCCCACAGATCACCATTGTCACGAGCGACACATAGACGATGCTGTGTTTGCTGAAACGTTCCTGCGCGGGTTTGACAAGAAATGTGCTGGAAAATGCCAGCGCCACACCAATCGTTACCATCGCCATGCTGCCACCCAGAACACCGTAGCCGAATGCACTGGTCAGGAAATTGTCCACGAATACGTAGAATGTGACGTTTGCGATCATGAAGAGCGCATAGACCGGCAGCAATTTCAGAACCATGGGATGATCGCGAACGGCGATCAGGCTGTCGGTGATATCCCGGGCGCGAAACACAAACCTGGATCGGTCGGTTCTTGTGTCCTTGAAAAAGACCAACACAAGAAGGATTGCAATCAGCACAAGAACGAACGCGCCATAGAATGGCGTTTTCAGGCTCGCGACACTGCCGAGCAGTGTCTTGTCGGACAACACCGCACCGATGATCGGCCCACCGACAAGTCCAAAGCTGACACCGGTGATGATGTAGCCCATGTTGCGGTCGCGGTCCCTGGCATCGGTGCTGCCATCAATCATTGCGGCCTGTGCAATTGGTTGATTTCCAGCCGTGAATCCCGTGATCGAGCGACCGATGATCAAAAGCAGGATGCTGTTGGTGAACAGCGCCGCAATGGTCAGCGCATAGCCCGCAAGCGCGCCAAAAAGACAAACAAGCAACGCGTTCTTTCGCCCGATGGAGTCCGATACCTTCGACACGTAGACAACGCCCAGAAACCAGGACAGAAAGAAACATCCGATCACCAGACCGTAGTAGATATGCCTGCTGCTCACAGATGTGTTTTCCGGCAGGAAACCTGATTTTGTCTCCATAATCAGCGTGTTGATGATCGGAAAAACGAGACCCTGACCGATCAGATCCACAAACACGACGAAGAGCAGTGTGATTTTTGCGATTTTCGTCATTCCAAGCACCCGCCCGATAGACCCTGAAGGAAAGGCTAGCAGAGTGCGCGCGTCTCGCCTACCGTCCAGACCTCCGATTGGAATTGCAAACCCGGGGGCCTGTTGCTAACCACGGCAGTCGCACAGTCAGCTCTGGTTGTATTCAAGTCAGATATGATTAGCTAACGCGCACACGGCCTGGGCTGACCAAGAGGATCGTTTTTTGACCGAACTGACCCCACGCGAGATCGTCTCGGAACTGGATCGATTTATTGTCGGTCAGAACGACGCCAAGCGCGCGACAGCGGTTGCGCTGCGCAACCGGTGGCGACGCAAGCAACTGCCGGATGACCTGCGCGAAGAGGTCTATCCCAAGAATATCCTGATGATCGGCCCGACCGGTGTCGGAAAAACTGAAATCTCGCGCCGTCTGGCCAAACTGGCGCGCGCGCCGTTTCTCAAGGTGGAAGCCACAAAGTTTACCGAGGTCGGCTATGTCGGGCGCGATGTCGAACAGATCATTCGTGATCTCGTGGATTCCGCCATTTCCCAAACGCGGGACTATATGCGTGATGACGTGAAAGCGCATGCGCGCCAGCAGGCCGAAGATCGTGTCATCGACGCAATTGCCGGACAGGACGCACGCGAAGGCACGCGCGAGATGTTCAGAAAAAAGCTGAAGGCCGGAGAACTCGACGACACGGTGATCGAGCTTGAAGTCGCGGACAGTTCGAACCCATTGGGCATGATGGACATTCCCGGCCAGCCGGGCGGTCAGATGGGGATGATGAATCTGGGCGAAATGTTCGGCAAGGCTTTCGGCGGGCGCACGGTGCGGAAGAAAATGACCGTTGCGGACAGCTACGAAGTGCTGATCAGCGAAGAGGCCGACAAGCTGCTGGACGATGAGGCCGTGAACCGCGCCGCGCTTGATTCAGTCGAGCAAAACGGCATCGTTTTCCTTGATGAGATTGACAAGCTTTGCGCGCGCCAGGAGACGCGCGGCGGCGATGTGTCCCGCGAAGGCGTGCAGCGTGATCTGCTGCCGCTGATCGAGGGGACGACCGTTTCAACCAAGCATGGCGCGGTCAGGACCGACCATATTCTTTTTATCGCCTCGGGCGCCTTTCACATCGCCAAACCGTCCGACCTTTTGCCAGAGTTGCAGGGGCGTTTGCCAATTCGCGTGGAGTTGCGCGCACTGACAGAAGAGGATTTTGTCCGCATTCTGAAAGAAACCGAGAACGCCTTGACCCGGCAGTACTCGGCGCTTATGGGCACCGAAGACGTCAAGGTGACCTTCACGGAAGACGGGATTTCCGCGCTGGCCCGGATCGCGGCCGAGGTCAACCAAAGCGTCGAGAACATCGGTGCGCGCAGGCTCTATACTGTGATGGAGCGCGTGTTCGAAGAACTCAGCTTCAGCGCACCGGACAGAGCCGGCGAAAGTGTGACTGTCGATGCGGCTTTCGTGGAAAAGAACCTTGGCGAGCTTTCAAAGTCGGCTGACCTGTCTCGTTACGTGCTGTAGATCCGCACTGCGCATCTCGGGCGCGCCGCCATGACGCTGGCGTCGTTTGTTCGATCGAACGCCAAGTGGCTTTCGGCAGGTGTGCTACTGATGTTTCTGAGCAGTCCCGGCCAAACATTTTTCATCTCGCTTTTCGCCGGTCATATTCAGACCGAGTTCAACCTCACTCACGGCCAATGGGGCGGCATTTACTCGATCGCGACCTTCTTGTCCGCGATTGCAATGGTCTGGGCAGGCGCGCTGAGCGATGTTTTTCGGGCGCGCACGCTTGGGCCTGTGGTCCTTCTCCTGCTGGGACTGTCCTGCATTGCAATGGCGACAATCCCGGTTTGGTGGGCGCTTTTTGCGGTGATCTTCGCGTTGCGATTCACCGGGCAGGGTATGTCATCGCACATCGCGCTGGTGTGCATGTCGCGCTGGTTCGTGGCCGCGCGTGGACGTGCGCTGGCCATTGCAACACTTGGTTTCGCCTTTGGCGAAGCACTTCTACCGCTTGTTTTCGTCTCGTTGATGTCGGTCTTTGCGTGGCAGACACTCTGGGTGTTTGCCGCGATCATGAGCTTCGTGGGCATTCCCATCCTGCTGTCACTTCTGCGGCAGGAACGCACACCGCAATCGCTTGCGAAACACAGTCACAGCACCGGCATGAAGGGCATGAACTGGACGCGGCGCCAGACCCTGTCGCACTGGCTTTTCTGGTTGATGGTACCGCCACTACTGGGACCGCCGGCATTTGGCACGGCCTTCTTCTTCTACCAGGTGCACTATGCCGACATCAAAATGATCGACCACGTCCAGCTGGTGGCGCTGTATCCCGTTTACACGTTGATATCCGTCATCGCGATGATCGGATCGGGATGGGCGCTGGACCGCGTTGGAACGGCGCGCCTGATTCCGTTTATGCAAATTCCGGCTGTTCTGGCATTTGCCCTGCTTTCAACAGCGCAAACAACACTTGGAATCGCAGGCGGCCTGATGTGTTTCGCTCTGACAGCCGGGATCACAAGCACACTTCCCGCCGCGTTCTGGGCAGAATTCTACGGCACGGCGCATCTTGGTGCGATCAAGGCCATGGCCGCAGCCGTCATGGTGCTGGGAAGCGCACTGGGACCGGGGCTTGTCGGGACTATGCTGGATCTCGGGATCGGGCTGGAAAGGCAGTATGTCTGGGTTGCAGGTTACTTCGTGCTGACCACGCTCATGATGTTTCTGGGTGTCGGCAAAGCCAGATCGCTTCTACCGCTTTCGGCTTAGGTACACATAGAACGCGCCGGATCCTCCGTGCCGGGCATGTGCCTCGCTGATTTGCAAAACCAGAGAAGACAGCGGCGGCATTGCCAGCCATTGCGGAACCGCGTGACGCAACAATCCGCGCCGCTCCGGAATCGGGCCGTCATCCTGCCCGGCCCTGCCCTTGCCAGTGATGACAAGCAGCAAACGCTTGCCGTCTGCATGACCGCGCATCGTGAACCCGATAAGGGCTGGCTGTGCCTGCGCCAGCGTCATGCCGTGCAAATCAATCCGGGCCTCGGGGACGACCTTGCCCCGCTTCAGCTTTCCGAACGTCTTTTTGTCCATGCGAACCGGCTCGTGGTGAAGAGCAGTCTCACGTGCGGCCGAAGCAGGATAGTGCGGCGCGTGTCCCGGGCTCTTTGGGGCGGGTCGAAACAGGTCTGCGGCTGGGCTGCGTCTGTTCTTGTTCTCTGGCTCGTCGTTAAACGGCAAAGACGCGCGGCCCGGCCCGGTATCCAAGGGGTCCGTCGTCCTTGTGATCCTGCGCCACAGGTGCAACTCTTCTTCCGTCAGCTTGCGGCGGCTCAAAAATCAGGCTCCGTTGCCATCGCGTAAGCCTGCTGAATCGGCACCAGCACGATCACCCGGCCAGGATCGCGATACCGGCCCGCGATGCGCCCGGCCTGGTCTCCTGTTCCAACGAATATATCCGCACGTTGTGCGCCTTTGATGGCAGAGCCGGTATCCTGCGCGATCATCAACCTGCGAATCGGACCGTGCCCCTCTTTCTCGATCCAGACAGGGGAACCGAGCGTCACATAGACAGGGTCAACAGCGATTGTGCGGCCCGCCGTTATCGGACGGTTCATCGCACCAAGCGGGCCGAGTTCGGATGACAGGTTTTGAATCCTGCGGAAGAATACAAAAGACGGATTGTGCCACAGCAGTTCCTGACCAAGCTCTGGATTGCGTCGCACCCAGTTGCCGATCACCTGTGCCGAAACCTCGCTGGGCTCAAACACCCCGCGACGGACGAGTTCTGCCCCGACCGACCTGTAGTCGTGGCCGTTCTTTCCGCTATAGCCGACCCGGATGGTCTTGCCGTTTGGCAGACGAATGCGCCCGGAACCCTGAATATGGAGAAAAAACAGCTCTGTCGCATCATCGACCCAGGCGATTTCAAGACCGCGCCCCGCCATCACGCCGCTGCCTTCGATCTGACGACGACTGTACCAGAGGCCTGTGTCACGCGCCTCCGGCGGCATGCGATAAAGCGGGAAACGATAGCGCGGTGTCGGGGATAACGAGCCTTCAAGTTCCGGTTCGAAATAGCCTGTAAAAAGCGCCCGCTTGCCATCTTCGATCAGAACCGGGCGAAAGAAGAGTTCAAAGAATGTGCCGGGTTCGACATCCGTATGTGCCAACGCACAGATCGCCTGCCAGTCCAGGCTGTCCATATCCGGACATGTCACCCGGAACGCGGCAAGCGCCTCGTCCTTGCCGGCGTCCTGTTGCCAGCCGGTCAGGTCTTTGAAATCAAGGACTGTTCTTTTGGTTTCTTCTGCGTGGCAGACTGCCGCGGCGCACCAGATCAGAACACATGCAACGCGTGCGCTTAAGGTCATTCGCCCGTGGCAACAAGCCGCCAGTTCGGGTCGTCGGATCCCATGACACGCTCAAAGGTCCAGCTGTCCTTCTGCCGCTTGGACTTGCCCGGTTCGCCTTCGACGATTTCACCGCCGTTGTCGCGCACCACAGAGATTAGTTCACCGACAAATTTCACCGTGATTTCCGCACGCCCGGTCGACTCGTCAAACACCGCGCCAGAAATTGCCGTGTCTCGTACGCCAACGAAATCCGCCTCGATGCTGAGCCCCTGTTCCTGTCGCGCATCCACGACCTGCGAAAACGCTTCGAACACATCTTCCGAGAGGAACGGCGCGATTTCATCCATGTTGCCGCGCTCAAACGACATGAGTATCCACTCATAGGCCTGACGGGCGCCCTGGATGAATTCGCCCACATTGAAGGCCGGCTCGATCCGCTTCATTCCCGCAAGAGCATCAGCGGCTGCACTGTCTTCGGCCACATGATCCGTGATGTCGTGATCCTGGCCGCCCTCAATCACTTCAAAATCCTGCCGGCGCGAAGACGAGGCCGTATTGGGTCGCTGCTGGGGCGGTGTTTCAAACCCGTCCCGCGTGCCAAGCACACTCTTCAGGCGCAAAATGAGGAAAATCGCAATCCCTGCGAGCACCAGAAGCTGAAGTAGCGGCGAATTCATCTTGTCCTCTCGATCTGCCGGGCATGGAATATGACCAAGACCGCTCTTATGTAAGATGCCATTTGGGGCAAGTCCACCATACTGCACCTGCAAATCGGGGAGAATGACACCATGTGGCTCTTTCTGGCATTTCTTATCGTTCCACTGATTGAAATTGCATTGTTCATACAGATCGGCGGACTGATCGGCCTTTGGCCCACACTAGCCATCGTGATTGCTACGGCTGTCATCGGCACAATGCTTGTACGCAGTCAGGGCCTGGCCACCTTATCACAATTGCGTGGGTCTATGGAACGTTTCGATGATCCCAGTCAGCCGCTCTTTGACGGAGCAATGATCCTGTTTGCGGGGGCCCTGCTTTTGACTCCGGGCTTTTTCACCGATGCAGTCGGTTTCGCACTGCTGACACCGGCCGTCCGGCGTGGCCTGATGTCCTACCTGAAGCGACATGTTCAGTTTTTTCAGACCGGCACCGGACAGGGTGGCCCCACATATTCGTACTCCCGCAACCCCAGCGCGTCCGATGATCTGATCGAAGGGGAATACGAAGAGATCGACCCCGACAAATCATCCGGTCCGGGAAACTCCGGATGGACGAGGCATTGAGGCCCCGACACCGACCTG
>JBCCHI010000083.1:0-17199 GCA_039028815.1 Pseudomonadota bacterium
CCATGAAACAAAACTATTTACTGAGTCGATAAAGCGATCCGTTTCCGGCGGCCAGGACCCAGATTGCGCCGTCCGGGGCCTCTCGCACGTCGCGTATGCGGCGGGCGCCGGGCAATCGGATCTGTTCCACCTCACGCATCGGATCGCCCGCGATACGCGACAGATAATCCTGCTTGAGAGAGCCGACAAACGCGGCGCCACGCCAGGCGGGGAACAGTCTGCCGGAACAGAACATCAGTCCCGATGGTGCGATCGAAGGATCCCAGTAGTGAACAGGTTGCTCCATGCCGGGTTTCTCGGTGCCCTCGCCGATCTTGCCGCCGCTGTAGTGGCGTCCGTAGGAAATGACCGGCCAGCCAAAGTTGGCCCCCCTGCGCACAAGATTCAGTTCGTCGCCACCGCGCGCGCCGTGTTCGACCACCCACAGCCGTCCCTGCCCGTCCAGCGCCGCCCCCTGCGGGTTGCGATGCCCCCAGGACCAGATCGCCGGCCGTGCGCCCTGGGTCTTGGTGAAGGGGTTGTTGCCAGGCACACCGCCGCGCCGCGTTATGCGCAGGACAGAGCCGTTTTCAACGCTCAGATCCTGAGCCGACGGCCGGTCGCCACGATCGCCCACGGTGACAAACAGCGTGCCGTCACCCGCTTCGACCAGCCGGGACCCGAAATGCCGCCCGCGCGAGGACCCGCGCCGGATTTCGTAGATGACCTGCCAGTCCTCCAGCCTGCGCCCGTCCGTGGACAGGCGCGCCCGTGCCACTGCCGTGCCTTTTCCTCCGCCCTGTGCCTTGGCGAAAGTAAAGAACAGCTCTCTGGTGCGCGCAAAGTCGGCTGGCACCAGCAGATCAAGCAGTCCGCCCTGCCCGCCGGTGGCCACCTGGCCGACCCCCGCGACCGGCGACATCCGACCGCCGCCGATATGCTGCAGTGTGCCATCACGCTCGGTCACCAGAACCGACATGTCCGGCAGAAAGCCGAACGCCCAGGGCGTGCTCAACCCTCCGGTGATACGCGCCACCTCCAGCCGGCCGGCCGAGGTGTCAAGCGCGTGACCCGAAGATCCCAACACAGCAAAGGCCGCGCTGTATGTCAGAAACCTGCGCCGTTTCATGGCCATTGATCCTGAATCTCGTGGTTTGAGCACGACGTGGGGCTTTCGCACCCTCGATCAAGCGCAATCGGCACGGGCGCGTGCGAATCGCCGGGATGTCCCGGAATCGTGAACACGAAGGCGGCGTTTCCGCTGCGGGAACAGTCTGAAATCCCTACTCCGGATTGATGTCGCGGTCCGGACACGGCCTCGGACAGGGTGCTGAAAATCAGGCATCAAACCGACCGATCTGCCCAATTTGCCACAAATTTGCCTTAATTCATGTCGATCATGTCAAAAGAAGGACATTTGATACGCAGGATCCTTTTTTGCGCTGCACGGGCTGAAGCTGTGTAAGGAGGACAACACACTTATGAAGGAACGTAAAACCTCCTTCATCCGCG
Source organism: Pseudomonadota bacterium (assembly GCA_039028815.1). Taxonomy (GTDB): domain Bacteria; phylum Pseudomonadota; class Alphaproteobacteria; order Rhodobacterales; family Rhodobacteraceae; genus Roseovarius. The sequence continues at coordinate 1,492 of JBCCHI010000083.1, forward strand.
ATGAGTCCGGCGCGATCAGCGTCGACTGGGTAGTATTGTGCGCAGCAGTGGCCTGTCTCGGATGTCTCGCGGTCTTGACCGCCAGTGATGCAACGTTCGGGCTTGCTGACTCTATTCGCAGCGCAACGAGTGACGCGGCGGTCAGCACGCGGGATCGGTAAGCGGCTCGGAACGCAACAGGAACCCGTTGCGACGCACGTCACTGTTCTGGAAGAAAATATTGATGACCGCGCGCCCGTCGGGGCGCCGATTTTGAAGAACGAGGATGTAACGATGCTTGGATTGGCAAGGCTCTGCCGCTTTTGTAGACGGTTTTCTCGTGCAGAGGATGGCGTGGTCACGGTGGACTACGTGGTATTGACTGCCGCGGTTGTTGGTATGGGCATCTACAGTGTCGGTTTGCTGCAGACCGCCACAAACAATCTGGCGTCGGCGATTTCGGTTACCGTCTCAGCAACGTCCACAAGTTCTACGCCCTAAAGCGTTTCATCCGAACCACAGACAGACCGCCGCGCAAAACGCGTCGCGCACGGGCCTACCCGGACACCAGCCTGCGGACCCGGGCGGCAATGCCGCTGGCGTCGAACCCGGCTTGCGCGTAAAGGTCGTCTGGCGAGCCCTGGGCAATAAACCTGTCGGGCAACGTCATACAGCGCAGCCTGATCCCGCCGTCAAGCGCGCCGGTCTCCGCCAGATGCGCCATCACATGGCTGCCAAAGCCGCCCACGGCGCCCTCCTCGATCGTCAACAGGATCTCGTGGTCGCGCACGAGCCCGGCCAGAAGCGCATGATCCAGCGGCTTTGCAAAGCGGGCGTCCGCCACGGTCGGCAGAATGCCGTCTTCCTTCAGCATGTCCGCGGCGCGCATCACCTCGGCCAGACGCGCGCCAAAGGACAGGATCGCAATTTGCGTGCCGTTTCTCAGAATACGGCCCTTGCCCAGTGGCAACGGCGCAGCGGTGTCGGACAACGCAGCCCCGGGGCCGGTGCCGCGCGGGTACCGAAACGCGATCGGGCCTTCGTCGTGCTTGGCGGCGGTGGCAACCATACGCTGCAGTTCGGCCTCATCGGCCGCCGCCATCACGGTAAAGCCCGGCAGGTTGGCGAGATAGGCGATATCGAAGCTACCGGCATGGGTTGCGCCATCTGCGCCCACCAGACCGGCGCGATCAATTGCGAACCGCACGGGCAAGCCCTGTACGGCCACATCATGCACAACCTGGTCGTACCCGCGCTGCAGGAAGGTCGAGTAGATGGCGCAAAACGGTTTCATGCCCCCGGCTGCGAGTCCGGCAGAGAATGTGACCGCATGCTGTTCGGCAATGCCGACATCGAAACAGCGCTCGGGAAACCGCGCCTCGAATGCGGTAAGCGCCGTGCCATCGGTCATGGCGGCGGTCACGGCGCAAAGTTTCGGGTCACGCTCTGCCTCGGCAATAAGAGATTGCGCGAACACTTTGGAATAGCTGGGGGAATTGGACTTCGCCTTGACCGGCGCACCGGTGTCCGGATCGAACGGCGCAGTGGCATGTCCGCCATCTGCGCGGGATTCCGAGGGCGGATGACCCTTGCCCTTCACCGTTGTCACATGCACCAGAACAGGCCCGTCCTGCACCGCGCGCGCGTCTTGCAGGGAGGACACGAGCGCGCCAATGTCGTGCCCGTCGACCGGCCCCAGATACCGGCAGCCAAGCGCAGAGAACCAGTCCGGTCCGACCTGACCACGGCGCAGTCTGGTCAGATAATCCGACAGCGCGCCGGTCGGGGCGGCAATGGACAGATCATTGTCGTTCAGCACAATGATCAGCGGCGTGCCCAGAGCGCCGGCGTTGTTCAGCGCCTCAAAGGCCAGCCCCGCAGACATCGCACCATCACCGATCACGGCCACGACGTGCCCATGCCCGCCGGGGCAGTCTGCGCCAAGATCGCGCGCCAGCGCCAGACCGAGCGCCGCGCTGACAGAGGTCGAGCTGTGGCCCGCCCCAAAGGGGTCATGGAGGCTCTCGGACCGGTTGGTGAACCCGCTCAGTCCCCCCTGCTGCCGCAAGCCCGCCATCGCGGCGCGCCGTCCGGTCAGAATCTTGTGCGGATACGCCTGATGGCCGACATCCCAGACGATCTTGTCACGCGGCGTTTCAAAGACGTGGTGCAGCGCCACGGTCAGTTCGACAACGCCCAACCCTGCGCCGAGATGTCCGCCGGTTTTCGAAACCGCATGGATCATGTCACGTCGCACTTCATCGGCCAGCCGACCCAGATCTCCGGGCGCCAGCCGGCGCACATCCTGTGGCCCGTCAAGGCGATCAAGCAAGGGCGTATCGGGAGGCGGCATCGGATCCGTGATTTCCTTGGCAGGGTGCAGCGGCACAGCCTAATACGTGCGCGTTACGATATAGCGCGCAAGCTCTATCAGCGTCGTCGCCCGTGCGCCATAGCAAGACAGGCTGTCACAGGCGGCCTCGGTCAACGCGGCGGCTCTGGACCGCGCGGCATCGAGCCCCATGAGGGACACGAATGTCGCCTTGCCCGCCGCGCTGTCCTTGCCCACCGCCTTGCCGACCGCCTCGGCGTTTCCGGTCACGTCGATCACATCATCCTGAATCTGAAAGGCCAGCCCCACGTTGCCTGCAAAATACTGAAGGGGCCGCGCATCCGCCCCTGCCATCACCGGTCCTGCGGTCGCGGCCCATTCGAACAACGCGCCTGTCTTGCCGGCTTGCAGCTGCGTGATCTGCGCCAGCGTCAGAGGATCACTGGCCGTCTCTGCGGCTATGTCCATGGCCTGCCCGGCAACCATGCCCGACGCGCCCGCCGCGCGGGCCAGCCTGGACCCCAGTTCGGCGCGTGCCGTGGCGGTCTCTGCGCCGTCGGGGTGCAGCGCCTGCCCGAAGGCAAGTGATTGCAGCGCATCGCCCACCAGAACGGCCATCGCCTCGTCCCATTTGACATGCACCGTGGGTCGCCCCCGCCGCAGATCATCGTTGTCGATACATGGCAGATCGTCATGCACCAGGCTGTAGGCATGCATGGCCTCGATCGCAGCAGCCGGGAAGCGGGCCCTTCCGGGGTCCACATCGTGCAGGCGGGCCGTTTCCATCACCATGAAACCGCGCAGCCGCTTGCCCCCGTGCAGCGCATACCGCATTGCCTCGTCAAGCGCGCCCGCACCGGGCACGGCGGCCATCAGATGCGTTTCTATGGCAGCCTGATGCGCCGCCAAAGCCGCCTTGAGCATCAAAGCCCCTCGACAGGCGTGGTGCCGGTGGGGGTTCCGTCCGGGTCAAGCGTGATCGCCGCCACCTTTTCCTCGGCTTCCTTGAGTTTTGTCTCGCAGCGCTTTTTCAGCGCCGCACCGCGCTCGTAAAGCGCAATCGACTCATCGAGCGGGACATCGCCGCGCTCCAGCCTGGCCACGACCTCTTCCAGTGCGCGCATCGCCTCTTCAAAGGACAGGGTCTCGATCTCTGTGTCGCTCATTGCCGCAGGTCTTTCTGATTTCGGGCGTCGGTTATGCCCAAGCTTAACGATGGCATTCGCGGGGTTCAATTCGGTTGACGCGACCGCGCGGTTGCGGAACGATACCGGTCATGGCCTCGTTCCCTGGCACTGAGTCCTCCGACACGCAAGCTATTGAAAAGGCGGCCACTGTCATTGCAGACGCGGCCAGCGAAGAGCCACGTCTGGCGCAATCCGCACCGCGGGAACTTTTGCGCTACGTTCCGGGCAAGCGCATGGTGCTGCGCGGGGAAATGGGCGGAACACCGGCGATCTTCCGGATTTACGCGAATGCGCCGGATGCCTGCGCGCGCAACTGGGCCGAGCTTCGGCGGATCTGGCCCTTGATGAACGACGGATCCGCACAGGTCTGCCGTCCGCTGGCCTGTGCACCGCAGGCCGGTGTCCTGGTCACGGCGGATGTGCCCGGCACGCCGCTGCTGAAACTGCTGTGGAATTCAGAGCCGTCGCATCGGGCCGCCTGGCTTGCGCCGGCCGCGCGCTGGCTGCGCACATACACCGACTGTTCCGAAACCGACCAGCCTGCCACGCCCGAAGGCTGGGCCACGCGGGCGGCGCGGGCCGCGTCCGAACAGGCGTTTACACGTCTGCGCAAGCTGGAACGACGGATACTTGCCGAAATAGAGCGGCTTGTGCCGCTGATCGAGGACTCGCGTTGGCGCGTGGCCATCGGGCATGGCGACTTTCATCCCAACAACCTGCTCGCCGGGGATCATCCGGCACTGACCGGCATAGATTGCGGCGGCAGTCGGAGCTTTCCGATCTACAAGGACATGGCACGCTTTCTGATGCACATGGGCCGTCGCGGCATGATCCCGTCCGGCGACCGGTTTCTCGGCGTTGACCGGGCAGGTCTGACCGAATTTAGCGACGCCTTCGATCTGACCGACAGGGAGCGAGAGCTGATTCTGCCGTTCTTCCTGGCGGTGGAAGCCCTGATCCGGGTGGAAACACGCGGTCTGTCCAAATCGCGCGTGCGCCACGCGCGGGCAATGTCCGAAGCCCTGCTCGAAGACCTCAGGTCGGTTGCACGCTGAACCACGGTTCGTTCCGCGCCACGCTCAGCGTCCGCGAAAGAGACCGCCAAGAATGCCCCGCACGATGCGCCGTCCGGTCGTGCCCTGAAGTTCCTTGATCACCGCGGAGGTCATGGCGTCCGTGACACTGGAACCCAGGCTATCGGTCTTGCGCGCGGGTCGCGACGTCGACCGTGGCACGCGCGTGCCGGAATATCTGCGGGCAGAGTTGAATTCGCGCATTGCGGCCGAAAGATCGTCGGCCTGGGCCTCTGACGCTTCGGCTTCCTGCGCGGCGGTGTCAGCCTTTCTGGCCAGCATCTCGAAGGCCGAGTCCCGATCCAGAGCGGTTTCGTATTTCCCCGCGACCGGCGAGGCGGCCAGCGCGGCCGCACGCTCTGCGGCATCTGCCGGTCCAAGCTTGGACGCGGGGGGCCGGATCAGTGTGCGTTCGACAATGCCCGGCACGCCCTTGTCCTCAAGCATCGAGGTTACGGCCTCTCCAACGCCGACGTCGCGAATCGCATCCGCCGTGTCAAAGCGCGCGTTCGGGCGGTACGTTTCCGCCGCGCGCTCCAGCGCTTTGCGGTCACGCGCGGTGAACGCCCGCAGGGCATGCTGTACCCGGTTGCCCAATTGTCCCAATATATCCACGGGCACGTCATCGGGGTTCTGGGTGATAAAGTAGACCCCTACCCCCTTGGACCGGATCAGCCGCGCCACCTGCTCGACCTTGTCGACCAGCGCCTTTGGCGCGTCGTCGAACAGCAGATGCGCCTCGTCAAAGAAGAAGACCAGTTTGGGTTTGTCCGGGTCGCCCACCTCGGGCAGCGTTTCGAACAGCTCGGACAACAGCCACAACAGAAATGTCGCATAAAGCCGTGGCGCGCCCATCAGCTTGTCGGCAGCCAGAATACTGATCTGTCCCCGCCCGTCCGTGGCCAGGCGCATCAGATCGTCCAGTTCAAGCGCGGGTTCCGAGAAAAACGCGCTTCCACCCTGGTTTTCCAGAACCAGAAGCGATCTCTGGATGGCACCGACCGATTGGGTCGACACATTGCCGTATCGCAGGGACAAATCCGCGGCATTCTGCCCGACCCAGACAAGCAGCGCGCGCAGATCCCTCAGATCAAGCAACGGCAGACCCTCTTCATCAGCCACACGAAAGGCGATGTTCATCACCCCCTCTTGTGCGTCGCTCAGATCCATCAGGCGCGACAGCAGAAGCGGTCCCATCTCGGCCACGGTCGCGCGCACCGGATGCCCCTGCTGTCCGAAGAGATCCCAGAAAATAACCGGAAAGGCAGAATAGGCATATCCGTCAAATCCGATCGTTTCGGCGCGAGAGGTGAAGGCCTCATGCAGTTTGGACGCGGAACTGCCCGCTGCCGACAGTCCTGAAAGATCGCCTTTGACATCCGACAGAAACACCGGAACCCCGGCCTGAGAGAAGCCTTCAGCCAGAATCTGAAGCGTGACCGTCTTTCCCGTGCCGGTGGCTCCGGCAATCAGGCCATGCCGGTTGGCGTAGCGCAGTGACATGTCCTGGCGCGATGCGTATCCAGGCCCACCGCCGCCTATAAAAACCTTATCTTCCAATGCCCTGGCCCTTGTCCCACTTTCTTCACGGTCTGAACATACTTATTTAAGGATTGCATGTCAGTGTCCTTTGTGTCCGAGGCCTCAAGTCCTCTTGGCTTCGGTACTTCCTCCCTGTCAGACTGGCCGCGCCCTTGGGTGCGGCCCTTTTTTACCCAATACCCCGAACCCGTGCATCCGCGCCCTGCGCCTGAGCGGACTCTTACCGACATGTTGCGGCATTTCTCCTGTTGACGCTCTGAATGAACTGTCCTAGCGTCCGATCAGAATAAGTCGGCCAGTCCGACAGGGAGAATGGGAAAAGAGGTCAATTGGCCTCTTTTTCTTTTTCTGTCAGATGGTTAGGCTCTCTGATCTGTGCATCAGACGGTGCCAGTCCGACCGCCGCGCCCCGCGCCCGGACCCCGGGGCCCGATCACAACTGCGTGGACGACCGCATTCACCGCCCCCAGATACGAAACCGGCTTGCAACGCCGTTCCGGGCTGGGTTATCTCCGCACTCGAAACCGGTCGAGCTCGTCTGGAACAAAAAAACCACGAAATGGGGATTTCATGCTGACACTCCTTCGCACTCTGCCTTTGATCGTTCTTCTTCAGATCGGCACGGCGCTGTCCGCTCAGGAGAGCACGGCGACAACCGATGACACCGGCACGCAGACCGAAGAGGATGCGACAGCCCAGACCACTGAAGATGCGACCGAAGAGAGCAATGACGGCGCGGCCGACACGGGAACGGAAGGCACCGAAGAGACGACAACCGAAACCGCGCAGGGCGGCCAGTCGGGCACGGGCCTTGATCTGGGTCGCGAGGTCGATCCCTCCTACATCAAGGAACAGTACGGCGACTGGCAGATCCAGTGCTTCCGCACCGAAACCGGCGAGGACCCCTGCCAGATGTACCAGTTGCTGCGCGAGGATGCAGGCAACCCGGTTGCAGAGTTCAGCGTCTTCAAATTGCCGGGCAACGCAGAGGCAGTGGCCGGGGCCACGGTTGTCGTCCCTCTGGGAACGCTCTTGTCCGAGGGGCTCAAGATCTCGGTCGATGGTGGCCCGCTGAAAGGCTACAGCTATGCCTTCTGTTCCATTGTCGGCTGTTTTGCCCGGATCGGCTTTACCCAGCAGGACATTGATGCGTTCAAGGCGGGCAGCAGCGCCTCGCTGATCATCGTGCCGGCGCAGGCCCCTGATCAGGTGGTGCGGATCACCGCGTCGCTCGACGGGTTCACGGCTGCCTTCAACGAGGCGTCGGTCGTCGAGAACTGACGCGCCCGCGCGAACTGGCCTGTCAGGGGGTCACGGCACGCCCCCGGTCCATGTCGTCGGGACGTGTCGATATCGTTTCCGCGAACCTCAGAACATAGCCATCGGGGTCCTGAACGCCAAACTGGTGGCGTGTATCCATCTGCCCATCGCGCCAATACGTGACCGTCTCGAGCGGGACCAGCAGGGTCACCCCGGCATCGCGCAATCGCCCGTGATAGGCGTCAACGTCGCGCATCATGAACTGAAAATTCACGCCACGCCCGAACGGGGCCTGCAGAGGTTCCGGGTGCCAGGGCTCCCACCTTCCGTCAAACGCCCAGTGCGCAAGCATGATCTGCGCGCCATGAAACGTCAGATAGGCGTGGCGCGACCCGTTCTTGTGCTGCCCGACACCAAAGCCAAGCACATCGCGGTAGAATGCAAGCGACCGGTTGAAGTCCCGGCACCAGAGTTCGGGAACAAGCGGTGCAATGGCAAAGGTCATGTGCTGCCCTCGAGCCTTGCCCGGAGCTCCGCGTTTTCAGCGCGCAACTGCGCCAGCTCCTGCTGAAACGGCGCCAGGATCGGTTGCAGTTCTTCGACAGTCAGCCTGACGGGAATATGCTGCGGACAGTTCCAGTCGAACGCCTCGACATCGACCACGACCGCCCGTTCCGGGTGCGCCTTGTACCCTGTGTCGAGCACGCGCGCGCAGGTCTCTTGGTCCTCGGTCAGTCGGGCACGCCCCAGAACCTTGAGCCGCGCGGAATTGGGATAGTCGACAAGGATCATCGCGATCCGGTCGTCCGTCGCGAGGTTGCCATCGCTGATGTACTGTCGGTTGCCCCGATAGTCGGCGTAGCCCAGCGTGCGATTGTCCAGAACCTTGAGAAACCCACGAGGGCCGCCGCGAAACTGCACATACGGCCAGCCGGACGCCGAGATCGTGGCCTGGTAAAACCCGTCGCGCATAGCAATGAAAGAACGCTCGTCCGGGCCAAGTGTGGCATCCTCGGGCGCGTCGGGCGACAGGGCACGCGCATACAGGCGCGCGGACCCCTGACGTTCCTGCAAGGCGCGAACGGCGTCGGTGAAAAGACGGTCGTAGAAGGCTTTGGTCATCGCCATCTCCTGCATCAGGGCAAGGATCAGAGTGCGTTGAACTGCGCCTTTTGCGTTGCGCTCCATCGCACCGAAATACTGTAACCAATGTCGTCCTGTTGCTCGCGCTCGACCAGCCCTTTTTCGAACAGCCAGGCGCGGCGTCGACCATCCTCGAACCCGAGCCGCAGCACGTCCTGCTGCACCGGGCCGGTGATCTGTTCGACGACAAGCGCGCCGAGCGCCTCGATGCCCTCCCCGGTGACTGCCGAGATCATCCGGACCGGCGCGTTGCGCGCCGCCCGGTTGGCAAGAGCGTCACGGTCCGGTGGATCAAGCTGGTCTATCTTGTTCCAGACCTCGATCTGCGGCGTGTGTTCCGACACGCCCAGGTTTTCCAGAATGGCGTGCACATCCCTGGCCTGTTCTTCGCTTTCCGGGTGCGAGATGTCGCGCACATGGCAAATCAGGTCCGCGGCGGTGACCTCTTCCAGGGTCGCGCGAAAGGCGGCCACCAGTTCGGTGGGCAGATCGGAAATAAAGCCGACCGTATCGGACAGGATCACCTCCGGGCCGTTTCCGGGCAGCTGAATTCTGCGCATCGTCGGGTCCAGCGTGGCGAACAGCATGTCCCGGGCCATCACATCTGCCCCGGTCAGACGATTGAACAGGGTCGATTTTCCGGCATTTGTGTACCCCACCAGCGCGACAATCGGAAACGGGACCTTGGCGCGCGCGGACCGGTGCAGTTCACGGGTCTTGGCGACTTTGGCAAGTTGCCTGCGCAACCGCACGAGTTGTTCGTCAATCGCGCGACGGTCCGCTTCGATCTGGGTTTCCCCCGGTCCGCCGACAAAGCCAAGCCCGCCCCGCTGCCGTTCCAGGTGGGTCCAGGCGCGGACAAGCCGGGTGCGCTGATAACTCAGCGCAGCCATCTCGACCTGAAGCACACCCTCTCTGGTCGCGGCCCGGTCACTGAATATTTCCAGAATCAGACTGGTCCGGTCCAGCAGCTTCACACCAAGCCGCTTTTCCAGATTGCGCTGTTGAACAGGAGAAACCGGGCCGTCGACGAGGATAAGCTCCAGATCCCGGGCAGCCGCCAGCGCGGCAAGCTCTTCCAGCTTGCCCGATCCGAACAGCAGTCCTGGATGCGGCCGGGACAGCCGGACAACCGACGACCCGCACACCTGCAGCCCAGGCAAGGCACGGGCCAGCGATACCGCTTCTTGCAACGCAAGTTCGGGTGCCCGTGTGCGTCCGTCACCGGGAATATCAGGATGAAGAACCCATGCTTTCGTTACGGTCAGTGACCCCTGACCGTCATCCGCGTGATCACGCGTCAAGACGCATCGTCACCATCGTAAAGGTTCACCGGCTGCGACGGCATGATCGTGGATACGGCATGTTTGTAGACCAGCTGCGACTGTCCGTCGCGGCGCAGAAGAATGCAGAAGTTGTCAAACCAGGTGATTACGCCTTGCAGTTTGACACCGTTGATCAGGAAGATCGTGACAGGGATTTTTGTTTTGCGAACCTGATTGAGAAACGCATCCTGCAGGTTCTGTTTGTCAGTTGCCATTCTTGCTATGCCTTTATTCTTGCGTCCGCGGTCCACGCGTCTCATGGATCACCGGTCAGTGTCGAGCGGAGTATGTAGCGGGCGTGAACGAGTTTCCAGCCCTAAAATCAACTCCTTGGCCTGCTCGCCCGGCAACCCGATCAGAAGGGCCGATGGCGCGCAGGTCTGCGGGGCGCACCGGCTGTATGCGCGCACCCTGTTGCGCCATGTGATTCACGTGGCTTTTCGATCCCGAGCAGAGCCCCGATCGGATCAGTCCCACCACAGGCTCGGGTTGAAAAGCGCAATCAGCGCCAGCGTCTCCAGCCGGCCCAGTGCCATCGCCGTGCCAAAGACAAGTTTGGCAACCGGGTTCAGTTCCAGAAGATTGATCGGTGCGTCCGCCGCGACCTGCGTCAGCGGCCCCGTGGTCGAAAGCGCCGCTACCGCAAGCACCAGAGAGTCCTGCAGGTTCTGGCCGAACGCCGCCATGATGACGGTGACCAGTGCAAGCGACAGCGCAAACAGCATGAAGAAGATCCAGGCGACGAACGCCCCCTGTTCCCGGATGCGCCGGTTCTGCAGGTTTGCACGACCGACCGAGGACGGGTGCACCAGTTTCTCCATTTCCCGCTGGCCATTCAGATACAACGCATAGATCCGCAGCAGCTTGACACCACCCGCCGTGGTCGCCACGCCGCCGCCGATCATCGCCAGCCCCATCAGAACCAGACCCGTGGTGCCAAGGCCCGACCAGCTTTGCGCCTCGTCCCAGGACGCGCTTTCAAAGCCGGTGGTCGACAGGAAAGACAACACCGTGAACATGCCGCCCCAAAGCGCGGTCACCCCCATGCCGAAGTCTTCCTGCTGATTGAATTCGAAGGCCGCCAGCCAGTGACGCGAGAAAAGGATCAGCGGCACGGCAATGACAAGCACGAGTGCAATGCGAAATTCCGGGTCCTGCCGCAGCCCCGGCCGGCCCGCGCTGGCGGCGTCATTGGCAAATGTCAGACGCGACAGGGCAAAGAACATGAACAGGAAAATCACGCCCTCCGCGGCAAAACCGACCTCGGAGTTCTTGGTGCCGCCGATGGGCGAAATGCCAGAGGTGGACATGGTGGACATGGCGTGGATCGCGGCGGGCAGCGTGTCTTCGCCGCACACCGCCAGCATGAACCAAAGCGCACCGGTCAGACCAAAGTAGACCGGGGCCAGCTGCGACACCGCCTGCGCCAGGCGGCGCGCCGAACTGGCGCGGCGAAAGCGAAACAGCTGGTCGTCCCCTTGGCCCGGCTCGGCCGAAACGGTGACTTCGAAGCCCCCCAGATTCATCGGCGCCAGAACGGCCGCCGCTGTCACCCAGATCAGAAAACCGCCCAGCCAGGCGACAAGCCCGCGCCAGAGATGAAGACTGTCCACCAGTCGGCCGGGTTCGCTGAACAACGTGGCACCGGTTGTGGTCAGCGCCGAAATCATCTCGACATAGGCATTGATGAATCGCGTGGTCTCCAGCCCCTCGTAAAACGGAACAGCCAGCACCACGGGCAAGGCGATATAGGCCAGCGCCAGCGAGGCAAGATTCTCGATATCGGTGTTCGCGCGGCGAGGTCTGCCCGAAATCGCAATACCGATCATCGTCACCAGCGACAGCCCCAGTACCCCGGAATAGAAGAACGCGCGCGCAACGCTGTGATCTTCCAGAACCAGTGCATGGATCGCGGGCACCAGCATGGCGGTGCAGAACACCCCTGTCAGAACAAGGATCAGCGGGAAGGCAAGCAGACGCTCGGTCATGGCGCTCAGAAAAAGTCGATCGAGACCTGGAGAAGCTGCTCGACCCGCGCCACGTCGGCGGTCATGGCGAACATCACAAGCACGTCGTTGGCCTCAATCTCCAGGCTGCCGGTGGGCTTGACCACCACATCGTTTTTCAGCACCCCACCGACAAGCACGCCTTCGGGAAAGTCGATGTCGCGGATTGTCTTGCCGGCGATCGACGACGTGGACAGAACCTGCGCCTCGATCACCTCGGCCTCGGCATCGCCCAGCGAATAGACGGCACGCACACGACCATGCCGCACATGGCGCAGGATCGAGCTGACCGTTGTGGCGCGCGGGTTGATATACGCGTCGATCCCCAATGGTTCGAGCAGCGGAACAAGCGTCGGATCGTTGATCAGCGCAATGGCATAAGGACACCCTTCGGCCTTGGCCCGCACCGATGTCAGAAGATTGGTCTTGTCGTCATCCGTCACCGCAAGCACGGCATCCGCACGCGACACGTTGGCCTCGGACAGAAGCTGGGTATCCAGCCCGTCGCCGTTCAGCACGATCGTGCGTTCCAGCAGTTCCGCGGCACGCTCAGCGCACGCCCTGTCGCGTTCGATCACCTTGACGCGTGCCTTGCGCTCGCGCTTTTCCAGCGTGCTGGCCACGGACAACCCGATGTTGCCACCCCCGATGATCACCAGCCGGTCCTGTTTCTTCTGGGTCTTGCCGAACACCTCCATCGTGCGCGGGATGTCTTCGACGGGACCGAAGATATAGGCATCATCACCAACGCGCAGCTGGTCATCGGCCTCCGGGGCAAACAGACGTCCGTCGCGGCGCACACCAACCACGACGACGCGCAGAGTGCTGAAAAGCTCGTTCAGGTGCCGCAGACGGGTGTCGACGACGGGACAGTCCTCGTCAATGCGCAGCCCCACAAGCTGTGCCGCGCCGTCCATGAACATTTCGGTATCAAAGGCCTCCGGCGCCCCCAGTCGTTGCAGAGCGGCCTGGGCCACCTCGCGTTCAGGGCTGATCACCACGTCAATCGGCATGTGATCGCGTCGGTAAAGGTCAGAGTAGATGGCGTCGAGATAGGACTGTGCCCGCAGCCGGGCGATCTTGCGGCTGATGGCGAACACCGAATGCGCCACCTGGCAGGTGACCATGTTCACCTCGTCAGAATACGTGGCGGCGATGACCATGTCGGCATCGCGCGCACCGGCTGCGTCCAGCACGTTGGGATAGCTGGCAAAGCCAGTGATACCCTGCACGTCCAGAGTTTCCGTGGCCCGGCGCACAAGATCGGCATTGCTGTCCACAACGGTTACGTCGTTCTGCTCGCCGGACAAGTGGCGCGCGATCTGCCAGCCGACTTGTCCCGCGCCGCAAATGATGACCTTCATCGGCGAAGCCTTTGCAGTCCGTCCAACGTTGGTGCATGACAGAAGGGTGCGCCCCGGTCAATTCAAATGTACAGAAGCGTTTCGCAGGTGCGACATGAACATTAGATCACAACCTGTTGTTTTTATGATGATTAATATAATGTAAAATATATTACCACTCCGCCTTGGGAAAGCAATCCCCGTGCGGCGCCGCATGCAGGACACACGGCTCTGGACTCCGCCCGGGTCATGACGATGATGATTTCCGTCTGCACAGGGAACTGAGAGATGACTGGCAACCGGCATGTCTGGCGTTGGACGATGGGACTGATCCTGGCGCTTTCGGGCTGCACGCCCGTTTCGGTCTACTATCAGGAAGGCGCAGAGGTCAGCCGGATCGACTCGGCACTGACGCAATGCAGGGTCACGGCGCTCGAACTGGTCCCCGTCAACGAGCGCAGGCGCTACATTCCGCCAACCTACACGTACCGGAACTACTGCTCGGCGCCAGGGGCCTGCTATACGCGGCGAATCCTGATCAACCCCGGCTATTGGGAAACCTACGACGCCAACGAAGGGTTGCGCGCGGAAGCGACGCAAACCTGCATGAGCGGGAGCGGCTTCGGACGGGTCTCTCTGCCGCAATGTAGTCCCGAAGTCGTCGAACGCACGACGATAACGCGCACGCGCGTACAACCTCCGATCACGGACAAGTCCTGCATCATCCGCATTCGCGGCGGCAGTTATCAGATCGTGACCCCCTGAGCCAACTCGTCCGGGCGCTACTCTGCCGCCTGCTGGGGGGCCTCCGGCATCTCGGCGGGTCGTCCACCCTTGGTCCCGGTCACCACGCCCAGCGACTTCAGCTTGCGATGCAGGGCGCTGCGCTCCATGCCCACAAACTCTGCCGTGCGGCTGATATTGCCGCCAAACCGGTTGATCTGCGTCATGAGATATTCACGCTCAAACGCCTCGCGCGCTTCGCGCAGGGGCATCGTGGCCACGGTTCCGGACAGCACGACCCGTCCATCTTCCACGGGACCGCCGCTTTCGCCGGGCAATTCGCGGGCCTCGATCTCGCCGCTGCTTTCGCCCAGGATCAGCAGCCGCTCGATCACATTGCGCAACTGCCGCACGTTGCCGGGCCAGCGCATTGTCTGCAACAGCGCCGCGGCCTCGTCGGTCAGTTCGCGTTGCGGCAGCCCCTGTTCTTCGTGCAGCACACCGATAAAGTGATCCGCCAGAACCGGAATATCCTCGCGCCGGTTTTCAAGGCTCGGCACGTCGATCGGAACCACGTTCAGCCGGTGATACAGTTCGCGGCGAAACCTGTCCTGATCAATCTCGGCCGCAAGATCGCGGCTCGTGGATGAGATCACACGCAGATCGACCTGAATCTTTTCCGTGCTGCCGACGCGGGAAAACGTCTGATCGACAAGAACCCTGAGAATCTTGGATTGCGTGCCCAGCGGCATGTCCGCCACTTCGTCAAAATAGATCACGCCGCCGTTGGCTTCTTCCAGCAGGCCCGGCACCGGGCCGCCCTCGTCTCCTTCGCGGCCAAAAAGAACCTCTTCCATCCGCTCGGGTTCGATCGACGCGCAGCCGACGCAGATAAACGGCGCATCCGCCCGGTTAGAGTTGGCGTGAATGTAGCGCGCGGCAAGTTCCTTGCCGCTGCCCGCCGGCCCCGAAAGCATCACCCGCCCGTTGCTCTTTGTGACCTTCTCAAGCTGACCGACGAGCGTCCTGAAAGACGGGCTGTCGCCCAGCATCTCCGCCGGGCTTGTACCCTGCCGTTTGAGCGCGATGTTCTCGCGCCGCAGCCGGCTGGTTTCCATGCCGCGTTTGATCACCACGAGAAGCTGGTCGATGTTGAACGGCTTTTCGATGAAGTCATAGGCGCCCTGCTTGATCGCCGCGACGGCGATCTCGATGTTGCCATGACCGGATATGATGACCACGGGCACTTCGGGATAGTCCCGTTTGACACATTTCAGGATGTCGATCCCGTCCATGTTGCTGTCTTTGAGCCAGATATCGAGGATCAGAAGGCCGGGCCGCTCATCGCTGATCGCAGCCATTGCGTCGTCCGAATTGCCGGCCACGCGGGTTGCGAACCCTTCGTCCCTCAGAATGTCTGATATAAGTTCTCGAATGTCGCGTTCGTCATCGACGATCAATATGTCGCTCATGTCCACCTCATACCGCTTGTTTTTCCGGAATTGTCGTTGATAAATCGTTTGCCGCGGCCAGCGGCAAACGTATGATCGCCATGGCCCCGCACCGGGCGCCTTGGCGGAAGGGGGCGGCGTCCTCCAGTGCAAGGGTGCCGCCATGCTCTTCTATGATCTTCTTGACGATCGGCAGTCCCAGCCCGGTGCCCTTGTCACGGGTTGTCACATAGGGCTCGAACAGCCGCGACCGGTCTGAAGGCAGGCCAATGCCATTGTCGGAAATCCGAATGACCGCCATGCCGTCCTCGACATCGCTCTCGATCCTTATTTCCGGATCGTGA
>JBCCHI010000084.1:0-17173 GCA_039028815.1 Pseudomonadota bacterium
CCGGCGCTTTCGCCGTCTTCCAGCAGCACGGCAATGGCGGTGTTGACCTTCACCGCCTCGGTGCCTTCGGGCACAAGGATCCTGCCGATTGTGCCCTCGTCGACGGCCTCGAATTCCATGGTGGCCTTGTCGGTTTCGATCTCGGCCAGTATGTCACCGGAGGCCACGGTGTCGCCTTCCTTGACCAGCCATTTGGCGAGCGTGCCCTCTTCCATCGTCGGGGACAGGGCGGGCATCAGGATTTCTGTCGGCATCGCGTGCTCTCCCGTTATTCCGCGGCCACTGGCGCGTCGACGTAGATATCTGTCCAGAGCGCGTCCAGCGCAGGCTCCGGGCTGTCCTTGGCGAACTCGGCGCTCTTGTTCACGATCGCCTTGATCTCTTTGTCGATGGCCTTGAGATCGTCCTCGCTGGCATGTTTTCCGGCAATCAGCATGTCGCGCACATGTTCGATGCAGTCCTTTTCCTCGCGCACCTTCTGCACCTCTTCGCGGGTGCGGTACTTGGCCGGGTCGGACATCGAGTGGCCGCGATACCGGTAGGTCTTGACCTCAAGGATGTAGGGGCCCTTGCCCGAGCGGCAGTGTGCCACGGCCTTTTCGCCGGCGGCCCTGACCGCGAGCACATCCATGCCGTCCACGGCCTCGCCCGGAATGCCGAAGGCGGCGCCGCGCGTGTAGATGTCGGGCGTCGAGGTCGAGCGTTTCATCGCCGTGCCCATGGCATACTGGTTGTTTTCGATGACGAAGATCACCGGCAACTGCCACAGCGCGGCCATGTTGAAGGTTTCATAGACCTGGCCCTGGTTGGCCGCGCCATCGCCGAAATACGTGAAGGTGACCCGATCGCGGCCCATGTACTGATCTGCCAGCGCAAGCCCCGCGCCAAGCGGCACGTTGGCGCCGACAATGCCGTGACCGCCGTAAAAGTGCTTTTCGCGGCTGAACATGTGCATCGAGCCACCCTTGCCCTTCGAGTAGCCGCCTGCGCGCCCGGTCAGTTCGGCCATGACGCCGTCCGGGTCCATCCCGCAGGCCAGCATGTGGCCGTGATCGCGATAGGTGGTGATCCGCTTGTCGCCGTCCTCGGTGGCGGATTCGAGCCCGACGACAACCGCTTCCTGTCCGATGTAGAGGTGGCAGAACCCGCCGATGAGCCCCATGCCGTACAGCTGGCCTGCCTTTTCCTCGAACCGCCGGATCAGCAGCATGTCGCGGTAGAAGCGTTTCAGCTCGTCGGCCGAGACATTCGGCCTGGCCGCGCGCGATCTGGTGGCGCCGGTTCTGGCTGTTGTCTTGGCCGGTGTCTTGGTTGTTGTCTTGGCTGTCGCGGATTTCGACGCCGCGCGCGCCGCCGGTTTCGCGGCGGATTTTCTGGGTGCCATCGACTGGATCCTCCCGTCAGGTCCAATAGTTCAACGTTAAACAATCCTTATCACGTCGCAGACAGAGTTTCGAGCACGAATTTTGTACACCTCTGCCACACAGGTCGGACAGGCGGCCGAATCTGCGCGATCATGGGTCTGGCGCAGACTGTGCCCCGGTTTCGCGAATTTCCAAAGTGTTTCCGACAGCTCAGGCAGGGCGCGCGGCGCGGGTCAGCGAATGATGATTTCGTCCGTGCGGGCGAGGCCAAGGATGTCGCGCGCCTGCTGGTCGAGCAGGTCAAGGTCGAGATAGGTGTCCGACAACCGCTTGGTCAGGTTTTCCATGCGCGCCACTTCGGTCTGCAGCGTGTCAAGCTGGGCGCGCAATGCACGCTCATCGGCCACGATTTCCGCCCGGCGCAAAAGACCGTAATTGCCCTGCACGGCGGCAAAGGTGAAATAGCCGGCCAGCCCGAAGGCCCCCAGCAGATAAAGAAACACCCCCAATGCGGGTCTTTTGCGCGTGGTCATGAACGCTCTTGCTGCCTCTTGACCGTCTCTTGATGGACGGTGCCCGGCAAGACTGCCACAGCGGCGCCGGTTTGTGAATCCTCTTTCCTCCATGGCGAGCAGGACGTTAGAAGATGGCCTCAAGGAGAGTCTTTCATGCCACAGCTGCCCGCGCGCGATGTGCTTGCGACCCATGAGGTGACCAACCAGCCACCGCCCCGCGACGATCTGGACCTGTGGGCGTCGGACCCTGCATTGCAGCGTCATGCCGGGGCTGCGGGGGCCGACGCGGACGCCCTGGCGGATTACGGGCAGCGGCTGGGGCGCGTCGAGACGCGGGCGCTGGGACAGGCGGCCAATGCGCACCCGCCCGAATTGCGGATCTTTGACGACGCGGGGCGGCGGCTGGACGAGGTGATCTTTCATCCCGCCTATCATCAGCTGATGGCGATGGGGATTGGCGCGGGGTATGCCGCCCTGCCGTGGGAAGGTGCGCAGGCGGGACATGCGGCGCATGCTGCAATGGTCTATCTGACAACCCAGGTGGAGCCGGGGGTGTGCTGTCCGATGACAATGACCTATGCGGCGGTGCCTGCACTGGAAGCCGATGCGGCGACATTCGAGACCTGGGTGCCCAAACTGACGTCGCGCGCCTATGACGGGGCGGTGCGTCCTCTGGCGCGCAAGAGCGGCGCGACGCTGGGCATGGCAATGACGGAAAAGCAGGGCGGATCGGACCTGCGCGGCACGGCCACGCGTGCGGTGCGCGATGGCGCGGTGTACAGGTTGCGCGGGCACAAGTGGTTTTGCTCTGCTCCCATGTCCGACGGGTTTCTGACGCTGGCGCAGGCGGCCGGGGGGCTGACCTGTTTTCTGGTGCCGCGCTGGCTGGAGGACCGGCGCAACGGGATCGGGATTCAGAGACTGAAGCACAAGCTGGGCAACCGGGCCAATGCCTCGGCCGAAATCGAGTATGACGATGCGCTGGCCTATCGTCTTGGCGAGGAGGGCGACGGCGTGCGCACCATCCTGACCATGGTGCACCATACGCGGCTGGACACCGCACTGGCGCCTGCGGGTCTGATGCGGGCCGCGCTGGAGCGGGCGGTCCGCTGGGCAGGCCACCGGACGGCCTTTGACGCTCGGCTCATCGACCAGCCGCTGATGCGGGCCGTACTGGCGGATCTGGCGCTCGACTGGGAGGGGGCGCTGGCGCTTGGCCTCTATGTGGCGCGGTTTTTCGACGCCCGGTCCGAGGCCGAGCAGGGCTTTGCGCGGGTGGCGGTGGCACTGGCCAAGTATCTGAACACCAAGCTGTGCCCCGGCGTCGTGTGCGAAGCGATGGAGGCGCTTGGCGGCGCCGGATATGTCGAAGAGTCGGGGATGCCGTTGCTGTACCGGGAGGCCCCGCTCAATGCGATCTGGGAAGGGTCGGGCAATGTCATCTGTCTGGATATCCTGCGCAGCCTGCGCAAGCTGCCGCTTGCGGGGGATGTTCTGAGCGCCGAACTGGGCGCGGCGGCGGGGCAGGTGGCGGGCTATGATGCGGCGCTGTCCGATCACATCGCGCGGTTTCCAAAGCTGGCAGAGGAGGCGCAGGCGCGCTGGTACTGTGAAAGTCTGGCCAGCCTGCTGACCGCGTCGGTTCTGATCCGGTATGCGCCCGACCCGGTGGGCGCGGCCTATGTCGCAACGCGCCTGTCAGGGCAGCGCGGCCGCACCGCCGGCGCGATCTCTGGCATTGACACCGCCGCGATCCTGTCGCGCGTGTCCGCCGCCTGATCCGCGCCGCCGGCAGGCAATGGGCCCCGCGCTCAGACCGACAGGTAGATCCTGAACGCGTCGCGCAGCTTTTTGTCGAGCATGGGGTCGAACGCCGCCGCCGGGCGTTCGGACAGAATGGCCTTTTTGCGCTCCCGCGCCTTTTCAACCAGCTCCGGCTTGCCGATTTCGGCCCATTCCTTGGGCGACGACCTGTCTCCGAAGGTGGGATAGACGTGATCGGTCTGCATCCGCGCCAGGGTTTGCGCGGTGCCGAGATAGTGACCGGGACCGCCGATGCAGACCTCGCGGATCTGATCGAGCGCGAGCGTTTCGTCGTCCACCTCGATCCCGCGCACGCAGCGCAGCGCCTGTCCGATGAGATCATCGCCGAGAATCAGGCTTTCGTGGCAGAACCCGAGCAGCGAGGCATGCATGCCCGCCGCCTCGTAGACCATGTTGAGCCCTGACAGACCGGCCATGACGTTCGAGCACATCTGTTCCCAGCCGGCCTGCATGTCGGGCTCTTTGGAGTCCGCGGCGCCCGCGGCCGCGCCGCCCGGCAGATCGTAGAACCGGTGCATCTGCGCGCAGCCGGCGGACAGCAGTGCCTGCTCGCCCGATCCGATCGACATTGCGCCGGTGCGCAGGTCCAGCCCGAACGGCCAGGTGCCGAAGATCGCGGGATGGCCGGGGGCGAGGGCGTTGACATAGACCAGTCCCGCCAGGCATTCCGCCGTCGCCTGCACGATTGCGCCCGCCACGGTCGAGGGCGCGGTGGCGCCGGCCATTCCGGCGGACAGGAGCAGCACCGGCATGCCGCCGCGGATGCAGGCCTCCATCACCTCGCAGGACTCGGTGGCGAACTTCATCGGCGGGACGACGAAACAGTTTGAATTGCTCATGAACGGGCGGGCGCGAAACGCCTCTTCGCCACCCGCAATCATGTACAGCATCTCGAGCGCCGGAGCGACGTGATGCGGTTCGCTGAACGAGGTGCCGATATGCTTGGTCGTTCCCGCGCAGCAGGCATAGATCGTGTTGAGGTCCATCTCCTGATTGTCGGTGATGTCGCGGGCGACCATCGGGCGCTGGACGAAGTGGATGTTGGGCAGCTGGTCGCAGATCCGCGCGGCGTCGTGCAGATCCTGCAACGTGCTTTCGCGGTAGGTGCGGGTTTCGGGGTCGACCATGTGCACCGCGGCGCCCGCCGTGCCATAGTGCACGCGCGTGCCCTCGAGTTGCAGATCGTGCAGACCGTCGCGGCTGGGCAGCGTCACCGACCGGTTTGCGTTCGCCAGCATGTCTTCGACCAGCGCACGCGGAAACCGCAGCCGGCCATCATCGCCCAGCTGCACGCCCACGGATGTCAGTATCTCGATTCCGCTGTCGGGCGCGTCGGCCAGCCCGATCTCTTCCAGCGCGCGCAGGGCGGTGTCGTGAATGCGCAGCACGTCGGCTTCGCTGAGCGGGTTGAGCGTGCCGCCCGACAATCCGGCGCGGACCGGGCGGGTGTCGGCATCAAGCGGGGCCGCACGGCTGGCGCGGCGAGCGGAGCGTCCGCCGGAGCGGCGGGGAGATACATCGTTCATCGGTGTGTCCTGATCGGTGAAAGGTCAAGGCGTGTCAGAGCGCGTGTCAGAACGACACGCCCGGACGTCCCCGCGCGGCACGGCCGCGCTGCGCACCGATCGTGCGGACGATAAGGCTAAGCTTGAAGCGGGTATCCATCGCCTCTCTCCCTGTGCGGGCTGAGTAAAACGACGGAATCATACCATAATCTGTCTTGTTTGCGACCACAGGTCGCAAACAGGCCGCCCACCAGGGCCTGTTGCGGCCTGTTGCAATGCTTGTTCTGTCCCGGATGTGGCGCCGGAAACGCGCTCAGAAACGTGCCCGAAACGCGTCTCGGCGCACGCTCAGAACGCCGCCAGAAACAGCACGGGCGCACCGACCATGCCGCCCAGGATCAGCACCATCGAAACTGCAAGTCCGCGAAACATCGTATTCTCCTTTTTCAGCTGTCCACCGGGGACATGGGGCTGTTTCGGAGTTCGCAAACTGCGTCAGGCTGTCGCGCGGTGTTTGCGGTGTCCTGACCGGACGGCCGGGCTATGCAGGCGCCTTTGCACACAGCGTGTCCGCCAGTTTCAGGATCTCGTCAACGGCGGCGAACAGGCGTGCATCATCCACGGTCAGCGCCACGCGCACGTGGCCCGCAGCGGCGTGCCCGAAACTTTCGCCCGGCATGACGGCGACGTGATGATCCTCCAGCAGGCGGCGGGCGAAGGCATCACCCGACAGGCCGGTGGCCCGGATGTCGAGCATCACGTACATGGCGCCATCGGCGGGCAGGGCGCGGACAAGGTTGTGCCCCTCCAGCTGCCCGAGCACGCGGTCGCGCCTGCGATGGAACGGTGCCGCGATGCGCGCCTCGAACGCCGTGTCCAGACCGAGTGCAAAGACCGCGGCCTCCTGCACGAACCCCGCAACGCCATAGGTAGTGTTGGTGGCCAGGTTGCTAAGGTGTTCTATGGCGTGTTCGGGCCCCACGATCCAGCCTATGCGGCTGCCCGTCATCGCATGGCTTTTCGACAGCGACCCGATGACGAGCGTGCGTTCCGGCATGCCGGGCAGCATGCGCGGGCTGAGATGGCTCTGGCCGGACCAGATCTGCGTGTCATAGACCTCGTCAGAGATCAGCCAAAGATCATGTGCCTTGGCCATGTCGGCCAGTCCGGTCATGGTCTCCAGGGAGTAGACCGCGCCAGTCGGATTGTTGGGCGAATTGATCAGCAGGCTGCGCGCGCCCGGCGCCGCCTTTGCAAAATCCGCCGGGTCGGGCTGAAAATTGCGGTCCGGCCGGGCGGCGACGGCGACAGGCACCGCGCCGATGGCCCGCACGGTGCAGGGATAGGTGGCATAGTAGGGATCAACGATCAGCGCGCGGTCGCCTTCGTCGCAGACCCCGTGATGCGTGGCAAACAGCCCCGCCTGTCCTCCGGGCACCACCAGAATGTTGTCCGGGGTGGTGGTCACGCCGGTTCGCCCGGCAATCCGCTGCGCCACGCGTTCGCGCAGATTGGCGTTGCCGTTGAACATCGAATAGCCGACATGCCCGGCTTTCGCGGCGGCCGACATGGCGTCGATGATGCTGTCATCCGTGCCGATATCATGCTCGCCGATGGTCAGCATGGTTACGTCCACGCCCGCCTGCCGCATGGCCTGCGAACGGTAGTAGATGCCCCAGCCGTCGTCGCCGCCTTCGTTTATCTGTGTGATCCGTCTGGACATCTGCATGGCCGCTCTCCTTTGCCGGCGGAATGACGCGCGCGCGCGGTCCTGTCAAGCGGCCCTGCGACATCTGCGATGCCGGTCTATTCCATCCCGGTGACGAAGTTGCTAAGCGGCTCTCAGAAGACCCAGAAAAGACCCGGACCGATGACCGAAATCACGCTGCACAACACAAAGACCCGCCGCAAGGAGGCGTTCATCCCGCTCGATGCCGGCAATGTGCGGATGTATGTCTGTGGTCCCACCGTCTATGACCGGGCGCATCTGGGCAATGCGCGGCCCGCGGTGGTGTTCGACGTGCTCTACCGTCTGCTGCGTCATGTCTATGGCGCAGAGCAGGTCACATATGCGCGCAACATCACGGATGTGGAAGACAAGATCAATGCGCGCGCCCGGGAAACCGGCCGGGCGATCGAGGAGATCACCGCCGAAACCACGCAATGGTATTTCGATGACATGGAGGCGCTTGGCACGCTGGTGCCCGACAAGGTGCCACGCGCCACGCAGTACGTTCCGCAGATGGTGGCGATGATCGGGACGCTGATCGCCGGCGGGCATGCCTATGAGGCAGACGGGCATGTTCTGTTTCGTGTGCGCTCTTACGCCCGCTACGGGGCGCTGTCCGGGCGATCGGTCGATGACATGATCGCCGGCGCCCGTGTCGAAGTGGCGCCGTTCAAGGAAGACCCGATGGATTTCGTTCTGTGGAAACCGTCCACACCCGATCTGCCGGGCTGGGACAGCCCGTGGGGGCGCGGGCGTCCGGGCTGGCACATCGAATGTTCGGCGATGGCGCTCGAACTGCTGGGAAAGAGCTTCGACATTCATGCGGGCGGCAACGATCTGACCTTTCCGCATCATGAGAACGAAATCGCACAAAGCTGCTGCGCCACTCCGGACGGGGAATTTGCCCGCTACTGGCTGCACAACGAGATGCTGCAGGTCGAGGGCAAGAAGATGTCCAAGTCGCTGGGCAATTTCTTCACTGTCCGCGATCTGCTGGATCAGGGCATTCCGGGCGAGGTGATCCGCCACGTCTTTCTTCAGACGCATTATCGCAAGCCGATGGACTGGACCGAGAAGAAATGGCGCGATGCGCAAAAGGAACTGGCGCGCTGGCACGGGCTGATCGGCGAGACGGCACCGGGCGATGTGCCGCCGGGCGTTCTGGCGGCTCTGGCCGATGATCTGAACACACCCGGCGCAATTGCCGTTCTGCGCAAATGCGCCGAAGCGGGGGATGCGGCAGGGCTGGCGGCGGGCTGTACTCTCCTGGGGATCAGGCCGCTCGGCGCGGATCGTCTTGATCAGCTGCGGGACGGCGCGCGCCAGACGCTGGCGGAGGTTGCAGCGCTGTTTGCTGCAAAGCGCGACGCGGCCAGGCTCAGCAAGGATTTTTCCGAAGTCGATGCGCTGAAGGCCGCTTTGCTGGCCGCAGGCGTCGAGGTGCGCATGAGTCAGGAGGGCGTGGAGCTGTTGCCGGGCGCGGGGTTCGATGCGGCCGGACTCGATGCTGTCTCGCGCGACATCGCACGGAAGTGACGCGTTGCGCGCAGCAGGGCCGCAGGCGGCCGCGCATGCCCCGGCCCGCCCCCCTGGGCGGCGTTGCCTCTGTCTGTGCAATGACCCGTCGCAACAGGGGTCTGGTTGAGGCGGAGGACGCCGGACGCCCGGCGTGAGCGTCCGCCCGCGTGTCACCGCACCCGCGTCTCCGCTACACCGCCACCCTGCGCTGCATCACGAGCCAGATCAGCGCGCCCCCCGCGAGCACGAGAAACGGCGCCATGGCCAGGTTGACGGCGGCCCAGCCGGCCTCTGGCGTGCCGCCTGAACAGTTCATCAGACCGCCCGAGCTGAGCGACGCCACCGTCACCCCGCCAAATACCAGCAGGTCATTGAGGCCCTGAATGCGGCCCTGTTCTTCGGGGGTGTGCGATGCGGCCAGCATGGTCGTGGCCCCGATGAAGCCGAAATTCCAGCCCAGTCCCAGAAGAATGAGCGCGATGAAGAAGTTTTCCAGATGCACCCCCTGCAACGCGACGGCCCCGGCGCAGGTCAGGATCACCAGCCCCAGCCCGATGATCCGCTCGACCCCGAAGCGCACGATCAGATGGCCGGTGAAGAAGGAGGGTGCGAACATGGCCAGCACATGCATCGTGACGACATCGGCGGCGTTGCCCTCGGTAAAGCCGCAGCCCACGACCGCCAGAGGTGTCGAGGTCATCACCAGATTCATCAACGCATAGGACACCATGGCGCAGATCACCGCGACCGCAATGCGGGGGGTCGTGATCAGCTGCCAGCGGGTGCGCCCACCGGCCGGCCTGTCGCGCGGTTGCGGCGCCGGGCGGGGGATGTCCAGAAACGCAAACAACAGCGCGCCCACGAGGTTGATTGCGATCACCGCCAGGTAAGTGCCCAGAAAGGGAATCACAAAGGCCTGACTGGTGACCTTCACCAGTTGCGGGCCAATGATGGCGCTGGCCAGACCGCCGGCCATGACATAGGAAATCGCTTTTGGCCGAAAGCTCTCTGACGCGGTGTCCGCGGCTGCGAACCGGTAAAACGCCTGCGCCGACATGTAGATGCCGGATATCAGGCTGCCTGCGAGAAACAGCGCAAAGGACGCGTGATAGAGCCCGATGGCCGCGATCACGGCGCCGGTCGCGCCTGCGCCCGCGCCGATCAGAAAGCCGGTGCGCCGCCCAAAGCGCTGCATGATCATCGACAGCGGGTTTGCGGCCAGCATGGACCCCAGAACGATCAGCGTGATCGGCAGTGTGGCAAAACAGATGTTTGTGGCCAGGCTTTGACCGGCGAGGCCGCCGACGACAAAGATCATCGCCATCTGCGCGCCCAGAAACGCCTGCGCCAGCACCAGCACCGCCACATTGCGTCTGGCCCGTCTGTCCTGCGGCAGCGACTGCGGTGCGGTGACTTCCGACATGCCTCCGCCTTATCCGACGGACTCTGTGAAGGGAAGCGTCAAACCACGTCGATGATATGTGCGAACGAGCCGCTGACGTGACCCTTGACCAACCCCATGTCGGGCAGGCGGTGGCCTTCTGCATCCCGGGCCTGCCACAGCGGCTCTCCTTCGGCGCGCAGTGTGGTGGCATAGTGGAATTCATGCGCCGTGAAACGGCCCGGAACATCGGACGCGCGTGCCGTCCGGCCTGGACGCCCGCAGAGCGTCCGGTAGCCGAGTGTCAGCTTGCGCGCGGCGAAACTGGTGTCCAGCGCAAGCAGTCCGGCCATGCGATGGCGCGTGCCGTCGGCGTCGGTCAGGGTTTCGCCCAGCACCATATATCCACCACATTCGCCATAAATATCAGTGGTTTCAGATGCTTTTTTAATGCTTTGAATAAACGTGTCGGCGCAGGATATTCGTGCGGCGTGCAATTCCGGGTATCCACCCGGCAGAAAAATACGATCGGCCTCGGGCACCGCCTCGTTGGCCAGAGGCGAAAAAAAGCGCAGTTCGGCACCCGCGCGACGCCACATCGCCAGATCGTGCGGATAAACGAACGAGAACGCCTCGTCACGGGCGATGGCTATCCTCTGCCGGCCGGTCTGGCCCGGATGCATGTCGTGTGCGGGGATGGCGGCCCTGACAGGCGCGGCCAGCGCCTGCAGCGCGTCCAGATCAAGATGGGCCGCAACCCGGTCGGCGGCGCGGTCCAGAAAACACGTCAGATCCGGATGCTCGCCCGCCTGAACAAGCCCGAGATGGCGCGACGGCACCACCAGCGCACTGTCGCGCGGAATCGCACCCAGAACCGGAATGTCCAGCGGCGCCAGTGCATGGTACAGCATAGCGGCATGACGTTCGCTGCCGACGCGGTTCAGGATGACACCGGCGATGCGCACGGCGGGGTCATGCGCGGCAAAGCCCGCAACCAGCGGGGCGACGGACTGCGCCTGCCGCGCCGCGTCGATCACAAGCACGACCGGCAGGTCAAGCAGAAGCGCAAGATCCGCTGTTGCCCCCTCGCCATCGGGCGGCGCGCCGTCGAACAGACCCATGGCGCCCTCGATCAGCAGCAGATCGGGCGTGGCGGCCAGCGATCTGATCCGCTCGGGGCGCATGGCCCAGGCGTCAAGCGACATGCAGGGCTGCCCGCAGGCGGCTTCGTGAAAGCGCGGGTCGATATAATCCGGACCGGATTTCGCGCCACGGACGGCCACGCCGGTGCGCGACAGGGCGCGCAGAAGGCCCAGCGTGATCGTTGTTTTGCCGCAGCCAGAGGCTGGCGCGGCGACAATCAGCCCATGGCCCGTCACGCGCTTTCGGCGGGTCGGCCGCGGCCGAGCGGATCCGGGTTGCGTGGTGTTACGCCTGTTAACATAGCCTGCCAGTCGAGAACCTGCCGCATCAGCACCGCGCGTCCGATGCACAGCAGCGCCGGCGGTTCCAGACCCTGCGCCGCAATGTCGGCGGGCATCCGCGCCAGCGTTGTCTCCAGAACCCGCTGCGCCTCGGTCGTGGCGTTCGACACGACAGCGCAGGGCTCTGCCGGATCGCGGCCCGCGTCGATCAGGGCGGTGCAGATCTGCGCGGCATGTTTCATGCCCATGTAAATTACAATCACCTGACTGCCCCGCGCGATGGCGTGCCAGTCCAGCGACCCCGGCGTGCTGCCCGACTGATCATGCCCGGTGACAAATGTGACCGACTGGTTCACGTCGCGATGCGTGACCGGAATGCCGGCATAGGCCAGACCGCCGATACCGGCGCTGATCCCCGGTATGATGCGGATCGGAACGCCGTGTTGCACCAGCGTCTGGGCTTCTTCTCCGCCGCGCCCGAAGACAAAGGGATCACCGCCCTTCAGGCGCAGTACGCGCCGGCCCGCCCGGGCGAGTTCGACCAGCCGCAGCGAGATGTCGCGTTGCAGCGCCGAGGGCTTGCCACCGCGCTTGCCGGCGTAGACATGCTCTGCCTGCGGAGCCCAGTGCAGCACGCTGTCCTGCACAAGGGCATCATAGACAACCACGTCGGCCTGACGCAGCGCGTGCAGCGCGTGCAGCGTCAGCAACCCCGGATCGCCCGGCCCGGCGCCGCACAGCCAGACCCAGCCGGCGTCGAAAGGCGGCCAAGTGGCGTCGGGCAGGGCGGGTGACTCTGTCATGCGTCTTCTATGACAAGAACAGACGGCGGCGAAAAGCCCCTGACCGACCCTGCACGCGCTCTTATGCGACATGGCGCAGAGCGTTTTGGCGCATCCGGCAGGCGTTTGTGCGTTGGCGCTGGCCCTGCACGCGCCTATAGTGCCGCCGATGCGCGGCCCAACTGACGT
The DNA here is from genome assembly GCA_039028815.1 of Pseudomonadota bacterium. Classification (GTDB taxonomy): domain Bacteria; phylum Pseudomonadota; class Alphaproteobacteria; order Rhodobacterales; family Rhodobacteraceae; genus Roseovarius. Next base: position 12,232 of record JBCCHI010000084.1, read on the forward strand.
TTCTCGACCCGCCCGGACCGGTCCGGCCCTGCGACGCGGCTGGACGACCGGCGCCTGTGCCACCGCGGCCACGCGCGCGGCGCTCATGGGGCTTTGGGGAGAGGGGCGTCCGGTGCGCGTGCGCCTGAGCCTGCCCGGCGGCGAACGCCCTGATTTCGATGTGGCGCACTGGAAGACGGGCCGCGGATGGGTCGAGGCCGGGATCGTCAAGGATGCGGGGGATGATCCGGATGTCACGCATGGCGCCCTGGTGCGCGCGCGGGTCTCGCGGTCTGACGGGGGGGTGGTCTTTCGCGCCGGCGACGGCGTCGGTCACGTGACCCTGCCCGGGCTGCCGATTCCGCCCGGTGAGCCGGCCATCAACCCGGTGCCGCGGCGGATGATGACCGAAACCGTGCGTGAAATGGCGGACCGTCTGGGGCAGACGCCGGATATCTCCATCGAGATATCCATTCCCGGCGGTGTCGAGATCGCATCGCGCACGTGGAACCCGCGTCTGGGGATCGTGGGCGGGCTGTCGATCCTGGGCACAACGGGGATTGTGCGCCCGTTTTCTTGCGCGGCCTGGATCGCCTCGATTCATCGCGGGATAGATGTTGCGCGCCGGGCCGGGCTGCCCCATGTCGCCGGGTGCACCGGGGCCACCAGCGAGCGGGTGGTGCAGGCGTTGTTCGATCTGCCCGATCACGCCATGCTGGACATGGGGGATTTTGCGGGCGGGCTGCTCAAGTATCTGGCCCGCCATCCGGTGCCGCGGATCACGATCGGCGGCGGGATCGGCAAGATGACCAAGCTGGCGCAGGGCGCGCGGGATCTGCATTCGGCGCGCAGCCAGGTCGATTTCACGGCGCTCGCCGCGGATCTGGGCAGGCCGGAGCTGAGCGACATGAACACGGCGCTGCATGCCTATGAAACGGCCGGTCAGACGATGGCGGACTACGTGGCCACGCAGAGCGCACGGCAGGTCCGGTCGATGTTGCCGGACACGATCGTCTGCGACACGGTCGTGATCGACCGGCAGGGCACCATTCTGGCGCAGGCGGCGGCATGACACTGCTTTTGCTGGCCGGCACGCGCGAGGCGCGCGAGATCGCCCAAAGGGCGCAGGAGGACGGGATCACGGCGGTGGCGTCGCTGGCCGGGGCCACGCGGGAGCCCACGCCGCTGGCCCTGCCCACCCGGATCGGCGGTTTTGGCGGCGCGCCGGGTTTCGAGCAATATGTTGCGGATCACAACATCTCGGCGGTTCTGGATGCGACACACCCCTTTGCGCACCGCATCTCGGAACGGACGGCGCGGCTGTGCGCGGCGCTGGGTCTGCCCTATTGCCAGCTTCTGCGGCCGCCCTGGCCGCCGGAACCCGACTGGCTGATGCTGGAGCGGGAAGAGGACCTTGCCCCTCATGTCCGGGCCGGTGAAACCGTCTTTCTGGCCACGGGCCGCCAGACGCTCGACCGGTTTGCGGATCTGGCGCATGCCCGCGTGATCTGCCGGCAGATTGATCCGCCCGACGCGCCCTTTCCGTTTCCCAACGGGGCGTATCACGTGGCGCGTCCGCCGTTCTCGCAGGCGGATGAAGAGGCGCTGTTCACACGGCTGGGCGTGGACTGGCTCGTGGCCAAGAACGCCGGCGGGCCGGCGGCGCGCGCCAAGCTGGACGCCGCAGACCGGCTGGGACTTCGCGTGGCCTTGCTGGCGCGCCCGCCGCAGCCGCCGGGCGACAAGGTGCGGGATGTCGCGGAGGCGTTGATCTGGATGAGGGCGCAATGAGCGATGTCATTATCGAGACGGACGAGGACGTGGCGCGCGGTGTCGCGCACCTGACGGCGCTCTGCCCGCGCATGGCGCATGCGCAGACCCTGACAGGCGCCTTGCCGTTGCGGCGCCGCCCTGACGGGTTTGCGCAACTGCTCAGCGCGATTGTCAGTCAGCAGGTCAGTGTGGCGGCCGCCCGCGCGATCTGGGGGCGGATGAAGGCCGCACGGCTGACCGGTCCGCGCAAGATCCTGTGGGCCAGCGATGACGACCTGCGGGCGGTCGGGCTGAGTCGTCAGAAGATCCGCTATGCGCGGGCGCTGGCGGAGGCGCGCATCGATTATCGCGGATTACGCGCGGCGCGCACCGAGGACATTGTGGCGACCCTGACCCAGGTGCCCGGCATCGGGGTCTGGACTGCGGAAATCTATGTCATGTTTTCGCTGGGACGCGCGGATGTATTCGCGCCGGACGATCTGGCCCTGCAGGAGGGGGCGCGGCTGCTTTACGATCTGCCCGAACGGCCGAGGGCGCGTGATCTGCGCGCGCTGGCCGAAGCCTGGCAACCGTGGAGATCGGTTGCCGCGCGACAGCTGTGGGCGTACTACCATGTGGAAAAACGAAGGGAAGGCATTGCATGACGCGTGTCCTGAACGCCGGGCGCAAGGCGCCGCTGTCTGGAACGACCCGGTCGGTCGTGGTATTCCTGCATGGCTACGGCGCCAATGGGGCGGACCTGCTGGGGCTCTCCGATCCGCTTGGCGAGCATCTGCCCGACACGCTGTTCGTGGCACCCGATGCGCCCGAGACGATTCCGGGCATGCCCTTCGGGTTACAGTGGTTCCCGATCCCCTGGATCGACGGGTCGTCGGAAGAAGAGGCGCATCGCGGCCTGATGGCGGCGTCTGACGATCTGAACGCGTTTCTGGATGCGCTGATGGTGGATGAGGATGTGCTGCCGGAGCAGGTGGTGCTGTTCGGGTTTTCGCAGGGCACGATGATGGCGTTGCAGGTGGCGCCCCGCCGTGAAGACCCGGTGGCGGGTCTTGTGGCGTTTTCCGGACGGTTGCTTGGCCCGGAGCTGCTGGCCGAAGAGGCGATAAGCCGCCCGCCGGTTCTGCTGGTGCACGGAGACGCCGATGACGTTGTGCCGCCGCAATCGCTGCCCGAAGCCGCGGAGGCGCTGCAGGCCGCGGGCTGGAAAGAGGTCTATGCCCATGTCATGAAAGGCACCGCGCACGGGATCGCGCCCGATGGGCTGTCGGTTGCGCTGGCCTTCATGCGCGACAAGCTGGGGCTTTGACGCGCCGGGCCGCGTGCGGATCCCGCGACGCCGGTTCGGCGCGCTTTTGGCAGGACCCCGGTAGTCCGGCCCGTTGCCCGCCCGTGAAGGCGCCGCGCGGTCTCAGCGGTCGCGCGCCTGAAACACCGGCAACCGGTCTGCCGGACCGGTCGCGCTGACGGCGTTCGCATGCGCGATGAACACCGCCTGCACTCCCGCCGCGGGCCGGCTCCGGCACAGTCTAGACCCAACGGGCGGGGTCGCTGTCGCCCGGTGCGAGTTTCAGTGCATGGATGGTGCTGCGGCCGGTCGCGGACGTGTTCAGATCGCGGTCCACAGCGACAACAGGCCCACAAGAACAAGGCTTCCGGCCCAGACCAGATCCAGGTTGAACCAGCTTTGGGACACGAATTTCAATCCAAGCCAGCGGTGCACGGCCAGCGCGGCCGCCCCTCCGGCCGTGACCATGGCCAGCGTGTGCAGCAAGGCCACCATCAGGGCCAGCCCCGTGCTCTGCACCATGAGCGCGCCCGCAGCGCGGTGGCCCGCGTCCAGCTCGTCGGGGGCGCACAGGCCCAGATAGATCGGCACCAGCATCAGCGCGGCGCCATGCGCAAGCGCGACCAGAAAGGACCAGACCCCCAGTTGCGTGGGCTTCACCCGCGACAGAAAACGCGGATGCCGGCGGTAGAGCATCAGAGCAATCCCCATCGCAAGAACGCACAGCCCGGCGCCGATCCGGATCTCGCGCTGATATTCGATCAGCAGCGTCATGGCGGCAAAGGGCAGCAGGATGGCCACCATCGCCACCATGTGGCCGGCCCCGAGCGCACCCATTGCCCGCCACAGCGCATTTTGCCGTTGTTCGAAAAGCGCGTTGGACACAGCCAGAGGCCACCCCATGCCCGGGTTCAGACCATGATAGAGGCCCGAGATCACGACGGCGAGCCAGAGACCCGCCGCCGTACCCCACCAATCGGGTGTCAGGACCGTTTCCAAACGCCGCGCTCTGAGCGTCAGACAGACGGGTAGCAGAAACTGTCGGTCGAACAGTCTCCGCCTTCCAGCCGGATCTGGTGGCTGCGATAGCCATCCGGAAAGTCGATCCAGAAGTCCGGATCAAGCTCCAGCCCGCCGGTGTCGCCCACGCGCGCCATCACCATGGCCGCGCCGCGCTCGCCGGGATAGAACTGATCGTCCCATGTCGAGTACAGCGAGTTGGTCCAGTAGACCCGCTTTCCGTCGCGGCTGATCTCGACCATCTGCGGCCCGTAGCCAAAGTCCTTGCCGTTCGGGTGCTTGGTCTTGTTCACGATGCCGCCGATCTCGACCTTTCCGGCAAGCTTGGGGTTCATCGGGTCCGTGACGTCGTATTGATGCATTGCACCCTGTCCCCAGCAGGCCACGTAGAGAAAGCGGTCATCCAGGCTGAGGTCGATATCCGTTACCAGCGGGGGGACGGCCGAAAAGCCCTTGAGCAGGTCGGGCAGGTCGTCGGGGTCGGCGGGCACCGGGTCGATCGTGATGGTCTTCTTGGCCTGCCACTCGCCCTTGTCATCACGCCACCACGTGAAGATCGCGCCTTGCAGGTTGGTGGTGTCAACCACAACGCCGCAGAACCCGTATTCCTTCACCGGGTCGTGGGCGGGCCGGATCTCCAGCGCCATCTGATGGTTTTCGCCCAGATCTATCGACTTTGTCACCTTGCGACCCCGCAGATCCCAGAAGTGCAGAGTGTGCCCGTACTTGTTGCTCAGCAGGTCCTCGGGCACCAGTCCGTTCTCGAATTGCGGCGGCAGGCCCCATTCGCTGCTGACCATGTAGTCACGCGGCAGGTTCCACCAGAAATCGTAATGCTTGTCCTGAATGCCGCGGTCCATCTCGTACCGGCCGAGAATTTCGAAG
>JBCCHI010000085.1:0-17147 GCA_039028815.1 Pseudomonadota bacterium
GTGTCGTCCGCCGGATCTCCTGCCAGGTCGAACAGGTCCGTCCCGGCGTTTGTGTGATCAACCAGCGTATATCCAAGATCTTCGGCCAGTTTTGTGAACGGGTTCCTGTCGGCGCCGGAAATCCATGAACAGCCGTGATCGACGGGTGCGCCGAATGACCGGTTCTCGGTCCAGGCCCGTCCGCCAACGCGCTCTGCCGCCTCAAGGATCAGGCACGACAGCCCTTTTTTCCGAAGTGTGCGGGCGGCTGACAAACCGGCCGCGCCAGCGCCGACGATGATCACATCCGGATTGGCGGGCCAGTCCCGCAAGCCGCGAGAGGCAGGCCGGTCACTGTCAGGACCAGCGGGAGACGTGATGTCAATCAGACTTTCACTCATGTTACGACTCCGGTTGACTTGGTTCGGACCCGGCCGCGCCCGCAAACGGACGCTGCCGCGCTGGTGGCTCAGTTGAGGCGGGTGATGATCTGTTGTGCATTGGTCCGCCCGCTATCGTAGGCGCCGTCAACACGCTGCGTGAGCGCACCCGCCGCAGCCTCGCCGCCGAAGAAGAGTTTGTCGTCAACCGGTTTGCCGATTTCGCGCCGCGCCTCAAACGCACCGGGCCTGACCACGCCGTAGGCGCCCAGAACGTTCGGATTGTCCGCCCAGTCGCTGGCGAAACCACCCTTGAAATGCTTGCGCGCATCGCCGCCCACGAGGCGCTCCAGCTCGCTCATGGCGTAATCCACCACCGCGTCCTGACCCTCTGCATAAAGGCTCCAGGCGAAATCGCCCCCCATGAACCCCATCAGGTAATCCAGCCCGCAGGGCCAGGCGAGATACGTGATCGCCTCGCCGGGATTGTCCTCTTCCAAGCGGTATGACACCCAGTTGTTCTCGCCAAGTCCCAGGCGGGCGCCGTCAAACATCAGCGGCACCTTCATCAGAAGGCCCATCGGAATGTTTGCAATCGCCTCCTGTTTCCAGACCGGCAGATCCGGCGTGAACCTGATCTTGCCTGCATTGAGCACGCCGGTCGACACGGTCACCAGACAGGCCTTGGCGCGGATCGTGCCCTTTGATGTCTCAACAGAAACGCCGTCGCCGGAATAGTCGATGCCCGTCACAGCCGTGCCGAGCGAAATCGGCAGGTCCTCCGCCAGCATCGCCACCAGCGTGCCCAGACCTTCGCGCGCCAGCGCCTGCGGGTTGGCCGAGGCGCCGGACCACCACTCCTTCGTCGATATCTCGTCCACGTTCTTGCCGTAGATCAGCGCCAGATCGAATTTGACCGCGGCGGCATAGGGCATGTCGGGAACGACAGAAGCAATGGACACATCCTTGCCCGCGCGTCCGGCGGCGGAGATGGCCTGCGGGATCGTGTTCCACGCCTCCGAGAAAGCCTGCCATTCGGCATCGTCGGCGCGATTGCCCGCCAGGTCAAAGAGGTCGTATCCCGGGTCGGAATGATCCACCAGCGTGAACCCTTTCACTTTCGCCAGTTTGGCATAGATGTTCTCGGTCGAGCCATTCATCCACGAGCATCCGTGATCGACCGGCTGGCCGAACGTCGTGCTTTCGGTATAGGCACGCCCGCCAACGCGATCAGCCGCTTCGACGATGACAAAGGATATGCCGGCGTCCTTCAGGGTGCGCCCGGCAGCAAGCCCCGCCGACCCCGCGCCGACGATCACGACATCGGGACTGGTTGGCAGGCTTTGGGCAAAAAGAGGTGTCGTGGTGCTGGCGGCCAGGCCGGCCAATAGCGTGCGGCGTCCGATAAGGTCTGGCATGATCAGTCTCCCGGCCGGCGTGTCGGATCTAGCGTTGCGTAGAATTTTCGCAGATAGCTCGGAACCTGCCAGCGACAGACCGTTCCCGCAGGTATGAAGAACACGTCACCTTCGCGGAACGTGTGCGACGCCCCGGTTTCTTCGGTTATGGTGACCTCGCCGTCCCGCACGTAGGCAAACTCGTGCATGGGAAAAGGACTCATGCCCGTATCCATGCCCTCGGTGTCCCAAAGGCCCATGGTGAAATTGCCGTGGTCGTTGGTGAAGCAGCATTTGTCGCGTTGTCTGACGCTTGCTGTCTCGTCTATGTCGTCATCTGTCAGCTTCATGTCGGGCGCAAGCGCCTGAATCGCGCCTGCTGCGGGCACGTCTGCTGGTGTGTCGGCGCGTGGATCCAGATATGTGATGTAGAACTTCTTGAGATAGCCCTCCTGTTTCCAGCTGACCGGTGCACCATTGCGGAAGATCACGCATTCTCCCGTCTTGCAGGGCACGTTCGTTCCGCTGCCGTCGGCCGTGTCCATCATCTGGAACGCACCGTCGAGCACCAGGATGAATTCATCGCCCGGATAGGGCCCAAAGGGTTCCTGCATCGTGGTCGTGTCCCAGATCCCTACGCTCATACCGAGTTCTTCATCCTCGAAATACACGTGAAGGTTTTGTGCGTCGGGCATTGTATGGAAATCGGCAGACTCGAGTTCCATTGGCTTAAGGCCGTCCGGTCCATTGGCTTCAAGCCTGATGATTCCCCTTGGTACCGCCTTCAGCATCGTGATTTCCCCTGTTGCAGCGCGTTCGCGATCCGGGTCCTGCCGCCTTTAATTTCAGCTGTTTCGGCATGCCAGCCTGTTCGCTGATCCAAAGGGCTTGACTTGATTCGCGAGCTGTTTCAATGATTGAACGATCATTCAATCAGTTGATCGACGCCCGGCCGTTTGTCAATCACCTTGTTCGAAAGGGCGTGCAAATCCGGGGCGGACGGCTACTTGATAGGCATCAGCCGGGACGGTTAAAGTCACCCGGCATAAACCAGGGAGTTAAAATAATCATGGACATTCTTGATCAGCTAGGCTCGGTCCGCGAAGGCAAGCTGAGCCGTCGCCGCTTTACCAAAGGGCTTCTGGCCGCTGGTGTCGCGGTGACAACAACACCGCTGGCGAGCAAGCGTGCACTGGCTGCACCGGAAGATCAGGCGACATACTTTACCTGGGGTGGGTACGACATCCCGGAACTGTTCCAGCCCTACGAGGCCAAGAACGGTGAAATGCCGAATTTCGCCGTTTTCGGTGCATCCGAAGAGGCGTTGACCAAAATGCGGGGTGGCTTTGTCGTCGATGTGTCCCATCCCTGTAATGCGGGCATGAACCGTTGGATTCAATCCGGCCTCTTCCAGCCGATCGACACGTCGCGTCTGGAAAACTGGCCCGATGTCATGCCCAGCCTCGTCGATCTTCCAGGCAATGATGCCGGCGACGGCATGGTCTGGCTGTCGCCGTTCGATTGGGGGCAGACATCCGTCACATATCGCACTGACCTCTATGACCTCGAAGGTCAGGAAGAAAGCTGGGACATGCTTTGGGATGCGCGCTACGGCGGGCGGCTCGGCTCGCTGGCGTCAGGCGGCGATGCCTGGTGGTGCGGTGCAATCAAGGCGGGCGTCGATTTTGCTGACCTCGACACCGATGAGGCGTTCGAGACAATATCGAACGTGATGCGCGAGCAGCGCCCGCTGCTTCGGACCTACACGGATGACACCACCACGCTCGAACAGGCTCTGGCGTCCGGCGAGATGGTTGCGGCCATGACATGGAACAGCTCGGCGACCTTGCTGAAGGCCGAAGAGGTGCCGGTCAAGTTTGCCAAGCCGAAAGAGGGCGCACTGACTTGGGTGTGCGGTCTTATGATCCACAAGGACGCGCCGAACATTGATCGTGCCTATGATGTGATCGACTCATTGTTGAGCACCGAAACCGGCCAGTTCATGATCAATGATTACGGGTACGGCCACTCGAACGCGAAGTCGTTCGATCTGTTCGATGAGGAAACCCTTGCGGGTCTTGGTCTGAGCAAGACCCCCGCCGATGTGCTTGAGGCAGGCCACTTCCAGCGGCCGATGTCGCAGGAGTGGGAAACCCGCATGAACGAGACCTTCGAGATGATCAAGGCCGGCTTCTGAGCCGCGACTGATCCGCGGGCCCGCGAAGCATCTTCGCGGGCCATCTCTCGCCGCATCCATCTCCGAGGTCAGAATGGCAGACACGTCCCTAACTCAATCGCAGGCACAGGACGGGCAGGTGCCGAACCCGACGCTGGGCACCCGAATTTCAGGTTTGCTCTACCGCAATGAATCGCTGCGCGGCTACCTGCTGATGTCACCGACGATGATCATTCTGACCATCGGCATCATAATTCCCTTTTTTATTCTCGTCGTGATCAGCATGTGGACCCGGGACGGGTTCGGCTTTGACACGACACTGACACTGGCCAACTATTTCGAGGCCTCGGAAAAGCCGATCTACGGCGCGCTCATGCAGCGATCGTTCTGGATTTCGGGGCTTGCCACGGTCTTTACCGTGTTGCTGTGCTACCCGATGGCCTACTACGTGGCGTTCCACGTGCATCGCAACAAGATGATGTGGATCATCCTGATGACGCTGCCGTTCTGGACCAGTTACCTTCTGCGTGTGTTCGCATGGAAGGTGATCCTGGGCTATGAGGGCGTGATCAACTCGGGATTCATGTCAATGGGCTGGATCCAGCAGCCCATGGAATTCCTTCTCTACAGTCAGACGGCTGTGGTGATCACCCTGGCGCACGCGTGGGCGGCCTTCGCGATCCTGCCGCTCTATGTGTCGCTGGAAAAGATCGACAAGTCACTGCTGGAGGCCGCCACAGACCTCGGCGACGGACCGGTCGCTCGATTTTTCAGAATTACTCTGCCGTTGTCGATGCCGGGTGTGATCGCGGCATGCTTCCTGATCTTCATTCCGACCACAGGTGACTACATCACACCGGCCCTGGTCGGCGGACCGGACGCGATGATGATCGGCAACCTTGTGCAACTTCAGTTCGGGCCGATGAACAACTGGCCGATGGGCGGCGCGCTTTCGATCATCCTGATGCTCTGGATCTGTGCCATTGCTCTGGTGTTCCTGTTCGTGACCCGCAAGGCCCAGGATAAGCTGGCATGAGCGATATGGGCACATACATCAAGCGTCCGAACCGGCCGCTTCAGTTCTACGCCGTCATTTTCCTGATCGTGCTTTACGTACCGGTGCTGTTCATCCCGATGTTCAGTTTCAACGACAGCATCTATGTGCGTTTCCCGCTCGAGGGCTTCACCGTGCAATGGTACATCGAGCTCTGGCAGCGCGATGCGGTCTGGCAGGCATTGTGGAATAGCGTCAAGGTCGGTGCGATCGTGTCGATCATCTCGACGGTGCTCGGTGTGGTGGCAGCGCGTGCGATCACGCGCTACCGGGTGCCCGGACGCAGCGCGATCGTGACGTTCATCATGATGCCACTGGTGATACCGGGGATCATTTTCGGTGTCGCTCTGCTGGTTCTGATGAGCCAGCTGGGCGTGCCCTTGTCGCTGTACACGGTCGGTCTGGGACACCTGATCGTGTGTATGCCGTTTGCCGTCGCAACGCTCCTGCCGCGGTTCGAGGGGTTTGACTCGTCTCTCGAAGAGGCGTCGGCTGATCTGGGGGAAAACGGCTGGTGGACATTCTGGCGTGTCACGTTTCCCGTGGTCACACCCGGCATCGTGGCCAGCCTTCTGCTGACATTCACGATCTCGTTCGACGAATTCATCATGGCGTTCTTCCTGACCGGCACGGACCCGACGCTACCGATGTACATCTGGGGTCAGCTGCGTTTTCCGCAGGAGTTTCCTTCGGTGCTGGCACTGTCGTCCCTGATCCTCTTCGCTTCGTTCATTCTTGTCTTCTTCGCTCAATACATCGGGCGGATGGGGTTGAATGACGAAAAAGCCATGCTTGACAGCTAAAGGGGCGATGCACATGACATCTTCCGACGCGTTTATCTCGATACAGAACGTCAACAAGTTCTTCGGATCGTTTCAGGCAATTGACGATGTTTCGATGGACATCGCCGCGGGCGAGTTCTTTTCGCTGCTGGGTGCCTCCGGGTGTGGGAAAACCACGCTGCTGCGTATGCTGGCCGGGTTTGAGAGCACATCGTCCGGAGAGATCTATCTGGACGGGCAGCCTACATCAAATGTGCCGCCGCACCACCGCCCTGTGAACATGGTCTTTCAGAGCTATGCGATTTTTCCGCACCTGAACGTGCGCGACAACATTGCGTACGGTTTGCGCAAGCAGAAATTGCCGCGGGCGCAACGCGACGCAATGGTGGACGAGATGCTCGAACTGATTGCCCTGCCGGGCTACGGATCGCGCAAGGCAAACGAGCTTTCAGGTGGTCAGCGTCAGAGGATCGCTCTGGCGCGTGCGCTTATTCTGAAACCCAAGGTTCTGTTGCTTGATGAACCGCTGGGCGCGCTCGACAAGCAATTGCGCGAGCAGATGCAGCTTGAGCTTCGCGCGCTGCAACGCCAGGTGGGCATCACCTTTGTCTTTGTGACGCACGACCAGGAAGAGGCACTGACGCTGTCCGACCGTATCGCCGTGATGTCCGGGGGCAGGGTGCTTCAGGTGGACACACCTGCGGGCCTGTACGAGTCCCCCAGAACGCGCCAGGTGGCCAGCTTCATCGGAAACATGAATTTTTTCGATGCCATCGTGCGGCGCAACGGGGCGGCCATGGGCGCGGTGGAAACCGAAGGTCTGGGGACGATCCCCGTTCCGGTCGAGCAATTGACAAAGCCGGATGGCACTCCGGTTCAGGTTGCGCTGCGGCCGGAGAAATTCGCGATTTCCAATGAAAAGCCGGATGGCGCGTTGTCGGTCGAAGGCAGATTGAGCAACGTGGCCTATCTGGGCGAAAGGAGCCATCACTACATTCAGGTGCCCGGCAAAGAAGAGCCGGTTGCGGTGTCGACCACCAATTTCGCCCGCGACTCCGGCGGTTCGGAAAGCGGCGACGCGCCGGTCTGGCTGAGCTGGTCGCCGGACTCGGTCGTGATCCTGGAACAGGAGTGACCGGGTGTCGTGACTGACCGGCTGATGCCGTGCAAAGACGGTCGCGTTGTCCGAGCAGCGCCAGACGCAACCGGCAGGTTTGAACGGTGACCCGATTACTCAGTGGATGTCGACCTATCGTTGAAACGAGGGACCCATGAACAAGGAATTCAAGCAGCCGCATAACGGAGACAAGCCTGTGCGACGCACGGAGCCAAAGGAAGTACGGCGGGGTCAGTTGATAGACGCGACGATAAATTCGATTGCACGGTACGGCATTGGCGGCACCACCATGTCGACGGTAACGGATTTTGCCGGGCTTTCCATCGGGATCGTGAACTTTCATTTCAAGAGCAAGCAGAACCTGTTTGAGGAGACCCTGATCTACCTTGCCAAGGAGCATCACGCACAGTGGAACAAAGCCTACCTTGATGCGGGTCTGGATGCCTCGGCCAAGTTGCTGGCCATCGTCGACGCCCATTTCGACCGCAAGATCTGTTCCCGCAAGAAGCTTGCGGTCTGGTTTGCGTTTTACGGAGAGGCCCGTCGCCGTGAGATCTATCGGCAGCTGATCGATCAGATCGACGATGAACGTCTGAGCATATCAGTCGCGCTTTGTGCCGAGATCGCGAAGGACGGCGGCTATGAAAATGTTCCGCCACCAGAAGAGGTCGCTCGTACGCTGGAAGGATTGTTCGACGGCTTGTGCCTGAATATTCTGATGTACCCCAACAGCTTATCCCGCGAAAGAGCGCGCGATCAGGTTCATGCCTATCTGGCCGCGATTTATCCCAAACACATTGCGATGCCCAAGTTCTGAACGCCGCAGCAAAACTGTCCAGGCCCTGACTCGGGCGGTCAGCAACGGAGTACAACGATGAGCAGAGATCCCCGTTACGATATCCTGTTCGAGCCTGTGAAAATAGGTCCGGTGACGGCGAAAAACCGGTTCTATCAGGTGCCGCACTGCACTGGCATGGGATGGCAGCGTCCACGCACGCTGGCGGCAATGCGCGAGATCAAGGCGATGGGCGGGTGGGGCGTCGTGAACACGGAATACAACTCCATTCACCCCTCGTCGGACGATCTGCCGCATCCCTACGCGTCGCTGTGGGATGACAGTGACGTGCGGGCCCACCAACTGATGACGGATGCCGTCCACGAGCACGGCGCGCTGGCCGGTGCCGAGCTCTGGTATGGCGGGTCGGGGTCCACCAACCTGATGAGTCGGCTGCCAACCATGGATGTCGGCAGTTTTCCGAATGCAAAGGGACATCCTTTCCAGACCAAGATCATGGACAAAGAAGACATCCGCAATCTGCGCCGCTGGCACAAGCGCGCCGCACTGCGGGCGCGGGATGCAGGGTTCGACGTGGTGTATGTCTATGCCACGCACGGCTACGTGATCTCGAACTTTCTGAATCCGCGCACCAATGACCGGTGCGACGAATATGGCGGCACACTTGAAAATCGTGTGCGGCTCGTGCGTGAGCTGATCGAGGAAACCAAGGACGCGATCGGAGACCGGTGCGCCGTCGCAGTTCGGTTTTCGGCAGACGAAGAGATTGACGAAGACGGCAAGCCGCAATTCGGTGAACGGCGCGAGATGCTGGAGATGCTGGCCGATTTGCCCGATCTCTGGGACATCAACATTGCCGACTACTCGCTGGAAATGGGCGTGTCTCGTTTCGTCAAGGAAGGTGCGCTTGAGCCATATATGGAATGGGTCAAGTCGATTACCGACAAGCCCGTCGTGACCGTGGGGCGTTTCACGTCACCTGACACGATGGTCAGCCAGGTCAGGCGCGGGATCACCGATTTTATCGGCGCCGCCCGTCCTTCGATCGCCGATCCCTACCTGCCCAGGAAGATCGAGGAGGGACGGCTTTCGGCGATACGGGAATGCATCGGGTGCAACATTTGTTACTCCGGCGACAGCCTTGGGGTGCCAATCCGCTGCACGCAGAATCCGACGATGGGCGAGGAGTGGCGTCGTGGCTGGCATCCCGAAATCATCCCGGAAAAGTCGTCCGAAAGCTCTGTACTGATCGTGGGCGCGGGACCGTCGGGCCTGGAGGCCGCCCGGGCTCTGGGTGAAAGGGGCTATCAGGTCATGCTCGCGGAAGCCTCCCGAGAGATCGGCGGCCGGGTCACAAGAGAGGCGCAGCTTCCCGGGATGAGCGAATACATCCGGGTGCGCGATTACCGTGAACAGCAGCTGATCGAGATGACCAACGTGGACATATTTCGCGAAAGCCTGATGACGGTTGAGGATGTGTTCGCCGTTGAGGCCGATCACGTGGCCATCGCCACAGGTGCGGTATGGCGTAGAGAAGCCTTTGATGAAGAACGTTATTTCCCGATTGCCGAAGGGGATGCGGCGACGCGGGTCTTCACGCCCGATGACATCATGGACGGCGTTCTGCCAGACGGTCCCACGCTCGTTTATGATGGTGACGGGTATTACATGGCGGGTGTCGTGGCCGAGCGGCTACGGCAAGAGGGGCTGGATGTGATCTACGCCACGCCCTCGGACAGCGTGTCGCAATGGACGGCCAAGACCTCGGAACGCTGGCGGGTGCGCACCCACCTTCTTGAGCTTGGGGTAAAGATCGAAACCGCTCACTCCCTGTCAGAGTTTGACGGCAACGAGGCGCTTCTGGCATGCGTGTACAGTGGCGTGGAAACGCGGATTTCGGTTCAGAACGTGGTCATGGTGACCGCTCGGAGGCCAAAGGATGAACTGTGGCAAGCGCTTCGCTCGGCTGACACGGGAGGTGCGCTTCCGTTTACGCTTGGCCGTATCGGCGACTGCGAAGCGCCGGCCATCATCGCGGCTGCGGTCTATGCCGGTCATCGCTATGCACAGGAACTGGAGCGTGAAGTGGACATTGATATGCCGTTGAAACATGACCGGGTGGATGTCGGTCTGGACGCGATTGCAGCCACAACTGGCTGGAAAGCGGCAGCAGAGTAGGAGGCAGGTGTGAACTATCTCGAGACGCTGGTTCTGTATTACGAGGAAGAAGTGGAGGGCGAGGCCTATTTTGCGGAACTGGCCCGTGCCTTTGATAACCCGGATCATCGCGCCAAAATGGTCCTGATGGCAGAGGTTGAACGTCATGCCGCGCAGGCTGTCGTTCCGCTGCTGGAAAAATACGATCTGACGCCGCGATCCAGAGATGATCTGGTTGCAAGCGGTATTGCCGGTGCACGAGAGGCGACTGCGGACTGGGATGCGTCAATCGACGAAATGATTGAGACGTTTCCGGGGTATATTGACGACTTTGAACGTCTCGAGGCGATGGCTCCGCCCGAAGATCGCACCTTGCTGAACTTTCTCACGGAACATGAGGTGGCTGCGATTAAGTTTCTTGATTTGGAAAAGACCGATCCGGACAACAGCAGTGTGCCACTGAAGGAATATCTTGGAACACCACCCGAAAGCTGGAGGCCGAGGGCGACGTGACCCCGATGATACCACGGTTGTTTTCTGTTTTGCTGGTCGCGGCCTCTCCTGGTCTTGCGGACGATGTCGGGACAACCACGCCTCAGGTCGAACCGGCGCAGGCGTGTGATGCCTGCAGTGCGCGCAAAAAGGGTTTGCTGAAGCTCAAGCAGGCCAGAGAAGCCGATGCCGCAGAAAGCGCCGCTGCCGCGTCGCCCCGGACGGCGCAGAACTCTGCCGAGAGCCACGCCGACACGCAGTGATCGCCGGTGGCAAATGTGTGCGATGCGCGCCTTATGACGTGCGCGTCCTGTCAAGAAACGCCCGCACAGCGCCGTTGACTGCGTTCGGGTCTTCCGCAAGCGCCATGTGCCGCAACCCCGGCAGGATCAGCGCCTCTGCGCCGTTGATCTCGTTTGCCGTGGCATGGGTCATGTCGGGGTTGTTGCCCCAGTCCTCTTCACCGGTGAGGACCAGCGTCGGCTGGGTCAGGGGCGGCACCGGCGCGACGATTTCGTCCACCCCCTCGGCCAGTACCCGGTAGATGGTCGGATAGATTTCCGGATCATTGGCCATCACCCAGGACCGGACAAGCGCCATCATGTCCGGTGAGCGCGCGCGGTAGTCATCCGTAAACCAGCGTTCCAGCGCGGCCTCGACCGTGGCGGACGGGCCCTGCGCTGCGGCCTGGTCAACCCTTTTGACGATGGCGGCCTGGGCGTCGGGCGTGCGGCGATGCGGAGAGTTCAGAATGACCAGCGCCCTGGCCCGGTCCGGTGCGTCCTGCGCAAAGCGGCGACAGATCATCCCCCCCAGCGAAAACCCCACGATGGCGGCGCGTTCAATCTCTGCCGCATCCATCAGAGCCGCCAGTTGCCGCGAAAAGAGCCGCAGGCTTGGCGTCTCGGGCGGTGCGGCACTGCCTCCGTGACCATAAAGATCGTAGCTCAGCAGGTCGTAATCCTGTGCCAGAGCCGGTGCCATCCACTGCCAGACACCGCGATTCAACCCAAGCCCGTGGATGAATATCACCGAGGGCGCGCCTCTTTGCCCCGTCCTCTCCCATTCTGTGCCATCATCGGTGCGCTGCATGTCTGATCTCCGTGGCGTGGCAAAGAAGCGCCCCGCCGGTTCTGCGTTGGTTGCGGACGTCGCGCGCCATATCGCCTGAAAACCGGAACCTTTCCAAGACCGGACAGACACATCCACAGGAAAATCGCTGCGGCGTGTGTTCTGTACTCTGACCCGAGCGTCCGACCGGGCGCGGCCACCGGGGCGCCGCCGGGGCAGGGGGCACGCGCAAGGCGCGCGTGTTCACGCTCTCAGACGGTGCATGCCGGGTCAGAATGCGCGTCTACAACCCGTTGACCGGGATTTTCAGCACCGGATTGCCGTCTTTGTCCCTGGGCACTTCACCGGCGCGCATGTTCACCTGCAATGAGGGTATAATAAGTTTGGGCATGGACAACTGCGCATCGCGCTCGGTGCGGAAACGAACGAACTCGTCGCGTGTTTTGCCACCGCCGACATGAATGTTGTGCGCTTTCTCGTCGCCTACCGTGGTTTCCCAGGCGATCGCCCGCCCGCCCGGCCCGTAGTCGTGACACATGAAAAGACGCATGGCGTCGGGCAGAGCCAGAACTTTCTGAATGCTGTCAAAAAGCATACCCGCATCACCACCGGGACAATCCGCGCGGGCGGACCCGCCATCCGGCATAAAGAGCGTATCCCCGGCAAAGGCGGCGTTTCCCATGACATGCACCATGCAAGCCGGCGTGTGCCCGGGCGTGGCCATCACGAACGCCTGCATTTCACCGATCATATAGGTGTCGCCGTCTTCGAACAGCGCGTCGAACTGACTGCCATCGCGCTGAAACTCGGTGCCTTCGTTAAAGACCTTTCCGAATGTCTCCTGAATGACCATGATCTTTGCGCCGATGCCGATCTTGCCACCCAGCCGGTCCTGCAAGTATGGGGCGGCCGACAGATGGTCGGCGTGCACATGCGTTTCGATGATCCATTCCAGGCGCAGCTGTTCGGTTTCGATCACGTTAATCAGTTCGTCAGCATGACCATAAGTGATGCGGCCGGCCGCATAGTCGATGTCCATTACCGAATCGATCACGGCACACGCAGAGGTGGCCGGGTCCTTCACGATATAAGAAATCGTATTGGTGGCCTCGTCGAAGAAACCCCGAACATCGGGCTTGACCTCCATGTTCACCGGATAGCTGGTCATGACTCGCTTGTCTCCTATGCAAGAGCTGCATCTTCGGACCAGTCTAGAGGCAAACCGCGATACGACAAAGCAGGCATCGTGTCGCTTGGGGCGCGCGGATGCATGCCGCAGACCGGTATGCGGCGACGCTCTTTACATGACACGCCTGGCACCCGAGGATCGGAGCCATGAGAGTTGTTCATGTGACCCCGTTTCTCATCGGCCCCAGGCCGAGTTCCGATGGCTGGTCAAAGGGCCAGATCGTCATTTTCGTCAAGCTGGAGACGGACTGCGGTCTGACCGGGTGGGGAGAGGCCTATCTGCTTGAACACCGGCAGGGTGCCATCTGCGAAATCATCAAGGCGCTTGGGACCGCCCTGTGTCAGATGGAAGACGCCACGCCGCGCGGGTTTCTTCACCGCGTTGCAACGCCCATGTATGACAGGCATCCGGGAATCGACTTCGCCTGTGCTGTCAGTGCGCTTGAAATCGGCCTGTGGGACCTTCTGGGCAAGGCGCTCGGCCAGCCCGTTCACGCGCTTCTGGGCGGTGCGCTGACCGACAGCATTCCGCTATATGCGAATGCATGGGATTCCCCGGTGCAAAGCGCAGATGCGGTTGCGCGGCGCTGCTCGAGGATGGTCGCCGAGGGCTTCCGAGCGGTTAAGATCTACCCGTTGCGCCGCGCCGTGATGTCCGAGGCTGAGGCCTGTGTCAGGCTGACGCGAGAGGCCGTTGGGCCGGATGTGGACATCATGCTTGATTTCGCGGTCCAGAAGGATCTGCCTCATGCCCTGCAGGCCGCCCGCCTGTTCGAGCGATACGATCCCTACTGGATCGAAGAGCCGGTGGCAGGCGAGCACCTGGACGCGATGGCCACATTCCGGGCCAGGACCAACAGCCGGATCACCACGGGCGAGCGTCAGGCGGGCCTCACGCATTTTCGAGATGTGATCATGAAGCAGGCGGCCGATGTGCTCAATCCGGACATTGCAGGGGCGGGCGGCATTCTGGAAATGCTCGCGATCGGCGCACTGGCCGAAGCGCACGGACTCAAGATATCTCCGCACAGCTGGAACAGCACGACAGTCGCGTTTCTGGCCATGCTGCATGTCTGCGCCGTCATGCCGAATGCGGTCTATGCCGAACTCTACTACGACTACCTTGAGCTGGGTTCGGAACTCGCATCATGCGACTATACAATCAAAGACGGCTTTGCATCCGTGCCACGCGCGCCCGGCCTGGGAATCAGTATGAACGAGGATGCGGTGCGGGCGTCGGCGCTCTGACCGGAGATCAGCCACCCAGCTCAAGAACGTGGGACACGGTTTTGAACGGCACATCGTCAGGATCGGTCTCGGTGTCGAATTCCCTTGCGTAACGATGGCCTTCATAGACCGCAGCGGCAATTGTTGCGGGACCGAAGCAATCGCCCAGGCGGCGGACCGACGTAAGGCCGGCGGCGTTGCACGCGTCGGGCATCGCCCTGAGCGAATGGAAAAGATCATCCCTGGGCAGGCGCATTGTCACCGGCACCAGCGCCCCTTCGCGGGTGATCTGCTTTCCGGTCATGTCGTCCGCCAGTTGAATGTGCGTGTCGCCGATCTCCACGATGGCGTGGCGCGTCAGCAGTTCAACGCCCAGATTCAGAAGGCGCCGTTCGATATGGCCCTGTTCCAGCGTGTATGCTGTCCAGCTGGCAACCAAGGCATCCGGCGTGACAAACGTGACGCGATAGCCTTCTGCCGCCAGAAGTTCCGCCATCACTGATCCCATGTAATAATGGTCGTCATCGTAGACGACGACCGCATCTGTTGCCGGACGTGCGCCGTCCATGATGTCGTCCGGGCTGAACGACCGGTCCGGGGTTGCGCCGGCAAGAGGCACGTTCAGATATCGACCGACCCCGTCCCGGCGCCAGATCGCCCCGGTGGCCAGCGCCACGTGATCGGCCCCGAACTCCAGCACATGCTCCGGGCTCAGGTCGCTTTCGAGGTACATCTCCACATGTGACATGGGCGCGAT
This sequence comes from Pseudomonadota bacterium, assembly GCA_039028815.1. Lineage (GTDB taxonomy): Bacteria > Pseudomonadota > Alphaproteobacteria > Rhodobacterales > Rhodobacteraceae > Roseovarius. The sequence goes on from JBCCHI010000085.1 coordinate 14,574, forward strand.
CTGGCCCAGACGATAGTCACGTACTCGGGCCCAGGCGTTCAGTCCGGGCAGGGCGCTTTCGCGGCTCACACGTCCACCGGGTGCGTCACGGGCCTCGGCCAGCGTCACGCGGTAGCCGCGCTTGCCAAGCGCGTGTGTGGCTTCCAGTCCGGCAGGACCTGCCCCGACAACCAGGACATGCGCGTTGCTGTCCTTGGGCGGGATGATCTCGGGGTGCCATCCTTTCCGCCACTCTTCGCCAAAGCTGGGGTTCTGGGTACAGCGCGTCGGTGCAGCCAGATTGTTCCACGCCGCGCAGATGTTACAGCCGATGCATTCTCGAATGTCCTCAAGCCTGCCGTCTTCGATCTTGCGGGGCAGAAACGGGTCCGCAATGGAGGGGCGCGCGGCTCCTATTACATCAACGGTGCCCCGTCGGATTGCCGAGACCATCGTGTCGGGCGAGGTGTACCGGCCGACGGCGGCAACCGGTTTTGTCGTCACCTTCTTGACGAACGAAATATAGTCTTCCTGATAGCCTTCCGACGCGAAACGAGAGGTTTTCGAGTCGTTGCTCCAGTCGCTGACATTGACGTCCCACATGTCGGGCAGTTCTGCCAGCATCTCGATGGCCTCACGCCCCTCTGTGTGCCATTCCAGCCCGTCCGGCCCCATCATTTCGTCGACAGCGAACCGCGCGACCACGCCCATCGAGTCGCCAACCGCGTCACGCGTGTCTTCCAACACCTCGCGCAAAAGCCGCAGCCGGTTCTCCAGACTGCCGCCGTATTCGTCCATCCGCTGATTGTGCCGTCGAGACAGAAAATGCGAGGGCATGGCCAGATCATGTCCGGCATACACAACCACAATGTCAAATCCGGCGGTTCTGGCGCGCAAGGCCGCCTGACGGTGCCAGCGTCGGTATGTGCGAATGTCTTCAAGATCCATGGCGCGGGCCTGCACCGGGCTGTTGTTGGCGGACACCGGACGGTGGCCGGGCGCGAGGGGGACTTCGCGACTGTAGAGATTGGCCACCTGATATCCGTTGTGGACCAACTCGATGGCGGCAAGCGCGTCGTGTTCATGAACCGCGTTGCACATGCCCGCGAGATAGGGGATGTCCCGCGCGCTCCACAGCCGGGCCTCAGTGTAGCCCGTCACGTCAGAGGTCGGATGAAACTCGCATTGTTCGGTTGCCACAATGCCCCATCCACCCTCGGCCTTGACGCCACGCATGGCGATCATTCCATCCTGAAACATGCGTCCCATACCGTTGCAGTGCGGGACCTGGTAAAACCGGTTCCTGCTGGTTACAGGCCCGATTTTGACCGGCTCAAACAGGATATCGTAGCGGGGATCTCGGCTTGTGTCTCTGGGCATTGCTGGCTTGAATCCTCGGTGCGATGACTGAGATTGCTTGCTGTGCGGCAGGTCTGCCGTGTGCAGCTTTATCTGGTCTTTTGCTGTGACTTGTCGAGTGGGCAACGCGATCCCCACACGGTCGCATACGACAATCGCAAGCGAGGTGCGGCGATCCGCACTGCGCCGCTGGAGCTTATTCTGCGCGAACAGCCTCGCTGAGGTCGCGCAGCGCGGTACTGTCGGGCAACGCCTCCCGGGCTTCTTGCAGGATGTCCAGTGTCGCCCCGGGCCCATCCACGGCGGCGGTAATGCGGGCCAGCATGATCCATGCCTCTTCACGCTGGGGATCCATTGTGACCGTTTCCCGAAACGCCTGCAGCGCGGCCGGAATGTTGCGCATGGTCAGCGCCATTCCCCCTAAGATCATGTGTGTTTCCGGAAAGTCGATCCGCGCCTGCAACGAGTCCCGCCATTCCCCCATGGCGCGCTGCATCAGGAACTCGAAACGCGACGGCAGGCGCGCGATCGGCGCATTCAGCATCGCCTTCGCCGCCTCGATGCGGACCATACGCGCGGGATCGCCCAGCCGATCGAGCAAACGCTGCACCCTGATCTGGGGCAGTGCTGCGTTCTGCGCGCCGATCGCTGCGGCCCGGACAAGCGCGTCGTCGTCTTCGAGCAGCGGCGCAACCTGATCCGCCGCGTCCGGCCCGGCGCCTTGCGACAACAGCCAAAGCGCCGTCGCCCGGACCAGCCCCGCCTGCTCTGCGTCCATCGCAAGTGCGGCGAGATCCGCGGCTGTCCCGGCGGGGTCCGCACGGCCCGCCGCCAGAGTCGGCCCGAAACTCGGTCGCGCGGCGGCGTCCGGATGGCGTTTGGCGATCTCGGCGGCGGCCCAGGCCGGGCTTTGGTCCGTGTGGCAATCCGTGCAGGCGTCCGGCGATTCGGTCACGGCGCTCAGATCAGGGCGCGGAACGCGGAAACTGTGGTCGCGTCGCCAATCGATTCCCATGTAGGGCCGTTCGATCATGTGGCAGTTTCTGCACTGCGCTCCGGCTGATCCTTCCGGGTGAAAGTGATGGGCGGGATCATCGTAAACCTTGAGAGCGAGACCGGGAAACCTGTCATTGCCGTCCGGAGCATGGCATTGCGTGCAAACCGCGTTTCCGTCCGCGTAAAGCTCACCACTATGGGCATCGTGACAGTCCAGGCACCCGACACCCTGTTGATACA
>JBCCHI010000086.1:0-16973 GCA_039028815.1 Pseudomonadota bacterium
GACACCGCCGCCGGCGCCATCGCCACGGCCCTGCGCGCCGATCGTCTGCTCCTGCTGACCGATATCGACGGTGTGCAAAACACCGATGGCGCTGTGCTGACCGAACTCACGTCTTCGCAAATCGAAGAGATGACACGAACCGGCGTGATTGCAGGGGGCATGATCCCCAAGACCCAGACGGCGCTGGCGGCGCTGCGCGGCGGCGTTCGCGCGGCGGTCATTCTGGACGGACGCACGCCCAACGCGGTGCTTCTTGAACTCTTTACCGATCACGGCGCCGGGTCGATGATCCGGGAAGGATGACGCGTCGATGCGGCGGCTGATCCTCATGCGGCACGCGAAGTCAAGCTGGGACAGCCCCACGCTGTCCGATCACGAGCGGGCTCTGAACAGCCGTGGTCAACGCTCTGCACGTGCGTTGGGGGACTGGCTGCGCGCGCAGGACCATGTGCCGGACCAGGCGCTGGTATCAAGCGCGCGGCGCACACAAGAGACGATGGCAGGGCTCAGGCTTGGCCTGACGCCCGACCTTCTGCCGCAGCTTTATCATGCGTCCGATGGTCAGATGCTGGATGCGCTGCGCGCGGCCCGGGGGGATCGGGTGCTCATGATCGGGCACAATCCGGGAATTGCGGACTTCGCCGCAACACTCGTTGCCAGAGCCCCGGACCATCCGCGTTTTCATGATTATCCGACATGCGCCACGCTGGTGGTCGCATTTGACGTGCCCGACTGGTCATGCGCCGCCCCCGGTGGCGGGCAGGTCATTGATTTCGTCATTCCACGCGACCTGAGCGCCTGACCCTTTCCGCTGGCAACCGTGCGCCTATCTGCCCAGGATGGACAAACCTCTTTTCATAGGATCAGAGATTTACCGCGGGTCCAGTTACGGGGCCCGGCATCCTCTCAGTATCCCGCGGGTGCCGACGGTCATGGATCTGTCGCGCGCTCTGGGCTGGCTGCCGGCGGATCAGTTTCGCACCAGCCCAAAGGCCAAACCCGCCGCTCTGATCGCCTTTCACACGCGGGCGTATCTGAACGCATTGCAGCTGGCCGAAAGAGAGGGAACGATCAGTGACGCAATCCGCATCCGCCACCAGATCGGTACGCTCAGCAATCCGGTGTTTCCCGATATCTATCGTCGACCGGCCACGGCGGCCGGTGGGTCCCTTCTGGGTGTGGAACTGCTTGCGCATGGCGGCATCGTTTACAATCCGGGCGGTGGCACGCATCACGGCAGAGCTGATCAGGCCAGTGGATTTTGCTATCTGAACGATCCGGTTCTAGCCATCACGTCATGCCAGGCCCGGGGATTCACGCGTATCGCGTATGTCGATATTGACGCCCATCATTGCGACGGCGTGGCAGAGGCGTTCCATGGCGACCCCCGGGTGCTTATGGTCTCGACGCATGAAGAGCGCCGATGGCCCTTTACCGGCGAGCTGGACGACCGCGCAGGCGCACAGGCGCTGAACCTCCCCCTGCCGCGCGGGACAGGAGATGCGGCGTTTGCTCTGGCCCTTGAAGAGGTCATTTTGCCAGCGGTTCAGGCCTTCACGCCCGAAGTTGTGATCCTGCAATGCGGTGCCGATGCGGTTCGCGAAGATCCGCTTGCACGTCTGGAGCTGTCCAACAATGCGCATTGGGACGCCACGCGCGCGCTGATGCCACTTGCGCCCCGGTTTCTCGTGCTGGGAGGTGGAGGATACAACCCCTGGAGCGTGGGGCGCCTTTGGGCCGGTGTCTGGGCCACGCTGAACGGCATCGACATACCGGAGCGTTTGCCAGCCGAAGCGGCTGGCGTGCTGGGGAATCTGCGCTGGCACAGACAGCGGGGACCGGTGCCGTCGTATCTGACGACCACCCTGCGCGACGTGCCGCGTCCGGGAGACATTTCGGATGAAATGCGCCGCCGGGTGCAAATTTTGCGTGACCGGCGGCGTGCCTGGGTCTGAAACGCGTCAGTGCCCGAGGATCTGGCTCAGGAACAGCTTCGTCCGGTCGCTCTGCGGATTGTTGAAGAACTCTTCCGGTTCATTCTGCTCCACAATCTGACCCTGATCCATAAAGATCACGCGATTGGCGACTTGCCGGGCAAACCCCATTTCGTGCGTCACGCACAGCATGGTCATGCCTTCCTCGGCCAGTTCCACCATCGTATCCAGAACTTCCTTGATCATTTCAGGATCAAGCGCCGATGTCGGTTCGTCGAACAGCATGATACGCGGGCGCATACAGAGCGAGCGGGCAATGGCCACCCGTTGCTGCTGACCGCCAGACAGCTGACCGGGATACTTCAGCGCCTGATCGGGGATCTTCACCTTTTCGAGGAAGTGCATCGCGGTTTCTTCGGCCTCTTTCTTGGGCGTCTTGCGTACCCAGATCGGGGCCAGTGTGCAGTTTTCCAGAATCGTGAGATGCGGGAACAGATTGAAGTGCTGGAACACCATGCCGACCTCGGACCGGATCGTGTCGATGTTCTTGATATCAGACGACAGCAGCGTGCCGTCCACGACAATCTTGCCTTGCTGATGTTCCTCCAACGCGTTGATGCATCGAATGAGGGTCGACTTGCCGGACCCCGACGGACCGGCGATCACGATCCGCTCTCCGGTGTAAACCGTCAGGTTTATGTCACGCAGAACGTGGAACGTGCCGTACCACTTGTTCATGCCTTCAATCTGGATCGCAACCTCGTCAGAGACTTGCATTTGAGCAGTTTCCGCCACGGGCCCCTCCTATCTGTGATCTGTCGCAAGCTCGCGTTCGAGCCATTGCGAGTATTGTGAAATGCCGTAGCACACGATGAAGAACAGCAATGCTGCGAACAGGAACAGTTCCCAGTAGACGCCGTTCCACTCTGTCGATGCAAGGATCGGACCCCGGATCATGCCGACAAGATCGAACATGGAAATGACCGAGACCAGGGTGGTGTCCTTGAAAAGGCCCACCGCCACGTTCACGATACCCGGGATCGAGATCTTGAGCGCCTGCGGCAGAATGATGAGCCGCATGGCTTGCGGATAATCGAGGCCCAGACTGTCTGCTGCCTCGTATTGACCGCGCGGCAGGGCGGCCAGTGCGCCCCGAATAACCTCGGCGATATAGGCCGAAGAGAACATGGTGATCATGATGATCACCCGCAGGATCAGGTCGATCGTCGCATTCGGCGGGAAGAAGTACGCCAGAACCACGCTCGCAACGAAAAGAAGCGTGATCAGCGGCACACCGCGGACAAACTCGATGAAGATCACGCAGATCCACTTGATGATGGGCAAGCCTGATTGCCGGCCGAGGGCCAGCGCAATGCCGAGCGGCAGCGAGAGCGACACGCAGACCGTCCCCAGTATGAGGTTCAGCATGAATCCACCCATGTCGCGCGAGGGTACGGCGCTGAGCATGGGTTCGCCTGCCCCGAGCGCGCTGGTGATCATGCCGCCGATGGCCCAGGTTACGAAAGCCGCGATAATCGCGCCAAAGAAACCCGCAGCGAAGGACCGGTTCACCAGTTGGTTCCAGACCAGGTAGCCCACGACAAACCCGAGAAACGCAAAGATTGGTGACAGGATTGGCCCACCCCAGATCAGCCAGTATGCGACAAAGGGATAGATCGCAGTGAAATACAGCATCTTGCTGGGCAGATACTTGAAGAACATGACCGGTGCCGCCGCCACAAGCAGCAGCACAAAGGCCAGTGTGGGCCGCCAGTACTGATCATCGGGGTAGGTGAAACCGAACAAAAGCTGATTCCACCGCTCGGTCAGAACGGCAAAACAGCCGCCCACCCTGCCATCGAGTATCTCCCGGCACTGGCGAATTGAATCCGCATTCCAGACGCCATTGAGCAGCCAGGGTGCGGACGACACAACGATGTAATAGATCGCGATCGCGGACAAAACCGAAAGGATCGTGTTCGATGTGCTGGAAAACAGATTTTCCCGTGACCACTTGATCACCCCGGATTGCGCCGCCGGCGGTGCCTGTTCCGGCAGCATATCGGTGCGTACGAACGGTTCAGTACGGTGAGAGGAACGGTCGGACATCTCAGCGCTCCTTCAACTTGACGGCGTTGTTGTAGAGGTTCATCACCGCCGAAATCGACAATGAAATCGTAAGATAGAACAGCATCAGAAGCAGCACGCACTCGATGGCCCGCCCTGTCTGGTTCAGCGTGATGCCACCCAGCGTGCCGGTGATGTCCATGTAGCCCACGGCAATGGCCAGCGAACTGTTCTTGGTGATGTTCAGGTATTGCGAAATGAGCGGTGGAATGATCACGCGCAACGCCTGCGGCAGAACCACGAGGTTCATGATCCGCCCCGGGCGCAGCCCCAGCGAAGCCGCGGCCTCGGTCTGTCCCTTGGATACCGCCTGAATACCCGCGCGCACGTTCTCGGCGATGAAGGCGCCTGTGTAGATCGCCAGAGCGAACCAGAGCGCGATCAGCGAGCCGCGGACGGTGATCCCGTCGGTGAAGCGAAAGTTGGCCAGGTAGGGCAGGTTCAATGCAATCGGCGCACCGTTCTTGACGTTGGTTTCAAGAACCGAAAGCGCACCATCGGATTGCGCGCTGATCTGTTCGGCCTGCGCCGCAGGAGCCACCAGCATGTTGCACGTGCCATCAGCCAATCCGGGCTGGGCTGCGTCAACCGTCGCGTAATAGGATGATTTCATGCGAACGGCGTCGGGATTGCGAAGTCCCACAGCCGGCAGACCGAGTATCATCGACTTGCCAACCGATGACGCGGTCGAGCCGTTCACCGAACAGTAGGCTACGTTTTGTTCATCAGCGACCAGCCGCTCTCCGAAGGCGTCGAGCGTCGTCGCCCCGGCAGCGAGGTCTGTGGGTACGAGAAATCGGTTTTCCTGGTTTCCTGCGGTCAGCGCATACCCCTGGAACACGACCAATGTCGGCACGATCAGGATCGCCCAGGTGATCCAACCTGGCAGGACCTTGCCTTCGTCGTACAGTTTCTTGACGCGGTATTTCCGGTACGCAAATACGCCGACAATCGATGCCAGCAACGTCAGAACCACAACCAGACCACCCGTTCCGAAGACAAGTCCGGGCACAAAGACGCCCTGGCTGGTAAATGCAACAGAATCGAACAGCATGGAGGCGGTTGCATCGTCGCCCCGGAAAGCCCGGGGGGCAGGCAGCACAGCGGTCATGATAGTGAAAATGATGATGATCCAGATCAGCACCGGAACATTGCGAAACGCTTCGACGTAAATCGACATCAGCTTTCTGACCAGCCAGTTGTTCGACAACCGCAGAACACCGGCGACAACCCCCAGTATCGTCGCTGTGACGCAGGCCAGAAATGACACCAGAAGCGTGTTCAGAATACCGACCATGGCCGCCCGCCAGTGCGAGCTCTGGCTATTGTATTCGATCAGGCGCTGGTTGATGTCGTAGCCCGCCGGTTCGCGCAGGAACTCAAACGAGATGTTCAGACCCGCGGCGCGCAGGTTCTCGACAAGGTTAGAGCCCAGGTATGCGAAACTCGCGATGAGTGCCAGCAAGGCGATGAACTGGAAGGTGTAGGAACGATAGCGCGTATCGTTCAGGAGCATGGACAGTCGAAACGAGCCCTGAGGAGGGTCGGTTAGTGTCGTCATGAGAAGCGTCCCTGTTGCCAGCCGGTTGGATTGTTGTGCGGCGCATTGCCGTTGGCTGGTCGTCGTATGATAAAGTACGAAGGGCGCGGAAATCCGCGCCCTTCTTGTTTCAGCCCTTAGCGGAAGGGCGGCGAGTAGAGCAGACCACCATCTGTCCACTGCGCGTTCAGACCACGTGCAAGTCCGACCGGTGTGTTTTCACCAATGTTCTTTTCGAACAGTTCGCCGTAGTTGCCGCCAGCGGAAATGGCCTTGACCGCCCAATCCGGGTCAAGCCCCAGCATTTCGCCAAGATTGCCCTCGGTGCCGAGCAGACGGTTGATCTCGGGGTTGTCGCCCGCAGTCGACGCCATGTCCGAGATGTTGGCGCTGGTGACACCCAGCTCTTCGGCAGAGATCAGTGCGTTCAAAGTCCAGCGCACCAGATCACCCCATTCGTTGTCGCCATGGCGAACCAGGGGCCCGAGCGGTTCCTTCGAGATGATCTCTGGCAGAAGAACGTGCGCCGAAGGATCTTCGAACGCCGCGCGTGTTGCCGCCAGACCGGATGCGTCCGTCGTGTACACGTCACATGCACCGGCAAGATACTGCTGCTGCGCTTCCGCGTTTGTTTCGATCGGCACCGGCTCATAGCTGATGTTGTTCGCGCGGAAGAAGTCCGCCAGATTGAGCTCGGTTGTGGTGCCGGTCTGGATGCAGACGGTCGCCCCGTCGAGATCCTTTGCGGAGCTGACCCCAAGTTCCTTGGGCACCATGAAGCCCTGACCGTCGTAGTAGTTGATGCCGACGAATTCGAACTTCAGATCGACATCACGCGAAAACGTCCAGGTGGTGTTGCGGGCAAGCATATCAATTTCGCCCGAAGCCAGCGCGGTAAAGCGCGTCTTGCCGGTCGTTGGCACGAATTCGACGGCTGTGGGGTCTCCCAGAACAGCAGCCGCGACAGCACGGCAAACTCCGACGTCAAAGCCGTCCCATTCGCCGTTGGCGTCTGGCGCAGCAAAGCCGACGAGGCCGGTGGTCACACCGCAGTTTAGAGTGCCGCGTGCTTTCACATCATCGACCGTGCCAGCCGCCGCAGCGCCAGCCGATAGGCCAGCGACCGTCAGCGCGCCAAGAATTACGGATTTATTCATTTTTACCTCTTCCTGATAGCCCGCTCTTTGCAGAACGGTTTTCAGCCTCGCACGAGGCCGGACGATACTTTGAGAAGGGCATGCCTTCATTCAGTGGGCCAGAGTGTGTGTGTATTCGGGAAAGAAGGTCAAGGCCTGTGTGGATAATTTACCGCCTCTTCGCCTAGGATTTAGGCAGAATCCGGGGGTGTTTGCGGCGCGGAAACAGGCGGGCGCGACAAGTCGTGGAACGTCTTGGCACGCGAAAACTCTGCCCCTTTCAACGCTGCGGCCCTGGCGGCTTCTTCATCCTCGCCCCATAGCTCTTGCTGCCAGATCTCGTCTGCACGCGATATCTGCCACAACTCATTCGGCGTTTGCCATCCTTCAAGCGCAGCAAACCCGATGGCGAGAGACCCGGAAAGAGTCACAAGATCGTGAAAGGCGGTCAAAGCAAAATCGTCCAATGCATCGATTTCAGTGGCAAAGCGACGCATCGCAAGCGGATCCTGGGCAACATGCATCACACCTGCGACCGTCTTCAGGCGCACGCCGAACCGCTTTGCGGTCCAGTCCAGCACCGGGTCCCAGCACGCCCTTTGGCGTTCAACCAGCGACTGCGGTCCGTCGGCGCGATAGCACACCAGATCGGACCCGCCGTAGTCGAGAAGCAGCTGCGCCACCTCCGCCCGCTGAGGTCGCACTTTGTCTATGGCGGCATTCGCTGCGCGGGTCATCGGCATCGAGTAGGGTTGCACCTCTCCGTCCTGCGCATCCCATTCCAATGCGATTTCATGCGCAAGCGCCCGCGTTGGCACGATCAGCACGGTCTTTGCGGGGGTGTGCACCGGGCGCGAATCGAGTCTGACGCCGAATCCCCCCTCAAGCTCGGAAACGGACGCCGCATCCCAAAAGCGCCTGGCCGCCCAACCGGTCAACCTGCCTGCCTCCAGACAAGATCAAGCGCATCGCGGATGTCCGCAAACCGGTCGACAACAACGTCGGCATGCGCCAGAGCCGGCCGCGGATGATACCCCCATGTGACGCCAATCGCCGGCACTCCGGCCGCCTGAGCCATATCGATATCAAAGCTGGTGTCACCGATCATGACCGCATTCTTCGGCAGAACACCTGTTTCGGCAAGACAGGCCTCGATCATCGAGGGATGCGGCTTTGACGGATGGTGATCGCTGACTTGCAGAGTCACAAAGACATCGAGCAGTGAATGGGCCTCGATCAGTTTGTCCAGACCGCGCCTGGACTTTCCGGTTGCAACGCCCAGCAAAACGCCGGGATCACCCGAAAGCGCCCCGATCGTTTCGCGCGCGCCGGGATAAAGCGGAGAAGAGTGCGCGGCACCGGTTTTGGCCCTGAGGCCGACATAGGCCTCCTTGTACCAGTCCACCATGCGACCCAAAACATCGGCAGGCACATCCGGGACAAGACGCAGAATGGCGTGATCCAGTGAAAGGCCAACAATCGACAGGATCGCGTTTCGGGAAGGCGGGACAAGATCCGCGCGCTCAAAAGCCTGGGTCATGGCCGCAAGAATGTCCGCCTGACTGTCGACAAGCGTGCCGTCCACGTCGAAAATGACAAGCCGCAGATCTGCGCTCATGTCGGCAAATCGACAAATGGATCGAGGGGCGCAGACCGTGCATCCCAATGGAAAAAGAACCATGTCTTTTCCATGTGCGGGGGCAATGGGGCCGTCAGGGTCAGCTCGGCCCCAGTGACCGGATGCCGAAACCGGATCGTGCGGGCGTGCAGATGCAGTTTCCTGCTGATTTCACCCCCGAGTTGTGCCCCCCAGCCATCGCCAGGATTGACTTGTCCCGAACCGCCGTATTTGCCGTCGCCGACGATCGGATGTCCGAGTTCTGCCATATGCGCGCGCAGCTGATGCGTGCGGCCTGTGACCGGCACCAATGCCAGCCAGGCGGCCCGCGAACCGGCGGCTTCGATCACCGCGAAATCGGTCGTGGCATGTTTCGCGCCTGAGACATCGGAGACCTCGTCGGGATGCACGCAGTGCATCTTTTCTCCTGCGCCCTGTGCGTTGTGTCCGCTGGATTTGACCAGTCCATAGCGGATCGTACCATTGCGGGGCGACGGCACTCCGGCCACTGCGGCCCAGTAGATTTTGCGCGTGTCGCGCCTGCGGAACGCGGCGGTCAAAGCCGCAGCGACGCTGCGCGAGCGCGCCATCAGCAGAACGCCGGACGTGTCCTTGTCGAGACGGTGCACGAGACGCGGATTTTCCTCGCTGTCAAAGCGCAGCGCGGCCGCCAGCCCGTCAACGTGTCTGCGCTGCCCGCTGCCGCCCTGCACGGCAAGTCCGGGTGGTTTGTTGAGCGCAAGGATGTAATCGTCGCGGTAGAGCACAGCCTCTTGCAGCAGTCTGGCATCGCTGTCTGACACAGCCGGCGACTCCGGTGACTGCGCCGCTGAGACGGGCAATGGCGGCACACGCACGATCTGACCGGGAAGCAGACGCGTCTTGGCCCGGACCCGCCCACCATCGACACGCAGCTCGCCCTTGCGGCACATCTTTTCGATGCGACCCTGCGGCACATGTGGGAAATGCCGGCGAAACCAGCGATCCAGGCGCTGATCGCCTTCGTCTTCCGTCACTTCGACGCTCTGGACACCACTCATGCGAGTCCTTCCCGTGCGACCCAGACGCCAAGCGCAAGACCCAGCACAGACAGGACAACCGATGCCAGGACGTAGATGATCGCCAAAAACAGATCTCCCCGCTCATAGAGTGTGAACGTCTCAAGAGAGAACGCAGAAAAGGTGGTGAATCCACCCAGAACCCCGGTCAGCAGAAACGGGCCAAAATGGGTCATCCCGCGCTGTTCCAGAAGCACGAACAGAAATCCCATGAGGAAGGAACCGATTATGTTGACCGGAAGAATAGCAAGCGGAAAGGCCGTGCCGGTCGCCCTGACAACAGCAAGCCCCATCCCGAATCGCAGGACCGAGCCGATGGCCCCGCCTAGACCGACCTGAAGAAACGCTGCGAGCATGCCGCGTCTGTCGCGCGTGATCCGCAGTTTGTCAATCACGGGTCTTTCGGCACGGTCATCTCGGGGCTGGCTCTTGGCGGTGGTCGCGCTACAGTCCGCGCGGACGAAGAGGAGACAGACATGATCCCCGATCCGGTTGTTTTTCTGCGCGGCCTTTTTGACCGGGCCGTCGAAGTGGCGGACCCCATGCAGTCGCTGGGCGATGTATTGCCAGACAAACCAGACGGGCGGTTGATTGTGGTTGGCGCGGGCAAGGCCAGCGCCCGTATGGCGGAAGCGGTCGAGGCAAAGTACGGACCCTGCGAAGGACTGGTGATCACGCGGTACGGCTATGCCCGCCCCTGCACCGGGATCGAAATCGTGGAGGCCGCTCACCCCGTGCCTGACGAGGCCGGGATGAACGCCACGCGACGCATGCTGGAGCTGCTCGCGGAACTGGGCGAAGATGACACTGTGCTCGCCCTGATCTCTGGCGGAGGCTCGGCTCTGCTGATGGCCCCGGCGGGCGGGATTACGTTGAACGAAAAGCAAGCGCTGACCGATGATCTTCTGGCAAGCGGTGCGCCCATTGGCGTGCTCAACGGCATTCGAAAGCAGATTTCCAATGTGAAGGGAGGCAAGCTGGCTGCGGCGGCCCACCCGGCGCGCATGCTTGCGCTGATGATATCGGACGTTCCGGGCGACAATCCGGGCGACATCGCCAGCGGTCCAACGGTTGGTGATGCCGGAGATGCAGCTCTGGCGCTGGAACATCTGAACGCCTGGAACGTGACACCTCCGACGTCGATCGCCCGTTTTCTGACGCAGGGAGGTGACCCGATGCCACCGGATGACCCGCGCCTTGGCCGGGTGGAAAACGTGATCTATGCCGCGCCGTCCCAGTCCCTGAGCGCAGCGGCAGAGATGGCCCGTCCATTCGGTCTTGCAGTCCGAAATCTTGGCGATGACCTGGAAGGCGAGGCGCGAGAGGTTGCGCGCCTCCATGCCGGTCTGGCAAAGGCTGCGCAGGGCGACCAGGCGGTGCTGCTGCTGTCCGGCGGAGAACTGACCGTGACCCGAACCGGCGACGGCATTGGCGGACCCAATGCCGAATATGCGCTTGCTCTGGCGCTTGCCCTGGAGGGGGCTGAAGGGATCTACGCCATTGCCTGCGACACGGATGGTGTCGACGGCGCGGCAGAGGTCGCCGGCGCGCTGATCGGGCCGGACACGCTGGCCAAGGCCGCGGTGGCCGGTGCGGACCCGGCCCGGGCTCTGGCCAGAAATGACGCGCATGGGTTTTTCGCCGCGATCGGCGACCAGGTGGTCACCGGGCCCACGCTGACCAATGTCAACGACTTTCGGGCAATCCTTGTTCAGCCGGGCTGACTGCGTCGGCATCCGCTGCAAACCGGCCCTGCTGCCCAAGACGGGTTGGACAGACATCAAGGGTGGCGGTATCAGATGTCGCAAAGTGTTATTGCCCCTTGAGGCGAATTTGTAGAAGGCGATTCCTTTGGACAGCAGCAGGAAACTCTTTGGGACAGACGGTGTACGGGGCGAGGCAAACAGCTGGCCGATGACGGCGGAACAGGCGCTTCGTCTGGGCGCGGCGGCGGGACGCTACTTTCGACGCGACGCGCAGCCCGATCATCGTGTGGTTATCGGCAAAGACACACGTCTTTCCGGGTACATGATTGAATATGCCCTGACCGCGGGATTTGCATCGACCGGCATGAACGTCTTTCTTCTGGGCCCGGTCCCGACGCCGGCGGTTGGCTATCTGACCCATTCGCTGCGCGCGGATGTCGGTGTGATGATTTCGGCCAGTCATAACCCGGCGAAGGACAATGGAATCAAGCTTTTTGGGCCCGATGGGTTCAAGTTGTCAGACGAGGCAGAGGCGGGAATCGAACAACTCGTCAACGATGGCGTCGCGCTGGCAGATCCCGCGAACATCGGACGCGCCCGGCGCATAGATGACGCGCGTGGCCGATATGTCGAATATGCGAAGACGACGTTCCCCTCCAGTTTGCGGCTGGATGGTTTGAAGATCGTGCTTGACTGCGCGCATGGCGCCGCCTACCGCGCTGCACCGGAAGTGCTTTGGGAACTGGGTGCCGAGGTGATTTCACTTGGCGTGTCTCCTGACGGGACAAACATCAATCTCGGCGTTGGGTCGACCCACCCGGAAGCCGCGGCTGCCAAAGTTCTGGAGACCGGTGCAGATCTGGGCGTTTGCCTCGATGGAGACGCCGACCGCGTGGTTCTGGTCGATGAAACCGGCACAATTGCCGATGGGGACCAGATCATGGCGCTCATTGCAACCCGCTGGGCGCAGGAAGACCGGCTTCAGGGCAACACTCTGGTGGCAACGGTGATGTCCAACCTTGGCCTGGAACGCCATCTTAACAGCAAGGGCATCGACCTCAAACGCAGCGTCGTCGGCGACCGCTATGTTGTGGAGAAAATGCGGGCCGATGGCCACAATCTGGGCGGCGAGCAGTCCGGCCACATTGTAATGACAGACTTTGCGACCACGGGTGACGGACTGATTGGCGCGCTGCAGTTTCTGGCTGCAATGGTCGAGACGGAACAGAAGGCCAGCACCCTGGCGCGTGTGTTCACGCCGGTCCCGCAAAAGCTGGTGAATGTCAGATACCAGGCTGGGCAAGACCCGCTTGCCAGCGACCATGTGCAACAGGCTGTTTCGGACGCCGAAAAGACATTTGGCACAGAAGGCCGGCTTCTGATCCGAAAGTCAGGCACAGAACCCCTGATCCGCGTGATGGGAGAAGCGCTTGACCCCGCGCTGCTCGAACGGGTCATTGGCACCGTCGTGGGCGCGGTCGAGCGAGAGCTGAAGAAGACCGGGTAAACACGCGCGCCAGTTTTTCTATTTTCGCCCGGCAACTATGGGCCATTCAAGGAGATCAATATGCTTCAGGAATTTCGCGAATTCATTGCGCGTGGCAGTGTCATGGACATGGCCGTGGGTATCATCATCGGCGCCGCCTTCACCGCAATCGTGTCCTCAATGGTCGCCGATCTTGTGAATCCTGTCATCAGCCTGATGCTCGGCGGGGTAGATTTCTCGGGGCTGTTCGTCACCCTCGATGGCACTGACTACGCCAGCGTTGCGGCCGCGGACGAAGCCGGCGCAGCCGTGTTCGCGTACGGACGGTTCATCATGGCCGTGATCAACTTCGTCATCATTGCCTTTGTCGTTTTTCTGCTGGTCAAGAGTGTCAACGCGATCAAGGATCGCGCTGAGGAAGGGGCCGAGGAAGAAGAGGACGACCCCGAGCCTACGGAACTTGACGTGCTGAAGGAAATCCGCGACGCGCTTCGCAAACCGGACTGACGCAGCCCGACTGCTTCAGGCTTCGTGCCGGTTTGTGAACAGCTCCCACTGAAAGCGAGCGCGCACGCCAAGATCCAGAAACGGCCGGGGGGGCAATGGGTCAGGTTCGCCCAGGCTTTCCATGTCTGCAATGAGCGGATTGTCCTGCCCGGTGGCCATGTCCGCGGCGAGAATGCCGCCGAACGTACCCTTGGTTACGCCAACGGCGTTTTGGCAGACAGCCGACCAGATGTTTGGCCCGACCCGTCCAAAGGCCGGTGCTCCATTTCGCGACAAGCAGACAAAACCTGACCAGGTGTGCTCCATCCCGACAGCATCAAGACCAGGGAACCGTTTGTCGAACAGACGTTTGTGCGTGCGCCGAACCTGATCGTGCTCTCCCGGCCGCAGGCGCTGACCGGGACGGTAACTCAGCCCGTGGCGGATCAGGATGCGATGATCCGTTGTGTAGCGCATGGTGATCCCGGCGAACGCGTTGACCGGGGTCAGACCCCAGGCGGCCTGAACACCATAGACCGCACGCTCTGCTTCGGTCAGCGGCCGCGTCAGGCTTGCATGTGCAACCAGATGCAGGAACTTCTGCCGGTAAAATCCGAATTGTTCGGAAAACCCGTTCGCTGCCATGATCATCTTGGGCGCCCGCACCGAACCGTCGCGCGTTGTCAAAGTCACGCCATTCTGAAACTCCGCTGCCACAACCGGCGAATTTTCATAAAGAGTGACATTATCCGGCAACGTATCTGCCAATCCCCGGGTCAGCGCGGCCGGATTCATCAACACGCAACCGGGCGTATAGACGGCCGCCGTGAAATGCGGCGAGCCGAGGCGCTGCCGCAATTGGTCCCCGTCAATCCATTCATAAGGTTCACCAAGCGCCTCCAGCTCGCGCCGGAAAGGCAGCAGCACCTCTTTCGTGCCCCGTTGAGAAACGGCGGTGTGATACTTGCCGGCACGAGACCAGTCGCACGCGATCTCATGCGTCTCGACCACATCTTCGAGATGATCAATTGCCATGCGCGCCAGTCGCATGAAACGATGCGATCCCTCTAATTCATCCAGTGACGACCCGACATTGTGAGGCAGGTCGATCGCAAAACCCGAGTTGCGTCCCGATGCGTTTTCACCCGCAGAGCCCGCATCAATCACCACGATCTGCTCGTCCGGGCAGTTATGTGCGAGCCTTCGCGCCGCAGCCAGCCCGGCATAACCTGCGCCCAGCACCACCCAGTCCGCCTTGACATCTCCTGAGAGCGCAGGACGAGCGGATCTTTGCGGCAGAATGGCGCTCCAGCCGTTTGTCTTGTCATCCTTGGGAAGACGTTCAATCTTCAAGATGCATTCTCCGCCCAGTTGGCTGGTTCGATCGCATAGAAGACGAGCGTGTTTTCAGCAATGTAGGTCAGTTGCGTTCCCGCAGGCAGCCAGATGCAGTCCTGCGGGTTGGCGGTCAGATCACCGTCGACCGTGCGCGCCGTGATCTGACCCTCCAGAACGACCAGAACCTCGTCATACCGGACCGTCCAGGGTATGCTGGCCTTTGTCATGCGGGCAAATCCGGTTCCTAGCCGGGTTCCATCCCCGGTCCCTGTGACCTCCGCGATGGAGGCCATGTGCCCATGTGAAAATCGCGGCGAAAACGTTAGCGATTCCCGTGAAATCACTTTCGCAGAAGACTTGTTTTGTATGGTCTGGCTTCCTGGCATCGCCAAACAATACAGCCTTGTATGGTTCCATGCAACCCTGTATGGTGTCGGCATGTCGATCCCCCGCCCGCAGACCCGAACAGACCGACTCAGCCGTGACGACTGGATTGATGCGGCTCAGGCGATGCTGGTGGAAAGCGGTATCGACGCCGTTCAGATCACGGTGCTTGCCAGACGGCTTGGCGTCACACGCGGCAGCTTTTACTGGCATTTTGACAGCCGGGAGTCGCTGCTAGCCGCCATAACCGATCGGTGGCGCAACCAGAATACGAACGTGATGCTGGACGCAGTGGCCGGAGTGAAAACACTTGATGAAGGCATTCTGTCGCTGTTTTCCGTGTGGACGGATCACACAAGGTTCGATCCGGATCTTGATCAGGCCGTCCGCGACTGGGCGAGGCATGATCAAACGCTTTGGGCCCGCGTTCGGGCAGAGGACAACTCACGCATAAGCGCCGTCGCCGAGTTCTTCGAACGGTTCGGATACGAAAAGACCGAAGCGTTCATTCGCGCCCGCGTGATCTGTTTGACCCAGATGTCATACTATGCACTCCGAATGGAACAGGATGAATCAATGACCCAACGCCTGAGTTATCTGGAGGCCTACTTTCGCTGCTTTACCGGTCGTGATCTGTTGCCGGACACGGCGGATCGCTATCGTGGCATATTGCTGCGTGAGGCAGCGGCGGAATGACCGAAACGCGCGCTACCGCACGCCGCGGACGATCTGCCAGACGCGCAAGCCCCGCTGTCACGGCGTTTGACGCGGCTTGGCGGCAATGGGTGAACCCCTATCCGCCCGTCGAACAGTTCAGCGAAGACGAGGTGGACGCCATCCACAATGCCGCGCTGAAAGTCCTGCGAGAGATCGGCCTGCGCATTCTGAGTGACGAAGCGTTGAGCCTTTATCGGGACGGTGGGTTCGACGTAACCGACGATGGCGTGGTGCGGTTCGACAGCGACCGTGTCATGGAACTGATGGCCATGGCCCCGTCAAAGGTCACGCTGTACGGGCAGGGCGACGGTCGGGACGTGACGATTGGTCAGGGCCATGTCGGCATATGCACGACTGGCGGCACGCCCAATTTCTCGGACATCAAGGCAGGCCGCAGGCCGGGAACGCTGGAGGCGCTGGACAACCTGTGCAAGGTCGCTCAGGCGTTTGATGTCATCCACATGATCGGACCCTTTGTCGAGGCCCAGGATGTTCCGCCGAACCTGCGCCATTTCGCGATGACGCGCTCTGTCCTGACGCTGACCCAGAAGGTGCCGTTCGTGTTTTTTCGTGGCACCGAAGCTGTGGCGGATGCCTATGAAATGCTGCGCATCGTTCATGGCCTGAGCCATGAAGAGTTTTCGAACCGGCCGGTGAGCTATTCCGTCGCCAACTCGAACTCGCCTTTGCAGCTGGACTTGCTCATGTGCCGGGGCATTATTGACGCCGCCCGCGCAGGACAGTTGACCGTTATAACGCCGTTTACGCTTGCCGGGGCGATGGCCCCCGTCACCATTCCAGGCGCTCTGGTTCAGCAACATGCCGAGGCGCTGGCAGGTCTGGCGCTGGCCCAGATCGTGCGCCCTGGTGCACCGGTCTGCTATGGCAGTTTCACCTCAAATGTCGACATGCGATCGGGCGCTCCCGCATTCGGAACACCGGAATATGTCAAGGCAGCCTTTGGATCGGGCCAGTTGGCGCGGCGGCTGGGATTGCCCTTGCGTTCGTCCGGTGTCACGGCATCGAATGCCGCGGACGCGCAGGCGGCCTACGAGACGCAGATGTCACTTTGGGGCGCCTTGATGGGCGGCGCGAATCTGGTGCTGCATGGTGCGGGCTGGCTCGAAGGGGGTTTGACGGCCTCGGCTGAGAAGTTCATCATAGATATAGAGATGCTGCAAATGTTCGCGGAACTCTTCAAACCTGTGGAGGTGACAGAGGACACGCTTGGCCTCGATGCCATCTCGGACGTCGGTCATGGCGGGCATTTCTTCGGCACGGCGCATACTCTGGCGCGTTTCGAGCAAGCCTTTTACTCACCGCTTTTGTCAGACTGGTCCAACTACGAGAACTACAGGGATCGTGGCGCGGTCGACACCACCGCTCGTGCGCATCGCATCTTTTTTGATGCCGTGGCCGCACACGAGCCGCTTCCGACGGATC